>NZ_VPEP01000002.1:0-345836 GCF_013417035.1 Acinetobacter sp. YH16053
GACTGGCAGTACTTTTATAATCATGAACGACCTCATATGTCAGTAAATGGTTGTCCACCTATTTTTAAACAATAACAAGGCTTTAGATTTTCTACCCATTAATTCAATTAAAAATGGGGGTATTACCCCTCAACTTTATTTGAAGCATTTCCCATTGATACCATGAAACATAAGTTTCTAGAAATTTGTGCTGAAAGCTGTGAAAATTTTAGCCAAACAAATCAAACATCAT
This sequence comes from Acinetobacter sp. YH16053, assembly GCF_013417035.1. Lineage (NCBI taxonomy): Bacteria > Pseudomonadati > Pseudomonadota > Gammaproteobacteria > Moraxellales > Moraxellaceae > Acinetobacter > Acinetobacter sp. YH16053. The sequence continues at coordinate 233 of NZ_VPEP01000002.1, forward strand.
GTGCAGAAAACACGAATCAACTTCAAGCAAAAACATTAGCACCCAAAACCCCTGCATTGGATCAATACACCATCGACCTGACCCAAAAGGCACAAAATGGTGAGATTGATCCTGTCATTGGGCGTGAGTTTGAAATCCGTTTGCTGCTTGACATCTTAATGCGACGTCGTCAAAACAACCCAATTTTGACAGGTGAGCCAGGTGTTGGAAAAACAGCTGTTGTAGAAGGTTTGGCATTAAAAATTGCCCAAGGTTTGGTACCTGATGCCTTAAAAAATGTGCATCTGCATGCCTTAGATTTAGGTCTGTTACAGGCTGGTGCCAGTGTCAAAGGTGAGTTTGAAAGTCGCCTAAAGCAAGTGATTCAAGAAGTTCAATCTTCCTCTCATCCGATTATTTTATTTATTGACGAAGCACATACTTTAATTGGGGCAGGTGGTCAAGCAGGACAAAATGATGCCGCAAATTTACTGAAACCTGCCTTAGCACGCGGAGAATTAAGAACGATTGCCGCAACAACTTGGAGCGAATATAAGCAATATTTTGAAAAAGATGCTGCGCTTAGCCGTCGGTTTCAAGTTCTCAAAGTTGCTGAACCTACAGAAGCTGTCGCAATTGACATGCTACGTGCCATGATTCCAGTCATGCAAACACATTTTAATTTACAAATTGATGATCAAGCCATTATCAGCGCAGTACAAGCATCTAATCGCTACATCAGTGGTCGTCAACTTCCAGACAAAGCCATTAGTGTTTTAGATACTGCTGCGGCACGAGTGGCTTTAACCCAAAATGCACAACCTGTTGTTTTGGATCACCTCAAAGCACAGTTACACAATCTACAATTAGAACAGCAGCTTATCACGCAAGAACATCAACAACTCCCGATTTATCAGGAACGATTATCACAACTCAAACAACAGCTCGTTCAGCTAGAACAAGAAATTGCCGATACTGAAAAACGGTGGCAACAAGAGTTGAATTTGGTTCAGCAGATTCAGCAGCTCAATACGCAAAACGCCTCAGATGTTCTGGATAAAGTTACGCAATTAAGAATCCATTTAGCTGAATTACAAGGTCAAAATCCTCTAGTTTTTGAACGTGTTAATGCACAGATCATCCATGAAATTATTTCTGATTGGACGGGTATTCCTGTTGGCGAAATGCTCAATGATGAAATCCAGAAAATTCTAAAGTTAAAGGTCAAACTGAGCCAACGTGTGATGGGACAGGAGTATGCCTTAACTCAATTGGTGCATGGGATTCAAACTGCCAAAGCAAAATTAGAAGACCCACAAAAGCCTCAAGGTGTTTTCTTATTAATTGGTCCAAGCGGTGTCGGTAAAACTGAAACAGCGCTCGCCCTCGCCCATGAACTCTATGGCGGTGAGCAACATCTCATCACTATTAATATGTCTGAATATCAGGAAGCACATACCGTTTCTACCTTAAAAGGCGCGCCACCGGGTTATGTCAGTTATGGGCAAGGCGGTGTCTTAACCGAAGCCGTGCGCCGCAACCCTTATAGTGTCGTGTTATTGGATGAAATTGAAAAAGCGCATCCCGATGTTCAAGAATTATTTTATCAAGTCTTTGATAAAGGCATGCTGGAAGATGGTGAAGGTCGCAGCATTGACTTTAAAAACACCACGATTTTACTGACCTCAAATACAGGTTCGAGTGCAATTATGCAAGCCTGTTTAAATCAACCTGTAGAAAATTGGCCTACTGCAGAAAAGTTAATTGAGCATTTAAAAACAAGTCTATCTCAACAATTTAAACCTGCATTTATTGGGCGAATGCGCATCGTACCTTATTTTCCGCTGCACGATGATCTTTTGGTTCGTATTATTCAGCACAAACTCGAAAAAATTATTACGCGTATCGAACAACAGTATGCAATACAGGTTCAATATTCTGATGATGTGATTGAATTAATTTTGCAGCGTTGTACTGAAGTAGATAGTGGCGCACGCAATGTCGACCACATCTTGAACGCTACCATTCTACCTACTTTAGCCACGCATATTTTAGTTGCTTTGGCAGAACAGCGCCTACCGAAGTTGATTTTGATGCATGTCGTCAATGATGAAATTCACTATCAACTAGATCCAGCAGAACCAACAACCAAACAAGCCTCCAATCCAGAACCTCAAGCTGCGGTTTAAAACTTTAAAATTGAGTTAATTTAGCTATATGGATATTTTATCTTTACTTGCACCTATTCAAGCACAATTGCCTTGTGGCGAAGATTATTGTTTTTCAAATGAATTTCATGCAATCAAACTCGCTAGAACTCAAGATGATACTTTACTGGAACAAGGGGATTGGGTCATTGCCCCCAAACAGGCAGATTGGGACTTTGTTGCAAATACAGTAATACATTTACTGCAAACGAAGACTAAAGATATTCGTTTGCTGACTTGGCTTGCTGAAGCATGGGCGAACTTATCTGGTTTTGAAGGGATCAGTAAAAGTCTGGAACTCAGCCATCGCCTCATCGCGCAATATTGGATAACGCTCCATCCTGAAATTGAAGATGAAGATTTAGACCAACGAATTGGACTATTACAAGGACAGATCAATCAATTGCCCGTCTTGATTAAAAAAGTTCCCTTGGTCAATCAGGCGCCTTTTTATTGCCTACTCGACTATGACAATTTTCTTTATCAGGAAAACATGCTTCGTAAGCAAGGTGATGATAGCAGCGTGGATCATTCCGCGGAATTGGCTCATTTAGAACAAGCCGTATTGGAGCTAAATCCAGACATTCAGCGCCAAAACTATCAATATTTTACAGAGATTTTACAGCACTGGACGACCTTAAAGCAGGTGCTAGATCATGTGCTGGGTTTAGATGCGCCAAGTTTTGCTGCAATTGATTCAAGCTTCAATAGCATTCATCTTAGTCTGAAGAAAATTTATAAAGTAGCATCACTTGAACAAAGCCCAGTCACTGCACTTACAGAAGTGACAGCTTTATCGCCCTCTATTTCACCTCCAGTCAGCATTCAATCGTCTACTGCACAACAGCTGTCATTTCAACCACAGCAACAGTCACACCTAGAAAATCGTGAACACGCCATGCAAGTTCTGCAGGAAATTTCAGCATATTTTCAAAAAAATGAACCGCATAGTCCTGTCAGCTATTTACTGGAAAAAACCATTAAGTGGAGCCAAATGCCCTTGCATGAATGGCTAGCGCAGGTGATTAAGGATGAACATCCATTGAACATGCTACAAGACACGCTTGGCGTTCAATCCAACAATCAATACCAATCAGAATAAGTGAATCACCATGTTTAAAGCAGAAAAAATCCTTTGGGGTGAAGGCTTATTTTTACGTCCTCAGCATTTTCAAGTTCAAGATCGCTACCATGAACAGCGTTTGAATCACACCATCCGTGCCATGATTCCTCATGCCTATGGCATACAAAAATTAAAATTTGATGAAGCACAACTTGCAACGCATATTCTTGCACTGCAAGAGGTACAAATGATTTGGCAAGATGGTGAAATTTACCATGCACCTGCACAAGACTTGCTACCTGCACCGTTGTTATTGGATGACCTGAATTTAAACACAGAGATGATGCTGTATCTAACTCTTCCGATTTTGCAGGCCAAGCAAAAAAATATAGCAAATGAAACACAGGCAATACCGAGTCGCTATCATAATTTTTTGCAGGAAACCCATGATTTATTTACCGATGCCAGCCCTGCTGAACTCAATTTTTTACATCGCCGCGCAGCATTTAAGTTATTAGAGTTGCATGTTCAGCCCAGTCAAAATCTGGATGGTTTTCTATACCTACCGATTGCGAAACTCAAACGCCATAGTTCAGGCAGTTTTGAGCTAGATTACCAATTTATTCCACCACTTTTGCATATTTCAGCTTCAGAAGTCTTAATCAATCACTTAAAACGTAGCCTAAACATCATTAAGGCGAAGATAAAAACCATTCAGGGCAATAATCGTGAAAATGAACAAAAACTGATTGAGTTCCGTTCAGGAGATATTGTTTCCTTTTGGCTAATCAATGTCTTAAATACAGCCTATGCCGAATTAAACCACCTATTACACTATCCACAGATTCATCCAGAACGCTTATTTTCAGAATTATTACGTCTAACTGGCTCATTACTGACGTTTTCAACTGCTTATAGTGTGGAGCATCTTCCACAATACCGACATTGCCAATTACAAGAGAGTTTTCAGCAGCTTGATCTCATCTTAAGAGATTTACTCGACACAATTATTTCCAATCGTTACTTCAGCATTGCACTGAAAGAAACCCGCCCATCATATTGGGTCGGTAGCCTTGAATCTGACAAGATTGACCGTGATACGCGACTGTATCTTGCAGTTTCTAGCAGCTCAATGCAAACCCATGAATTAATTCAAGTCGTGCCTTTACGTTTTAAAGTGGGCAGTACCTTTGATGTAGAGCAACGTGTCATTGCCGCACTACCCGCAGTTCCATTGCAGCATTTAGTCCAAGTGCCAAGTGCAATTCCAGTACGTTCTGGGGTCAGTTATTTTGAAATTGAATCACATCATGAGCTTTATCAACCAATGCTGGAATCCACAACAATTTGTGTGTATATGCCCGCAGGCTTCCAAGATATCAGCATCGAACTGATTGCAGTACTTAATCATTAAGAGAAAAATTATGACTCAACCCATCGGCATGCCCTCTTTATTTGATGATGAAGAAATTGGTTCAGACTTATCTCACCTGTCCTTACCAACAGCTCAAACCACCAGTTTAATTGACCTCTTACATGATGGCTTTTATTTAGTTTTTCTGCTGCGTAATCATTATATCCCTACCCATCCGAGTGAGTTTCGTGAAAAGATTCTGGATGTACTCAGTCATTTTGAGCAACAGGCAAAACGCTTACAATTTTCTGCCGATGATATTCACAACGCCAAATATGCCTTTTGCGCTCTGATGGATGAAACCATTGCCACACAACAAGATAATGCCTATTTTGACTTGCAAAATACATGGCTCATCATTCCTTTACAATTGAGTCTGTTTGGTTCGCAATTGGCAGGCTATCGTTTTTTTGAAATTTTGGAACAGTTGCGTAGTCGCGGTAAAGAACATTTAGCAGCATTAGAAGTATTGCATTACTGCCTGTTACTGGGTTTTCAAGGGAAATATCGACTGGAATCGGTGGAAAATTTAAATCATCTTGTTGCCCGTGTTGGCGATGAAATTGATTATCTCAAAGGGAAAAAAGCGGCATTTTCTCCATTTGCTGCCATTCCAGATCAAATTATGCATCTGATTCATCATGAATTACCTTTTTTCTGGATTTTAATTTGCCTCTGCATGTTTACGGTACTGACTTTCGCTGGCTTAACATTCATGCTTTCTCAACAGAGCCAGAATGCCTTAAGTCCCTATCAAAATGTGATTTCGATACCTGTAGAAGAAGCACATATCACAATTCATTTACCCTAGTGGATGATGTATGGCACAGGAAAAAAAGACTTCTTTACGCATCTTACAACATAAGAAAAAGACCTTAGCTTCTCGCTTTTATGTACTGATCGGTTTTATTGCAGGTTTGATTGTTTCTACCCTGATTTTCTTATTATGGGTGAACAACTTTAATGGCTCTAATCTACAGACCTCGCCAATATTAGATGAATCAGAAAAGAAACAAATGCATCCATCAATCACGGTTCATGCTCCATGGGTTGATGAGGTTGTAACAGATGATCATGAAACTTCTTTATTAAGTGAAGATCATCATTTCATTCAGCCGAAGGACAAGGATTTAAATAAATTCTTTGAGCGCCCGACATCCAACAACACACCATCAAACGGCGCTCCAACGCCGCCTGCACAGCAAGTTGCTCCCTTTGAAAATACCGCACAGCATCCAGTAAAGCGCATCACGAAAGTTGAGAAAATTAATCCAGCAACAACGAAATCCACAACATCGACACAATCAGAAGCTGAAACAGCAACGCCTGAAGCAACACTAAAAATTACGGTGACACAAAGACCATTGGCTATAGATGAAGATCAATAACCTATGATTTTTGTGATTTTTTTTTGCTTTGTTGCTATTGCACTCGGATTAATGCTGCTCATGTCTTATGAGATACAGCATACATGCAGGCAGCGTTTACGGTCTTTATTGCCACAAAGTAAAACTAAAATAATCAATTTTTTGCACGTTATTCATCATTTATATCAGGCTGCTTCACCCAACAAACTACAATCACATTGGTATGTGCAGCAATGGTGGATTTTAATTGCGGGGCTAATTTTATTGACCAGTGTTCTGACTTTTGCTTTTACCCAACCCATTCATTCCACACGAATTGAAGCTGAATATTTAAAAGAAACTGACCCACAAATTTATGCCTTACTTCAGGGAGAAATGCTCAGTCCTCCCCCAGAAGAAGATGCTATTTTGATTCAAGATGCAATCATAGAAACGACTCAGCTTGAACAAAGCTATCAAGCACAACATTCCGCCGAGGGCAGCGTGGATGCTGCTCGTATTGAAACGCCCGTTTTTCATAGCCATGCACATTTAGATTCTGCTTTACTGGATCGTAAATGGGACAAAATCAACCCACGCTATAAGCAACGTCTGCTGATGGTATTTAAAATTATGCGAGAACAACACGGTTATGAACTGGTCTTACTTGAAGGTTATCGTAGTCCAAGTCGTCAGAATATGTTGTCGACTAATCCAAATACTACACGCGCCAAAGGCTATCAGAGTTATCATCAGTTTGGTTTAGCTGCCGATATTGCTTTTAAACGTAATGGTAAAATTGTTATTTCGGAACGTGATCCTTGGGCAATGCGTGGCTATCAACTGTATGGTGAGGTGGCTGAATCGGTAGGTTTGACTTGGGGTGGGAGCTGGAAATCAATCCAAGATTATGGTCATACTGAATACCGTATGCCTGGTTTAAAAAAGACCAAAGAAATGGCTGAACAGTTAATTGCAGAGGGTCAATTGCGATAGTTGAGGGGTTGTAAAAACAAAAGCAACTCAATTTTCAGCCTCTATACCAAGTTAATCATATTTAACTTTTTCAGATATAGGTCATAAGTGAAATAACAAGACATAAAAAAGACCCTTGAAAATCAAGGGTCTTTTAAAAATTTGGCGGAAGCGGTGACAGTCAAATTAAGAAAACAATTAATTGATATTAAATAATAAAATATTTAAAATTTAATTTTTTACTGCTATTTTTACTACAAAAAATTCAACCAACTATTTGTTTAAATTTTCTTCAACCAATCGTATTTCTATTAAACACCCTGTCTATTCACTCATATAAAAATCTCATATTTCACTCATCTTTATTGAGGTAATTGTTCAATTATAAACTGTACAAAACTATCGATATCTTCTAACTCATTTTCTGGTTTTCCACTTCCAGATAAATCTCTAACAATTTTTCCAAGGCTTCCACTTTTTCCTAAAGAAATTTTTTCAGCTGATACATAATTTGCTAACTCTTTATTGTCATACGTCATCGTAGATGTATATTGCAAAGTGCTATGTGCATACTTTCCAACAGCTTTGGAACCTAAAAATTTTAAATCTTCTCCAGCAAAAACTCTTTTCTGTTTTATTTCAAATGACAAGGAGATAGGCTGTGTTGTTAGTTCATCGGCCAATAAGCCTTTTGACTTTAATTCATTTTTCAGATTCTGCAAATACCGCTCTTCTATTTGATCTTGGGTTAAAAATGATGGAGCGTTAACCTTGTTAGATAAATTTACACTTACAGATTCTATAAGATATTTTTTAGGCTGTATATTCTCAACAGTATTCGTATTCTTATAAGGTTTATAAAATTGTGTAGGTTTTGCATTTGCCGTAAAGGTGATTACAGCCATTACAGTTAGAATTAAGTATTGATTGAACTTCATAGAGGTAGACTCAACATGTTTATATAATAAAATACCCAAAATTTAAGGTAAATAAAAAAAATAATCAGAAATAAAAACTAAAATACATTTCACTAATTCATTGGGAATAAAATTGAGTGCAATAGGTTTCAAAGTTAGGTTAATGAAATTCAAGCACGTGCATAAAAATTCAATTAATTAAGCAAACCTCATACCCTAGTTGCGCCTTGAATTATGAAGGAAAGAGTTGATCAGTTTTTCTTACATAGTAATCAATCCAATTCTGCAAATAAGAATACGGATACGAGAGTTTGTATGGCTTCATAAAGTCGACAATATCTTGATATTCTTCTTGAGGAAGCGGCTCGTACTGAATTAATTCTTTAGGGGCAATTTCATGATTTATGCCTAAATCAAAACCATGCATCGAAGCTAATTTTGCGTATATGACAATTTGTGGCTGTAAATAAAAATCATAATAGGCAAGTGTATTTTTCGCTGCATCTTGAGCTATTTTCTTAATAAAAAATGGCTCTAATGCTTTTTTCATTCCTTCTACATCCTGTTCTGTAAATGCAATGTAAAATTGAAAATCATATTTTCTCAGTTCAAGTTCTTTAGCAAATTGCTTAATTTTAGGCGTTGGGGCATCAAGCACTTTCTGACTGCGTTGTTTTAAGCGTTCTAATTGTTTGCCTTCCAACATCAGTAAAGTGTTGTAAATCATTTGACGGTTTAAGTCGTACTCATCTTCTAAATCTTCTGTATCATTCGCAACTTCTTCAATGTTTCGAATTAAAAAATTTCTGATTTCAGTACTATCACTCATCAGCATATGAAACATCGGTTCTTTGACATTCGTATAACCCGAACGAAAAAAGAACGGCATAGGATCATCACGAGTCACACTATTCAATACGCTTAACTTAGAATAAACATAAGCTAATTTTTTAAATTTTTTAATATCTTGATCAAATAACCACGCACCTGCCATATGCGCATCAATCTCTCTTGAAAAATAATACATTACTGCAAATGGATTAGCTTTTCGTTCATTTAAATAACTTAAGTCCTCCGCAGATAAAGATAACTGCTCTTTATTTTTGTAATGACTTCCGATCACCATTGTCATATGATCAAAACGTTCTTGTGCATTTTTAAATTCACGCCGTGCACACATCATATTCATTTTCATAAATCCCCCCTTATTTTTTAACAGTTGATTTAGATTTAGCAGGTACATTAACAGGAATAATTACAGCTTGCCCTGTAGCTCGATCTACTCCTGTCACTGCTGTTTTAAGCTTTCCTGCTTTATCCGCATTAATTAAAATTTGCCTAGTTGGATCATTTGGAGCTAGATTATCTATAACAGCATCAATCCATGCTTTAGATAATTGTGTATTTCCACCTGCGGCCTTTGGATCTAACTTTACAGTGCCATTGGTAATTTGTTTACTATCTGAAAGTATCGTCACGCTACCATCTTTCGCAACCCAAACATGGTCAAATCCATTATTTGAACCATATTTTCCGCCTTTAATGACAGTAAATCCGTTTTGTTTTGCTAATGAATTACCTAAGGTTTGAAGTTGTTGCTGTTTCTTGTCAAACTCAGCTTGACTTAGTGTTCCTGCTTCCTTATCTTTTTTACATCGTCTAAATTTTTATTAATTTAGCTCTAACTGCCAATAGATTTACGTTCAAATGAGTCACACTAAGCACAAATCATAAAGATCATTCCGTAATTTGGAAAATTTGTCATTTTCATAAATTGGATATTCTCCATTTTTTTCTAAAACAATGTCGTTAAATGAGCCCATTCCAGCATAATTCCTTAAAATATCGTGCTTTACTTGAGAAAAATTTGAATCAATTTCCGTCAAAAAACGTTTAAATGCTGTTGACCAATATGTTAAGTCAAATTCTTCAAGCAAATTGATCATTTCACTTATGATTAATTTTATAGATTGAACTTCATTCATTTTAGAGGCTTCTCACTGATTACTTTTACTCCAGGAATTTTCCAAGGTTCAACTACAACTATCTGCTGAGTTCCACCAAGATAAAAACCATTTTGTGAACCTACTTCCCCTGAATAAACTTTCGTTCCTTTGGGAATTAATATACCGTATGTTGTATCTAATGGTGATTTAGCACCTCCCGGCCAAACAGGTAAAACAGCTTTATCAATACGAGTTTGAATTACACTTTCAGGTATTTCTCTAGTGAAAAATTGACCTAAACTGGTACCCTTAACACCAGCTCTATACAAAATAGTGTCTTGCTGCAACTCAAATTCAGTGTACTTACCACCTGCGAATGTTCCAGCTAAATTGTTGGATAACGGGCCTGTATTTACTGCATTATAGGTACCTAAATTTTCCCCTAAGGGACTTTTTATTTCAACGGAATTATAAGCAGGTTTATTAACTTTCGTTGACAGTTTTCCTCCAACTTTAGCTAATAACACAGATTCTGCAACTGTTACTGCTCCGTTTAAAGCATCTTGAGTTAATGGACTTAGTTGATCTTTACGATTCGGACTAAATGAGTTAAGTACATTTTGCCCTACTTTAGATTCATATGATCCAAATAAAGCATCCTTACCCTCATTTGCAGCGCTAACTCCACCGTATATACTTAATCCAGCTAAAGGTGCTCCGATAGCACAACCAACACCCGTTGTACACAAACCCACTCCTGCAGCTCCACCACCAATTGCAGTTAAGCCCCCTCCTACTATTTTTCCAGCTCCACCCGCTCTTGTGAAAATTTCATCATTTCTTGTTCTAAGATCATTTGCATTATCCCAGTTAGTGTAGGTATATAACCCTGTCGCTTCAAGTGCTTCGATTTCTTTTTCATTCTTCGCTCCTAAATCTTGTAATTTTAATAATATAGAATAATTTGGATCATCTTCTGGCACACCTTCTGCACACTTTACAAGATAACAAGCAGCCTGATAAAGTTTATTCTTTTCAGTTTGAGTCTTGTTTTTAATTAATGCTTGTAGAACTTGTGCTTCGCGTACATTAAGCATCCGATTATTTTCCACCGCATTCTGAGCACTTTGCCCACTTTGCACTGTAGAACCTATATCACCATTACTTGTACCTACACCAGATGCAACTAAACCAGTGATTGAACTAATAGTAGATTTTTCATCTGCAGTTAAATCTTTTGTCTCTTTGCCATACAAATAGCTTGATAGTAACGGTGCCGATGCTTCCGCTCCACCTGCTGCTAAACCTGCCGTTAAAGCATCATTTCCACCTGCTGCTGCAACCGCTGCACCCAATAGCGTATGTGCTAAAATATGCGCTGTACTTCCTTCTGCATCATTAGATTTAAAGTATTGACCAATCTCGTAACTTGCTGCAGGGCTTAATGTAGCTGCTACTATGCCTAGACCTGAACTCGTTGGTGCTGACAATCCTGTTGAAATTGTATCGAGCAGGACACCAAGCTTTTGATAGTTATCAACCTTTTCATTGTATGTGTTAAGTTGATCTTTCTCTTGTGTACTATTTCAGCACACATCATGTCACCGTCGTTCTTGACTATATTTTGTCCAAATCAAATTTGGTGTGCCATCGTATAAACAAAAACATAAATCTGGCCACTTATGATTATTAGTGACCATTACCCCCCACCCTTTTAAATTTGGAAAATCTGCATAATAAGTTGAATGTATATACCAACCTTCAGCATCAGGAGTCCAAAAACCTTCTTCAGGTAATAATAATTGATGTTTTAAAGTTCCATCAGAATTATAAATCGCAGCATTGTTTGGACACAAAAATTTCTTGTTATTCTTATCAAATATAAGAATTAAATTTTTATGGTTAGGTAACACTGAGACAGTACCCGATTCGTCTATGATTTTTTTCCCCGTATCAGTAACGATGCAAGTACCCACATTAATTAATGGTTTTTTTAAAGAATCAATTTTTTTCCAATCCCCGATTGAGTCAAATTTTTCCTGACTAAAAACTAAAACTTCTACTTGTTGCGCATTAATTGAAGACTTAAAAACGTAATATATTTCTTTTATATTTTCTTTACTCATTACTTTATTTCCTTAACATTATTCAAATCTAATTTGAATAACTCTGGATTACTCCTAGCTGTATTGGACATAAAATTTACTTGATGTGCGTTACCAGATAAAACTTTACTAGTTTTATAATCATACATTTTACTAGCTTGTGCTAGCTGTTCATAAGCTATCTTTTCTGCTTGTTTTAACCATTCCTCTCTTTCTTTTTTACACTTGTAGAATGAATTACGGTTGACATTAATACCATCAAAATCACTAATTAAATTATATGAAAAGGTCTAAGCACTTTATATTTATGATAAGCACTTGGTACATTAGTACATAGTGGTAATTATCGTTTATCAAACGAATAATCTAGGCTGACCAAATATATACCTACCTCTGGTCCATATTGATCTAAAAACTCAACGTCGTATTTGTTGTCCAGTTTTCAACAATACTCCTGTATTAATATCAACAGCATATAAGTCATAAAAACTACTATCATGTGGATTATCCTCATGATCTAAAATAACACTTGGTAGATTAGGATATTTCATTGATGATTGTGCAAATGAGAAGATATATCCATCCTTCCAAGGACTTTTTATTTGTCGACGTAAGCTACCGTCAGCATTATAAATCGCACCATTACTAGGCTGATCAAAAAACCAAGGATATTTTTTCTCTTTGCTTAATCCACTCGGCTCTTTCCCATAAATCACCATAAATCCTGTCTGATCTGGTAATACTTCAACACTTTCTGAAATAGGTAATACAAATTCACTACCATCTTCATAAATTATTTTTTTTTCACTTTTGATTACTTTTGCATATCGAGAATGAATCAACTTTGCCTTTGATGTTTCGAAATCAAGCTCAGGATATTCAATATATTCAAATGTTTTATTATCATCATACTGTGTGGTTTGTACAACATGTTTTATCATCATTACTTAATTTCCTTGATGGAAAGTTCATCAATTTCAAACAATTGAGGATTACTACCTGGATGTGTTTTAAATTCAACCTGATGTCCACCACCTGGTAATCGTTCCTTAGTATTTGTACTCCACATATCACCAACAATCCCTTCCCTAACTTGTACACCTGGCTTTGCAGTAAACTCAATAGTATACAATTTACCCGATTTCCATTCTTGAGGAACAGCCAGTAGATTACGCATATCAGAAAATGGTCAGGCTATCATCGTCGAAGTTTGGTTGAAACTAAGATGCATTGCATAAAGTTATTATGGGGATAAACTCAGTTCGAGAAACTTTCAAAGCCAAGTCAATGAGATTCATGCACGTGTAGTAGTCTTCAACAGATTTACAAAATTAGGTCGTCCTCATACTCAAGCGATCACTTGAGTTCTGTTCAAATGAGCAGAGTGCTGTCTTTTAAATCTTTGTGCAACAAAGCCGTTTATGAGTGATCTCTCGTTGTACTTTTGTACTCAAAATCAAACTCCTGTGGCATTGGATAAAATTTACCAAAATGTCAGCAGAAGTTTTATTTTTCACAATTTATATTACTTATAAATCTTCAAAGTAAAGGCTAATTCTATCGACTGTCCATTTAACTGTTTTATTATCTAAATATCCAAAATCACTTTTCAAAATTTCATCTTCAAAAATTATTTCATTCACATAAATCTTCCCATTACGTAATACTCCTATTATTTCATACCCCAAACTATTATCAATTTTCCGAAGCGTGGATATTTCATCTGATTGCTCTAGAATATATTCATCTAAAACTGTTGCTTCTAATTCAACCAAATACTCATTTTTGTAATTAATATCTTCTGGAACATATGAAGCAAAAACATCTAATACTTCATCACAAGTCCGGATTGTTAAAATATTATCAAGTTCAATATCAGGTTCAATAATTTTTACTAAGTATTTCATTTTACTACCCTTATAACCTTATCTTGTGCATTACCATTGATTGTTCTCCAAAAATCCTTACCAGTCTGAGTATGAATTGTTGTAATATGTCCTTTAGAATTAGTACCAACAAGTGCAAACTTTGCTTCCCCGCGAGAGTTATTTCCTAAAAAGTCAACATAACCTGTTCGTTTTTCTCCCTTATAAATATACTCAACCTTCTTCCCATCACGAATTATCTTCTGTCCAAAGTTTAAGTAATCATCGACGTTCTTAACACCATATTGTTTAAACTCTTTACCATGTTTATCAAAATGTGACTGTAATAACTTATTATCTCCAAATCTAGTAGTAAATGCTTTCTCATTTGAAACATAAGAGTTAAAATTTGAAGAATTTCTAGCCTTTTGACTTGCTGTAATATTATCTAAAACTTTTTGAACTTGCTTAGAATCTTTAACAGTTGCAATAATCTTTTTAGAACCTTTTGCAATAATTCCATATCCTTTTCCAACAGGAATAACCTCATAAACTTCTGTTGGGACAATAATCATAGCTAATTCTTTAGCATTTCCTAAAATCCTTTGCCCTGTCCATTCACTACAATGCCCAGCAGCTATACCACTTTGTGCACACAGATCATTGTACTGTTCTGTTTTTTTCTTAGCATATGCACCTGCAATGGAAGCATTTTCATCCACCGCATTCTGAGCAACACCGCCGCTCTGAACGGTACTTGCAACATCTTCTGTTGTAGCACCTAATGCACTGCCCGCTAAACCTACAATCGAACTAATAGTAGATTTTTCATCTGCAGTTAAATCTTTTGTCTCTTTGCCATACAAATAGCTTGATAGTAACGGTGCCGATGCTTCCGCTCCACCTGCTGCTAAACCTGCCGTTAAAGCATCATTTCCACCTGCTGCTGCAACCGCTGCACCCAATAGCGTATGTGCTAAAATATGCGCTGTACTTCCTTCTGCATCATTAGATTTAAAGTATTGACCAATCTCGTAACTTGCTACAGGGCTTAATGTAGCTGCCGCTATGCCTAAACCTGAACTCGTTGGTGCTGACAATCCTGTTGAAATTGTATCGAGCAGGACACCAAGCTTTTGATAGTTATCAACCTTTTCATTGTATGTGTTAAGTTGATCTTTCTCTTGTGATGTTAAGAATTGTCCATTTTTTTCTTTATCTAAAATAGATTGATTTTCTTTCTTCGCTTCATCAATTTTTTTATTAATCTCAGCCTTAGCTTCCTGACGATTGGCATCAAACTTTTTCGTCACATCCATCTGCAAATTAATTTCACTTTGAACTTTTTCTTTATCAAAGTTGTTCTTCAGCGCACCACTATTTTCTCGTGCTGTATCAGTTGTTACATCCGTTAAAATTTCAGATTTGATTTGCTCTGCTGTTTTACCTGTCAGCTCTTCCTGACGAATTGTTTCTCGTATCGTAATATTTGAAGTATTGACTCCACTTCGAGTCACACTACTGTCTTTATCACTGTCTAGGCCAAAACCAATCGACTTACTTACACCTGTAATACTTGATGCATGTTGATCGATTTCACTTGCCGATGAAGGCACTGTATTCGGCTGTTTTTGCCCTGTTGAATCAGTTCTTCCTGCGTTAAATCCTGCACTTAAACTGATACCTTTCGCATCATATTCACTTTCATTTTGAATATTTGAATAAGTCAAAGTTCCAGTATCGAGACTATTTTTCTTCAGATTTTCAGCAGTTTGTGTCGATGTAATAATGGCTCCTTTTAAATCCGTGTTGTTTTTAACATTGATTTGGTAGCCATCATCACCAGCAAAAATGCCAGACTGCTCGTTAACTGATGCATAATTGGCATCAACATTCGATTTACTAAAGCTTCCTGATACATTACCGCCATTTGTCCCTACACTGATTTGGCCTGAAATATCTTGCTGTTTGCTCTTATAGGTCGCTTTATCTTGTAAGCTTTCAATATTCAGTTCATTGGCATCTATCTGGATGCCCTTACCTTGGACTTGCCCACCAATAATATTGGCAGCATTGCCACTACTGATTGTCGTTAGACTGTCTTTTGAACCAACATGACTATTTACATAGCTTGTATCAGCTCCATTGCCTTTGCCTTTTCCAAGATTGCCGCCTGCTGTAACCCCCAGTCCTGTTTGGTTGCTGATGGTGACACCTGCATTCCAACCTGAACTCTTATTGTTTGACTCTTCAATCACTTTTTGTTCTGCAGCTTTAATATTGACATCGTTGTCTGCTGCTAAATGGGTACCTTGTAGACCCACAACATCAGAACCAATAATATTGATGTTGGAATCTTTGCCTGCACCAGTCGCTACAATATTGGTTTTGCCAGCTGCGTAAATTTGGCTTTGACTCGCAGTATTACTTTCTGTATGGCGCGTTTCCTTGCTCTTCTGTTCGCCATATGTGAGGCTCACCCCAACCTCTACCGATTGGTTCAATGTGGCAGCACCAGTTAAAGCATCTTTTAATTTCCCTATCGACTGTCCTGCTTTGTAGGTATCAAAGCCTGCATTGGCTGCTGCCATTGCATTGACTCGGTCATTTTTACTTTGACCAACTTGCTTCGTCGATTCAACCACAGACTGTACTGCTGTAATCACTGGAACATTGACTGCTAAAGTGAGTCCCTTTTGTTCCATCTCATGTTTATAGTCACTGGTGCTTTGTTCTTTGGCTGCTTCTATATTGACTTGTTGTGCCAATATATTCACATCACCATTTTGAGAAGAAATTGTACTGCCTGTTTGTTGATAGTTATTACCAGCAATGATATTGGTATTACCATTTAAGCTTCCCACCATTGACCCTGTATTTGTTTTTTGAGTGTTTTGTTGCTCTGTTAATTCACTCTTTTTACCTATACTAAATCCAATACCGCCGCTCGACATCAAGCCTGACTTTTTAACACTCGATTCCGAATAGTTTAGATATTGATTTTGTGCACCTGTTATCGTCACATTTTCTTTGGCTTGGATTTGCGTCAATTCATCTGACACCACATTACTGCCTCGGATATCAATATCTTGGGCATCTAAAATGACATTTTTACCATCAATAGTACTGGCGATCGCCTCATCACTCATGTTGCGTACATGACCTTGGCGTACCGTCGTACTTAATGTGCTTTTTTCTTTAACTTTAAATGCTTGCTCTGTATCTGATAACGCTCTACCTTCTGAAATATCAATATTTTGCTGGGCTGATAGTATGGCCGATCCTTGTTCACTGGAAATTTGTGAACCTTTCACCGTGATGTTTTCAGCTTGTAGGCGTGTATCTCCAACACTCTGAATCACTGAACCAATATCTTCCTGCTTTTTCTCGTAATTGAAATTATCTTTATTTGCGTAGCCACGATTGTTAACCGAGGTGTTTACACCACCAATATTTAAGTTACCCTCGGTTTTAATAGTACTCGAACCATTGCTGTTTACAATTTCTGAACCTTTCAGAGTCGTATCACCACCTACCCGGATAGTCAGTGTAGTACTTAAATTTTCTGTGTTATTACTCATCTGAGTGAGTGGTACACCTGTAATGTAAATACCTGCTTTACGATCAAATCCTTCGCGAGTAAATTCACTTTCTCCAACTTGGTTTGCTGTCTTTTGTGTTGTGCTGCGCTGGTTTAAATTACCAGCAATATTTAAACTCGCAGAATTAACAGCAGTGATCGTTCCACCAATATTGTTTAAATCTTTTGTCGTCTTTAAATCAATCTGGTTTGCCTGCATACGACCACTCAACTGAGTGATGTTATCCGCTGAGATTTGTATCACTTCACGCCCAGCAATAGTTGCATTATTAAGAACATCACCTTCTACTTGGATTTTGACTTGATCTGCACTGATCAGTGTACCATCACCATTTAAATCCCCTGCTCTTGCCTTCACATAGACTTGAGGAACAAGAGCTGTCGTCGTTGTACCATCAGCAAGCTTGACGGTTTTTTCTTCTAACCAAACTATATCTGTCGTCAATTGTGCAATCTGTGCTGCAGTCAATGTAACCCCAGGTCTTAAGTTATAAAGTTTGGCAAAGCTTAAGGCATTGTTCATCAATGCCTTATATTGTTCTTCATCATTACCATAGCCTTGTAAGAAACGGTGCCCTGTCAGTTGAGCAATTTGATCTTGAACCAAGCGTTGTTCATAGTAACCATCACCCAGACGTTTTTGCTTCATCGCTGGATCAATATTCATGGCATCCAACATATAGTCCGAAGATAACCATTTTTTATAGTTGCTAAATGCTGGGTCTGTTTCGACTAAATATTGTGCCTGACTGTCTTGGGTTGTACTAAATAATGCATTGCTTGGTAAATCAATGAAATCCATCGACACAGAACGAATTTTGATTTCATCCTGGCCTTTGGTCGCTGAAGTATTTGCATCTCCTGCTTGTAGATTTTTTGCCGCATCAACAGATTGAGCCTGTTGTTGCTCAGCTTCTATTTCTTGATCATTTTTAGACTTCACATCTAATTGATTCAGCGAATTCGGTACATTCGCCATTTGACCATTTACCGAAGTGCTTTGACCACCATCAACGGTCACTTGATTAGATTGACCTTGTTGCTGACGATCCACTTGCTGCTCTGGTCCCACCACTGCAATTGTATCGGTCGTCACTGTCCCAGCTGTGACATTTGAAATATTCTGATTAGACGTATGATTTTTGACATTTCCCAGCCACTGATTCACAGGTAAATCAATTTCTGTTACTTCATCAGCTGGATTGTAAGCAATTTTATCTCCCCATTTACGCTGATGATATCGTTTAAATCCACCACGCCATTTGGAATAGGTATATTGGCTCGTCCCCGCTTGCTGAGTGATTTCAACACCCTTGCCATCAATTTGCTCTACCCCTTGATTAAGCTGTACATTCAATGTACCACCAGCTAGTACAACGCTCTTATCGTTTTTAAAGACATCACCATAGAGATGAATATCCCCACCAGCAACGATTTCTGCCGGTGCCGAATGGCTAACCTCACTTTTTAGGTGGGTTTCCTTAACTTCGTATTGCGTCCATTTCTTTACTTGTGTATTACTAAATTGTTCATTATAAGCATCAATGGCATCACTTAGGGCTTGATAAGCCGATTCGTCTACCTCACCCCATGCGTCTAAATCCTTTTTATATTGTGCTAAGCCAAGGACATACGCTTCTTTATCTTTTTCATATTGTGTATAGGCCGTTTGATAGGCTGCACATGCAGCGGCATCATATCCAGCACCTACCTCACAACTTGCTTGCCCAGTTGGCGCCACAGGCTCAACCATCGTTGGTGCTTCAGGTGCATCTTTCGGTGGTGCTGTAATATTAAAATATGCCCAGACAGCATCATCTTTCTTGTAATTTACATTACAGCTTTCATCTTCCCCCTCTCCAACACAATTGATTGACTCCACCTCAGGTATTGGTGTCTCACCCAACACTACATCTTCAGGTAAAATATTCGGTGTTGTATCGTATTTATATAAGCCAGCCCTACTCCAACTTTTCCAAATTAAGTTTTCTTTAGGAATCTTTGTCGTTTTACCTTCAGGTTGAATATAAACTTTATTTTCAACATCACCGATCTGTACAATTTCAGTCTGGAAATTCTGATTAATATTATTGATCGTATTTGCGGTCAACGTCATATCAGCGAGGGACTCAATACGTGCACTTAAGTTATTCAACGTATTAGCACTGCCTTGCGCTTTTAAATTCCCGTCCAGACTCCCGCCAATATTTAAATCACCAGAACTAAAAATCCAGGCATTATCACGCGCGCTTTCCTTAACTACACCACCTGATTGGTTATTGAGCGTTCCAATGCCTAGATCTATATCCCCACGAGATGCAATCACTGCACCTGTACCTGCTGTATTGGATTTATTGTCTAAGGTGTTGGCCTGAATTGAAACTTGTGTACCATAAATACGTGCACCATCATTCCATACTCTATCCGCTTGAATATGCGTCAACTCACCATTGATTAAACCTTGGTTATGTACGGTATCTTGCGCTGTCAAATGTGTTTCAATGGATGAAATGCTTGCTCCTGCTTCATTCTTAATATTTTTGGCACTTAATTCTATTTTTTGACCCGCGGTTAATTCTGACTGATTCACTAAATCATTGTCAGTATTCAGCTTCAATGTACCGTTAGCAGAGATTTGATCATCTTTGGTATGGGTATAGCTTTGTTTTAGGTCAATATCAATATTGCCTTCACTAATAATTTTCCCCTTATTGATCAATTCATTGGCTTTAACATTCAATTGTTTTTGAGCCAATAGTTCACCACCAGTATTATTTATGTTCAGTGTTTTATTCGGCGTACCAATGCTTAGAGTATCTAAACTGCTGATCGAACCTGCTTGGTTATTCAGTTGATTTTGAATATTCAGTGTTGCATTTTCACTAGCACGAATTGCACCTGATTGGTTATCGAGTACAGTTGCATTGACCTCAATATTTTTTGCATCTAATCCACCCAGCACAGTTGCGTCTTTATTTTGTGAGTTGATGACGTTGTTCGCTGTTGCAGTCAGTTTTTCACCTGCAATAATATGGCTACCCACCCCAGTATTATTAATCGTGTCTGCATTCAAGTTCACATTTTGCTGTGCCTGAATTTGCCCAGCCACGTTATCAATACGACCACCTGAACTTTGCTGTTGAATGTTTAAATCTGTTTGACTGTTGATTTGGCCTTTATTGTTATTCAGATTTTGTGTAGCGATATTGGCTGAGCCGACTGCTGCGATATAGCCGCTGATATTATCCAGCTGTGAAACATTTGCAATCTCAAGGCTTCCTTGGCTGAGAATACCTGCCTGATCGCCTGAGTTACTATTCAGCAAGGCATGATTTTGGGTATCAACTTTAACGGATTGTTCACCTTGGACTAAACCTGTTTGGTTGTCCAATGTTCCTGTTTTCAAATCTACAGTTTTGGCAATGATTTTACCGCTTTGATTACTGAGTTGTTGTTGATTGGTGTCAACATTCAATTGATTTTGTGAAGCAATTTGTCCAGCAGTATTCACTAAGCCATTGCTATTTATGCCGAGATTCTGCGCAGCATAAATATCACCTTGTTGGTTGATCAATTGCCCTTGTGCATTGACGGTTAAATCTGCTTGTTCAGAACGTAAAGTACCTTCGGTATTGTCCAAGGTACTACTTTGCACATTCAGGCTTTGCCCTGCAACCAATACGCCTTTTTGGTTTTGAATATCACCTTGTACCATGACATTTGCAGCACCTGCTGCATAGACTTGTCCTTGTTGGTTATTCAGTTGCCCTGCTGTTAAATCAAGCTGATTTTTAGCGTAAATGCGCCCTTGTTGGTTGTTCAGTGTTGTCGCATTCAGTTTGGCATTGCTGCCTGCAAAGATTTCACCAGACTGATTATCTAGGGTTTGCTGTACTGTTAAATCCAGTTGATTTTGTTCTGAACGGATTTTGCCAACATTATTATTTAAATTCTTCGCTTGAATCTGTACTTGTTGATTGGCAGCTAGAGTACCTGACTGGTTATTCAGACGATCTGCAACATTCAGATTGAGTTGGCCTTGGGCGTAAATTGTCCCTGACGTATTGTCAATCTGCTGAGCTGTTGTATTGAGCGATGTCCCCGCAATCACTTTACCTGATTGGTTGTTGATCGTATTGGCAGTGATTTCAATATTTTTAGCAGCAGATATTTCTCCCGCCAAATTACTTAATTCATTTTCAACATTCAGCTTTAATTGATCTTGTTGTGAACGGATTTGTCCTGCGTCGTTAATCACTGAACCCGTGTTTAAATCAACCAGCTGTTCTGCAGCCACTACACCTTTGCTATTGTTCAACTGACCAGTAGCATTCAGTTGTAATTGTTCCGCTGCGTAAACGACACCTCCAGTATTGTCTAAATGATTCACTTGGACGATAGCATTGGCGCCTGCTTGCAGCTGACCTTTTTGTGAATCAACGTCTTGAGCTGTCAGATTCAAATCTTTTGCCGCTGCAATCAAACCTGTATTGTTGGCAATGCCTTGCGCTACATTCAGCGTGGTATTGGCATTTTCTGAACGGATTTGTCCTGCATTATTCAATAATTGTTGTGCATTTAGATTGAGGTTTTGCTCAGCAGCAAACGTGCCTGCACGATTATCCGCTGTTCCTGAGACTGTTACATCTAATTGTTTTTTAGAATAAATCGTACCTGCTTGGTTATTTAGTTCTGCCACGTTAAGTTGGCTATCTGCACCCGAAATCAATTGCCCAGACTGGTTGTCTAAATGTGGACTTTGTATATTCAAGACTTGTGCAGATTGAATACTGCCTGACTGATTATTAATACTTTGAGTGAGCTTTAAAGTAACATCGCTTTGTTCGGATTGGATTTGCCCCTTTTGGTTATTGAGATTTTGTCCAGTTAAGGTCAATGCTTGTTGTGATGCAATTAAGCCTTGTTGGTTTGCGATGTTTTGTGTTGCAACAATATCCAATTTGCCATCGGCATAAACTGTCCCCGTATCGTTGTTCAGTTCACTCACTTGTAAATTGGCATCACGTCCTGCAATGATCTTACCTGACTGGTTGTCGAGTTTTTGACTGCTGATCTTTAGGTCTTTGCCCGTCAGTGTTTGAATCACACCTTGTTGGTTGTTTAAATCAGCCGTGTTGAGGGTAGCGTTCCCTGCTGCACTGATTACACCTGCAGTGTTATTAAGGTTCTGTGCAACATTGAGATTCAACTGTCCATTGGCATCACTTTGAATCAATTGTCCTTGTTGATGGCTCAGTGTTGTTGCATTAAGGTTAATATTCTGAGCAGCAGTCGTGGCATTGTCTAAATTAGCAATGCCCAATTCGAGTTGTAAATTGCTGTTACTTTGGATTTTACCTTGTTGCCCTTGTAGGTTTTGTGCAGTGATTTTAAGTTGTTGATCACCTGCATGGAGGATTTCACCCGCAACAGAATTTAAATTTGTAGTTTTGATCTCAGTTGTATGGGCATTACTGATGATCTTGCCCGCATTGTTATCAATCCGATCTGCAACATTCAAAATAAAATCATTCTGCCCTGTATGCTGAATCAAACCTTGATCATTGTTCAGTTGTGCAGTAGCAATATTGATTTGCGAAGCACTGTATTGACCTTGTTGATTATTGATACTTTGTTGCGCTGTTAAATCAAGTTCTTGATCAGCAATGATTTTTGCATTCGATGTATTCAGTATTTGGGTATTGGCCTGAATATTTTTGGCTTGTGTGGCACTTTGGCTCAAATCAGCACTTTTTGTTGCATTGATTGTAAGCGATTCACCCGACAAAATCGTGCCCGCGATTTGTACTTGTTGTGCATCGATATTCAGGGTTGCAGTACTATTGCTCAGTTGACCGTCTTGCTCCAGTCCCGATGCCCAAATTGCATCTTTGTTGCTCGTAATATTGTCAGACTGTACCTTGATTTTATTCAGTGCTGCCAATTGTCCATCTTGTTGCAATTGTTGAACTGTTAAATCTACGGTATCCCCTGCGTAGATTTGTCCAGTACTGTTCAGCAGTTGTGCTGTGATATTCACGTTTTTAGCTGCAATTAAGTTACCAGCCGTATCTTGCACAAGACCATTGTTAATTTGGCCTACTTTTAGGGTCAAATCACCCGCTTTGGCTTGAAGTGAACCTTGTTGGTTATTTAATGTTTGCCCAGTAAGCTGCACATTTTGCGCTGAAATTTCGCCATTATTGTTATTTAAACTGGTGAGGTTTAATGTTGCATCGCCATTGACTGAAGCAATGACACCTTCAGTATTATTGGTATTGTCAGAATTCAAGATCAAAGCATCAGTTGCAAGTATTTGACCTTGGCTATTGTCAATTTGCTTCGATGTTAAATTCAGTGCTTTGGCACTTTGTATTCGCCCTTGATTGTTATTGAGTTGTTGTGCAGTTAAATCAAAGCTTTCTGTAGCATTGATTTCACCTTTTTGGTTGTTGGCATTTTGCGCAGTGATATTGATCACTTTAGCTGTAAATTTACCCGCTTGGTTTTCAAAGTTTTGACCATTGAATTGCAATTCAGGCAGTTGGATTTCACCGCCAATATTCTTAATACTGTCCTGAACTTTTAGTGTGATATCTGCATTATTTAAAATTTGTCCTGACACATTGTGAATGTCTTGGGCAATTTGAATTTGACCTGCATCAAATGTTTTTGGCGTTACATCAGTCGGTTCAGCCACTGTAATCGAACTACTATCTTGTGCAGATGAATTTTGTTCAGGGTTTGTCACAGGCGGTGTCGTTGTGCCTGTTTGTGTTCCAGTCGTATTGTCTTGCGTGGCTTGTCCAATCACCCCTTGGCTATTATCTAATGTTTTTGCCGTGATGTTGAGTTGTTGTAGACCCGTTTGCTGTATTTGACCTTTGTCATTGCTCAGGTTTTGTGCACTCAAATCAATACGTCCCGCATTGATCACACCGTCATTATTGTTGATGTTTGCTTGTACATTAAGTTTCAATTCATCACTGGTCGCAATCAACCCACTATTCTGAATATCTGTCGCATCCACTTGAATTTTGCTTTTTGTGCTGCTGATGTTGCCGCTATTCGCCACATTATGCGCTTGGATGGCGATTTGGTCTTTATTCGCAATGATGTTGCCTGTATTGACTAAATCACCATTGGCATTCAAAGTCAGCTGATTTTCAGTGGCATTGATCGAGCCTGCATTACGCACACCCAAACCGTGCTCTGTGCCCACCAAGAAAATCTTGCCTGCATACATGCCGCCCAGCTGTGCAACATCCAGCGCGAAATCAGGCTTTGCACTCTGTGCAGAAGACTGACCATTGACTGCGTTAACTTTAGGCGCAGTTTGGTCTTTGACATCAATATCATTTTGACCCAGTACCGTAGTCAGCTCATTGGCATACAGGCCAGCATTGACATTCAGGGCACGTGCGTAAATATCGGTGTACGGCGTTAAGCTACCATTGAGGCCTTTGCCTTCAATGGTCACTTGTCCATCACGTACACGGAATGATTCCAAATAGCCTTGATTCACCACGGCTTGGCCCGCTGCCAAGCTGAAGCGGTCAGCATTAATCACGCCGCAGCCATCACAGACCAAACCCGATGGATTGGCTATCACAACTTGTGCAGACTTACCCGCCACTTCCAAATAACCTTTCAGTTGACTCGGATTGCTGCTGTTCACTTCATTGAGAATAACTTTGGCTTCGCCTTTTCCAAGCCAAGGGTTGCCCTGCACCCATCCGCCTAGCTGAGTCTGCACATTATTGCGCGAGTTGTTTAATATCGCACCTTCTTGCCCGACATCAAACTGTGTATAGGTGTTGCGGGAAACCCCGCCAGCGCTTGGTGTTTGAATATTGACTTGAGTGAGACCATTACTGCTGTTCAGAATGGTCGCCTGCTGTAAGCTAGGCGCGGACTTGTCGGCAATAATTTGCGTATTGGCAATACTATTGAGTGGTACGGTATACACCACTGCACCCAATAAACTAACCACGGCAAAACTCAGCGGATTAAGTTTTTTTAAAGTTTGAGGGGTAAATTGCGGCGTATCTGCAGCGTTGATAGCTTCGCTTTGCCCAGCAGTCTTGCTGCGGCTTTTTACAATTTCTGCAACAGCAATAAACATGCCGCGCGCTTGGCTAAAAATAATACGATAGCAATTCTTATTCACAGCAATTTACCCTTCAATCTTTATATTTTTTTCAATGTTTAAAAAAACAGCTTGGACTAAAAAATCAGTACATCCAGTTCAGGCTAAAGCCCGTAGTGTAATCATCCGTTTTAAAGCCATCCGGTTTTTTCAGCGGCGCGCCAGCAAAAACGTCATAGCTGACTGATTTCAGTACTTGACCGCGCAAGCCCACGACAGCGCCCATCAGACTGGTACCCACTAAAGGATTCGGTTCATAAGCGGTTTGCCCGCCCACTTCGCCATAATCAATACTCGCATACCATTGCATTGGCAGCTTAGGAATAGAGCCGCTCAATTCATTGCGCACCAAAAAGCCGTTATCGGCCATCAGCGTTTGTTCACCGTCAAAACCGCGCACGGTATAGCGGTTGCCAATCGAGAAACGGTCTTGCGTGGTCAACGGTTTTTGGCTGTGCTGCATGCGCCATTCCGCTAAATACTGCAGGTTTTGATTGCCCGCTTTGAACGGCACTTGCAGGCTGGCATTGGCTTGCCAAATGCCGACATGCGTATAGGCTTCACCAAATTCTTCTTCTGGCGCCGCCATGGCTGAAAATGCACCCGTACCGCGCTTATAGGTCACTGCGCCATTCAATGTTGCATTGGAGAGATATTCGGTATGCGCCAAGCTGGCCTGCCAACCCGCTGTTTGACGGCGCTGTACCTCCACTTCGACATCTTCAATAAAGTTTTTAGATTCACGCGCCCAGCCGCCAAAGGAAGCGGTCGTTTTACGGTGTGCATCACGGTAAATCACACGCGATAAGTCTGCGCTGATCAGCCTGCTTTCGCCGCTGTATTCGTAGCTTTGATTGGCACCTGCCACAGTCTGATGATAATCCGACTGGCTTAAGCTGGTACTGAGCAGCCAATAATTCAGCGGTATGCTGTAGCTGAGGTAATAACCGTCTGTACCGCGCTTGCCCGAATCCCCGCCGCCTAAATCATGGTTATAGCTGGCAAAAAATAGGTCATGTGCCGTTAAAAGATGGTCTAAAGATAGTGTTGCTGTGCCCTGATATTTACCTGTCGATTCTGAACCTGCATCATCAATACCTAAGTGAATGCGGTAAGGTTTGGACTGCTGCCATGCCAGCTCCAAGTCGCTATAGCCTGGTTCACTGCGCTGTGCAGCAGGCTGAATTTTAAAATCAGCTTCAACAGTTGGCACACGTTTAAAGTTTTCTAAGCCCTGTTCAATATCACGTACATTTAAAATATCGCCAGATTTGAGCGGCAGTGCATTGAATTTATGCGCACGTTTTGAGGTACCTTCGGCAAATTGAATTTGATCAACTTTACCTGCAATGACCTGCAGCTGAATTTCACCTGAAGCAATATTTTGCTGCGGCAGCAGTACGCGTGTGGTGACATAGCCGCGGCTGATGATTTTGTTTTGAATCAAATCCAGCGCTTGATTCAAGCCTGTCACGCCAATGCAGCGGCCAATTAAATTATATTCACCCTGAATGACTGGACGCATGGCAAAGGTAAATTCACGGGCATCTTCCCCGATTAATACGAATTTTTTAATTTCAAAACAGATATCTTCGCTATGAGATTTTAAGTATTGCAATTGAGGTTGCGTTTGCAGCTGTTTTTCAAGCCCAGTCTGTACTTCACGAATCGGTTGTAGTTGTTTTTCTAAAGCATCATCTCGTTGTTGTTGTCTATGTTGGTGATCTGCATTTATATCTTTTAATTCTGCAGCATGTGTGATGCCACCTAAGATTGCTATAAAACAAGTTAGAGTAAATTTGTATCGCTTTGAATTTTGCATAATAATTTAACGTGACATATGTCACGTTAAATTATTTCAAATCTATGAAATTTTGTAAATAGCATAAAATATAAATGATATTCTATACTTAGATTATCTTTTATGATTGATTGCATTTTAAAAATAGTCAGTAAACCCCCAAATAAATATGATTTCGATACTGAATTAAATTTTTATTCGATGATGCCTGTAATTCAATGGCTTAATGGTGTGCTCTACGGTATAAGTCACTCTTCGCATGTTGATGTATTTATCTATACTGACACCATCACAAGCATGAGCACCAAATACACAAAAAAAAATAAAGCATGGAAAGATGATCTTTGTAATGGATCATATTGATCAAAAGTTTGCTGAACAGTTGGCTTAGCAGGCGTTAAAATTAAACCGATACTAAAGGTAAAGTGATTTTATCAAAATTAAGCTTAGCGACTTATATTGTCGCAGATCAAAGAACAACCTATTTATTATTCTACATCTATCCACCATAGTTTATTTCCAAAAAATTATTTGTAAGGAATGAACTTTGATGAACCCTCCAAACACTACAAAACCAAATCTTCAACTTGATGATTTTTCCAAGTATTTATCGCTATTGTTTAAACTCGGTACCTTTCTAGGCGCACTTTGCTTCGTCCTCTATTGTCACAACCTGAATTACTTTCCAACAGGAGTGAGCATTAGTGATAGCCTACTTTTCATCATTTTTGCTGGAAGCTTTTGTTTAATTTATGGTTTCATGATCGTATGCTTATTATCACTTGGCGTATGCATTACTTACTTTTTAAAACCATTGTTTGAATTTATCCACAAATACTATAAACAGTATAAATTAAACAAAGGAGTACTAGAAGTTCCTGATCCTATTGAATTTGTTAAACCTGAAATGATTCATGCCCTTTTAGCTCTGTTAGGTGTTCTGTTCATTTACATCATGTACAAATATGATTCTGATCCGACTGTTCTCTTAAGCTTACTCGCAACCACATTTTTTCTTTCGGTCATTTGGGCGGGTTATCATGATCATCGTCTGAAGCCTATCAATTTTACTCAAGAAAATAATGAGCTGTCCCTTGCTCAACAACATGAAAATATAAAAAAAACAAAATTGACTTTATTAGCAACTATGATCATTATCCCCCTTCTCGTTGGAGGTGTATCCGGTCGAGTTTTAGAGGCAGGAATGCGGTTTTCTAATCTAAATATTGGAGTATCGTCTGTACTGGTTAAGCCACCTTATGACAAAGCCATACCTGAGACATATAAAGATCTGAACCCTATATATGCTGAAAATGGATTCATCGCATTTAAAAATATTGATGTTAAATTATCTGGTATTGGTCAAAAAACTGTTGTTCAATTTATGCCTTTAACAGGAACAAAACCACAAACATTGCCTATTCCAAATGATAGGATTATTGTCCTTCCATCCGCCGTTAAATAATTTATAGGCTATCAATGGAGACATTTTGTCTCCATTGAAATGTTTAATTTAAAGCTTGAACTGACTGCTGCAAACCCTGCTGTATATCCTGCATAAAACCCTCACCTTGATTCGGCTTAGACCTTTCCTTAGTTCTTGCTGTGGTTACAGGCTGAGCCAGTCCTTCTCCTTCACTTACAGTTTCATCCGTATCACTATTAAACTCCTCCACCCAGTCCAACCTCTCCTCGTTGTCCATTTCAAACTGCGCATTAGCAAAGCCTTGTCTTGCAACTTGATCTAAAGCTTCCTGATTAAAACTACTCGATTTACTCTCTTGATCAATTTCTTTAGCAGTCTGTATAGCTTGCTTTAAATCAACGCCTTCACGTAAAGTTAAATCCACGTAATACACAGGTTGGCGATAGCTTTGGGTCGTGGATTTACCCCGAAGAGTGAGTTGTAGCGGTAAACATGAAAGTAAACCATTCGATGCTGCATGGTAGTAGCTTAGTCGTGCGGCCAAGGTCCTTATACTGTTAAAGCCAGTGGTTCTAAAGATGAATGTGCCAAGCTCATCTGATTCATCTAAATTGACATGTAGCCGTCCATAAGGCTTGCAATTACCGCCTTGGGCCATTGAACATAAATCAGGTGATGGGCATGGATGCTGTGCCACGCCTTGACTAGTTAAGCGCTGGCAGGTTTCACCATTACCCACACAAACGGGTCGTCCAGTTTGACGATCAAATAAACTGTACTCTGCACGCAGATTCAGCTCAGGATCGTTGAAGATCATCCGTACAGGAATTGAGCGGAGTTTTTGATTGGATGCTTTGGTACGAAGTTGTTCATCTAAAGGGTGCTTGACCCATCCATCTTTACCTTGAATTTGGCTGGTAATGGTAAACTGATCATCCCTTTCAGGCAGATGTTTGCCGTTCTTTTCCACAACTTTACCAATGCTGATTCGCCCTAGAATAGGCGGTGTGATGGCTAAACCTTTAATCATGATGATTTCCTCTATACTTTAAATGTGTTGTGTGGTTAAAAATGAAATGGACATAAAAAAATCCCATGCGCTGAGGCATGGGATGTTTAGGTGGGACTTGTATTTTTGCTTGTGAATTTTACTTAGGCTAAATTCATTTCAATCATCATTGCTGAAGATATTGAAGCGCCGTGAACCTGTTTTACTTTGTGGAAATTGCTTCAGATATTCAGGGTGCTGTTTCAATAAAGTCTTGCTGTCCAAACTGATTGAGTCTTTAGACTTTTTCCACGTCACCGAACCTGTTAAGAATGTTGCTCGTTCTACGTTTTGCATCTTGGCTTGCAGTTGGTGTTTGAGTAGATCGAATTGCTCCTGATGCTTTTCAATTTGGTTACGCTGTTAGCGGCAATGTAAAAATGACCCCCCAACAGCATTTAAAAACTGCCCCCTTGGTTAATTTAGCGGTCATCTTGGACTGCTCAACATATCAAAGATCACTCTTGCAAATATGCTAGCCTTCGCCGGATCAGACAGCAATTGCATCATCTGTTCCTGATGTGCGGCACTGCTACCAAGAATGGCATCATCCATCGCTTTCGGGAAATCACCCAGCATGGCTTGTTCACGGGTATTGTTGGCGATCTGCTTCATCACAATCTCATTTTCCGCCAGCTTGTCACGTACCGTATAGGCATAGTTCAGCATGTCTTTATCGGTTAGGTTATCAGTGATAAAGACATCATTCAGACGCTCAATGATCTGTGACAGGAACTCTTCTTTCTTATCGCGTGGCTTGGCTGCACCGAGGTCATTGCCGGGTTCTAGCTTAAAATCTTCGGCATCTTCTTTCAGCTTGATGTCTTGCTGACGGATCTTGGACAAGCGGTAATGGCTCATACTGACATTACTTAGATCTACCTCATCGTCTTTCGTTGCGGTTTCACGCAGCAATGGACGCAGGTTACGCGCATACAGACTAAGTTTTTCCAGTTCTTTGTCGTCGTAGTCCACGATCTGCGACATAAACTCGTAAAAACGAGTAAAACTGCCCAAGTCTTTTTTAAAGATTTCCAGCTTGTCTTTTTCAAGCTTGGCCTCTTTAAAGGCATTGTCGGCATTGGCAATCAGCACCACATCATGGGTTTTCTTGCAGCGTTCCAGCATGTCTCGGGTGGTGTTATAGGCTTCGATGGCCTGACTATAACGTTTCTGCCAGCGTTCAACCGCGGGTTTGCAGATATTACTGATCGCAGCATTGGATTTGTTCTTGGTAAAGAAGGCTTCGACAAACTGCTCGACTTCCGTCCACAGAAAAATCTTGGTAGCTTTCAGCTTTTCAAACAGGTCAAAGATCTGATCTGGATTGGAAACATCAGCTAATTCTGCGGTTTGATAGTAAGGCTGGAAGGCCCCAAGAATGTCTTCAGGATCGTTAAAGAAGTCCAAGACAAAGGTGCCAGATTCCGCTTTGCCCGGATAGGTACGGTTCAAGCGTGACAAAGTTTGTACGCACTCAACACCGCCAAGTTTCTTGTCTACGTACATGGCACACAGTTTTGGCTGGTCAAAGCCAGTCTGGAACTTGTTGGCCACCAGCATCACCTGATAGTCATCACTATCAAAGGCCTTACGCATTTCCCGCCCTTTCAGCCCCGGGTTCATGTTGCGTTCATTAAAGGTCTGCCCGACTAAACCACTGCTGTCGGTATCCTTGTCATTAAACTCAACCTCACCCGAGAATGCGACCATAGCCTGAATGGACTTATAGCCCTGATCCGTCACGTATTTGTCAAAGGCCAACTTGTAGCGCACCGCTTCTTTACGTGAACTGGTCACCACCATGGCTTTAGCCTGTCCACCCAATAAGCCCATCACGTTATTTTTAAAATGTTCGACAATGACTTTCACTTTCTGGGAAATGTTGTGGTCATGCAGGCGTACCCATTGATTCAGCCTGATCTTGGCTTTTTTGGCATCGACCTGTTTGTCGGCTTGTTCAATTTTTTGTTTGAGCTTATACACCACTTTATAGTTGGTATAGTTTTTCAGCACATCCAGAATAAAGCCTTCTTCAATGGCTTGGCGCATGGAGTAGACATGAAAAGCTTCCGGCTTGTTCTGCTTGGAGGGCGGTAGCTCAGGATTGGGTACACGGCCAAACAGTTGCAGGGTTTTGTCTTTCGGGGTGGCGGTAAAGGCATAGTAACTGAGGTTATTACTGCCCTTACGTGCAGCCACCACCGCATCCAGAATATCTTCCGAAGACAGTTCAGCATCCTCTTCGCGCTCTTCCAGCATCAACACTTCTTTGAGTTGTCGTGCTGTCGAGCCGCTTTGTGAAGAATGCGCTTCATCGGCAATCACCGCATAACGTCGCTGTTTCAGATTGGTACTGTTTTCAATCGCACGCAGCACAAAGGGGAAAGTCTGGATGGTCACAATGATAATCGGCTGTGAGGTTTCCAGTGCCTTGGCCAGTTTTTCCGATTTGGAGCCATCGCCTTCTTTGTTATTGATGCGTCCGACCACGCCATCGGCATGTTCAAACTGGTAGATGGTGTCCTGTAGCTGGGCATCCAGAATGGTACGGTCAGTGACTACAATCACCGAATCAAACAGTTTCTGATTGTGTTGATCGTACAGGGTCGACAACTGATGTGCTGTCCAGGCAATCGAGTTAGACTTACCTGAACCTGCACTGTGCTGAATCAGATATTTCTGTCCAGTGCCCTCCTCTAATGCGGCATTGATCAGTTTGGTGACCACATTCCACTGGTGGTAACGTGGGAAGATCAGCAGTTCTTTTTTGTACTTGCGGCCTTCCCAGTCTTCTTTTTCTTCAATTTGCAGATGGACAAAACGTCCAATGATATTCAGCAAATTGTCCGGTGTGAGGACTTCGTTCCACAGATAGGCCGTAGCGTACTGATTCTGGTCTTCTGGCACATCATTGCCTGCGCCACCGTCATGCGTGCCTTTATTGAATGGCAGGAAGAAGGTATCTTCTCCGGCCAATTGGGTCGCCATATAGACTTCGTATTGACTGACGGCAAAGTGTACCAATGCGCCACGCTTAAACATCAGCAAGGGTTCAGGCTTGTTGGTTTCTGGATCTTTCGGCAAGCGGGTGCGTTTGTACTGCAACATGGCATTCTGCACCGCCTGTTTAAACTCGGACTTGAGTTCCAGAGTAGCAACAGGAAAGCCGTTAATGAACAATACCAAGTCAATACGCCATTTCTTGGCCTGTTTGCCCATGTCCTGTAACTCGGCAGCCGTAGCATACGGGCTATAGACCAATTCCGGTACAATGCGGCAGATGTTCTTATTGTAGTTGGCTAAGGTATCGGGATTTAGCGCATGTTCAGGTTTAAACTGACAGAGGAAAAATCGTGCGCTGCGGGTTTTCACTCCGTGACGCAGCACACCTAAAGTGCCATAGCTACGTGACTGTTCATCGGTGGCATTGATGTCGGCTTTCTTCAGCTGGGCAACCACGGCTTCTAGAAAATGCCGTTCAGTATCCTGCGGAAAGATGCGCTGAAACTTCTGCCAGTCTTGTGCTTGGGTTTGTTGCACAAAATCTAGTACGTCCTGCTCATACAAGGCGGTTTCACGGTTGTAGCCTTGTGGCGTACCGAGTTGCCAGCCTTTGGCCAGCATCTGTTGAATGATGTCGTTCTGGAAAATGCTTTCGCGGGTGGCGTCTAGACTCATGCGCTTAACTCCGTCAGTGTCTCAGCAACCGTTGGCGATTGCCAGTGGCGCACGTCGATTTTTCCAGTCACTGCGGCTGAGATGAGAGCTGTTCGTCGTTCTTGCATTAATGCAATTTGTTGACTTACTTTAATTATTAATGAATCATACTTTTGAGTTTGTCTTTCAAGAAAATTAGCAATATCAATGGAACTTTGCTCATCAGGAACAGGTATAGGTAAGTCTCCAATAAATTCCCAATTTGCACGAGGCATTTTAGAACCATATGTAGAAGAATTTACTTGATCAATAAATTGATCTGTAAGTAAAAATAAGTTCAAAAAAATCGGTGAAAGCTTATTTTTTGACCTTAGTACTAGGAATTCTGAAGAACATATACCGGAAAAATCAGCCAACCAACATTTAGCAAGATATGGTCTAAGTTTACCAAACAGAATATCTCCTTTATTAAAAGTATTTGATATCCCCTCAGGTAAAATACCCTCGGTCTGTAAAAACACACCCGATTTACTAGATATATTTTCCATACCAACATACTGTTTATTTGATGATTCAACTTTTTCCCCAACTAAATCAACAATATATTTAAGTTTTTTAACACTCCAATGCTCCGGTACTTCCCCTAACCACTCCACACCCGAATCTTTCATCGGGACATTTGGATTTAAGCCTTTGGTCACGGCATGGCTAATCACCGCCTGACGTTTTTCTTTCAGCAGTTCGATCAGTTGTTGTTGTTTTTCAATCAAGTGATCGATTTTGGCAGTTTCATGGTCGAGGAAATGTACTATTTGTCTTGCCTCATTTTGACTACTAAGTAAAGGTAACCATAAAGAACCTAAACGTTCAGAATTCAGAATCTTAACCACATTGCCTGTAGCTAAGTGCTCTAGTTGATTCCGACTAGCAGTTAATAAATAGTAATAATATTTAGAAAAGCCCCTAACATCAGGAACAAGTGCTGTGATCTGTTGATTCGTAACTGCTCTCTTTCCTAAAAAATCCTAATTTTCCAATAGTTCCTATACAACAAATTAGCGTTGATTGAGCAGGAATAGTACGCTGTGTTTCCCATCCAAGCTTTGTTAAAAACTTCGTAGGTTCCACTTTTTCAGACTCTTCCAAAATATCTTCAGGTCTTATCCATCCATATTCTGTTATTTCATCAGAATAATAAGCTTCCACCGCAGTTGATGGAGTCATTCCAGTAATAAATTTCCCTAGCCGCTTTAATTGAGTAACTCCCCAATGACCAGGAATCGCCCCCAACCACTCAACTCCTGAGTCCTTATACTCCGCGTATTTCTGATACTTTGCCATTATGAATGCACCTCTTGTAGAAGTGCCATAATTTCACGGCTCACCGCATCTAAATCCGCATCAATCTCAGCTAAATCACGTGGCGGCTGGTACACGTAGAAATGACGGTTAAACGGAATTTCATAACCGACAATGCCAATCTCACCATCCTTTTCATCGCGCTTGTCAGCATTGATCCAGGCATCGGGCACGTGTGGCTGTACTTCACGTTTGAAGTAATCTTCAATCAGTTCCGTGGTACTGACTTTTGGATTCAGTGCAATGTTCTCCGCATCACGTAAATCCCCATCCTGCACAAACTCCACCACTTTGCCTTGATAGCTGAACTGGCCATATAGTGGGTTTTCCGCCTGTTTCACAATTTTATTAATCACCGGTTCAGCTTCAGGATTTTTCCAGGTGATGGCATCTAACAGCTGTTTCTTCTCTTTGGCATCCAGCTTGATGTCGGCCTGCTTCAGGGCTTTTTTCAGCATTTCATCAAACTGGTTAAAATCATCAAACTGCTCAGTGCCAATCACATTCTGTAAGGCTTGGGCTTTTTCCATCAAGGCTTTCTGGAATAGCCAGATTTTGCTGTCCAGTACCTCTTTAATGTCTTTTTCTTTTAGCTCAGGGAATTCCGCTTTAATCAGGGCACGCACCTCAAGGGCAACGTCCTGCAACTGACCGTAAGTTTCAGCTGTCCATTCTTTACCAAATGCTGTGCCTAATTGCGTATAGATGCTTTGCATCACGGCATTAAACGGTTTTGGCGCAAAACGTAATGCAGCAATCGCGCTATCCGTGATCTGTGCCGATAAACGTAATGGACGTTCAATGGTCACGCGACGGTAGCCAAATTCATGACTATCAAAAATCTTGCTGGCGAATGGTTTTTGCTGTTCGGTTTCGCCATCCTGCGCCAAGGTGTCTACCGCGACAAAGTCACCGTAATTTTGGGTAATGGTGGCAATTTCAGCTTCAGTCAGATAGTTACGTTTTGAACCCAGCGACTTACGCATTTTAGTACTGAGGTTTGAGGCATTGATCAGCTGTACCTTGCCTTTACGTTCAGCGGCTTTTTTATTGCTGAGTACCCAGATATAGGTGGCAATCCCGGTGTTGTAGAACATGTCGTTCGGTAAAGCAATAATGGCTTCCAGCAAATCGGCTTCTAAAATATAGCGACGGATCTCGCTTTCGCCACTGCCTGCACTACCGGTAAATAACGGTGAACCATTCAGGATAATCCCGATGCGGCTACCGCTCTCGCTACTACTGGCATCACGCATCTTGCTGATCAGGTGCATCAGGAATAATAGTGAACCATCCGATACCCGTGGCAAGCCCGCACCGAAACGGCCATCAAAGCCTTTTTGTTCATGCTCGTCCTTGATGTCCTGTTCGATCTTTTTCCAGTCCACGCCAAAGGGTGGATTCGACAGCATGTAGTCAAACTGATCCACAGCAAGCTGGTCATTCGACAGCGTGTTACCCAGTTTAATCCGGCTCACGTCCTGCCCTTTAATCAGCATGTCGGCTTTACAGATGGCATAGGATTCCGGATTGAGTTCCTGACCAAAGGCACGCATCACGGCATTCGGGTTCAGCTCATGCAGATATTCCATGCCTGAAGACAGGAAGCCGCCTGTTCCCGCAGTCGGGTCGTAAATGGTGCGGATAATGCCGTCTTTGGTCAGCACGTCATCATCTTCCATAAACACCAGTGCCGTGGTCAAACGTACGATGTCACGCGGGGTAAAGTGTTCCCCAGCCGTTTCATTAGAACTTTCGGCAAAACGACGGATCAGTTCTTCAAACACCAAGCCCATGTCATGGTTGGATACGTTCTTTGGACTCAGATCCGTGGTGGCAAACTTTTGCACGACTTTATACAAAAGGTTGGCATCATCGAGTAAGCCTGCAAATTCGATGAAGTTAAAGTATTCAAATATCTCACGGGCATCTTTAGAGAAACTTTGCACATAGGTACTTAAGTTGGCCTTGATATCACTCTGCCCCATTTTGCTGAGATCCATTGGGGAGGTGTTAAAGAAGGCTAGACCGTTGGTGGCACGCAGCAATAACTTTTCTTGAGCTTCTTCTGGCAGTTTCAGCTTGGAGACTTTTTCATGTTCCGCCAATACCGCAGCCTTGCTTTCTTCCAGTACACATTCCAGACGACGTAACAAGGTAAATGGCAGAATGATGCGACCATATTGCGATTGTTTGAAGTCACCACGCAGTAGGTCGGCAACCGACCAGATGAAAGAAGCGATTTGAGAAAAGTTATTGTTGGTCATAGTGGTGAATCAATTCCTGAATTCTTATCTGTGATCAGTATCTGGCGACACTTCGGTTGCTAGAGATAATACTGATAATTTTTTAACTGTTGGATAATATTATATTATTTAAAAGCAGATTGTTGATTATTCATTTATTGCATGACAGTTAGGCGACAAATTTTGTCGTCTGGTTTCAGATTTTTCTCATAGAAGGTTCATCCACCATAACGCTACAACCCTGCTTTTGAAAGCCGTGCCTATTTATAAGCCCATCTGCTAGACTAGGCTTACATTACCTTTGTTCAAGGAAATTCCGAAATGCTAAACACTCTCGAACAGAAAAAAAAATATATCCAAGCTACGCGCTTGCAGAATTATCAAGCCAGTTTAAAGCTGGAAGGCATTAACCCGTCCTCAACCGCACCGGCATTAAGTAAAGCTCAGATTCTACAGAAATATAAGAAATTCTCACAGACCTCGGAATCGTGATCAGGTTTCCTTATGGATAAATATGGTGAAATGGGTGACAGCATTTACTGTTACCCGGACTCGGACGTCCTCAAAAACAAACTGAACATTCAGGATGCTGAAATTCTGCAACAGGCAGAACTGGAGTTGACTGAGTATGCCAGCACACGCATTGAGTATGCGGAGCCACCTTACGATCTCAAATACCTGCAATCCATTCACTTTCAGCTCTTTTCAGACCTGTATGTCTGGGCAGGTGAACTAAGACAAGTGGATATTGCCAAAGGCGATACCCGCTTTTGTACCTTCCCGCGTATTGAAATTGAAGCCAATAAGCTCTTCAAGCAACTTGAGCAGCAGCACTATTTTCAAGGTTTAGCAAAACCAGCACTTATCCAAAAAATCGCTGATTTTTATTGTGAACTTAATGTCATTCACCCATTTCGTGAAGGCAATGGACGCACCCAGCGTATTTTCTTTGAGCATTTACTCGCCCACTGCGGCTATGGCGTACAATGGGATAAAATTGACAATAAAGAAGTTTGGATTCAGGCCAATATTGATGGATTCAACTGCTGGCTAGATGGACTGATCGCTATTTTTGAAGCCTGCATTATCACTCCTGAATAACAAAAAAATTAAGGGAGCCGAAGCTCCCTTCAATTAGTGACTAGCCAACTTGTTCAGAGTCCATTAATTGACTTACCAAGCTGACTAGATAATTCAACTGTGCTCAATTCACAGCTCTAACACTCTGCTGCAACCCCTGCTGAATCTCCTGCACATAGCTCAATTGCACTGAATGCTCCGTATCTACAGCACTGTCACTGTGTGGATAAAATTCCTCCAGCAATTCCATCCCCTCCTCTGCATGCACCTCAAATTTGGCATTGGCAAAACCCTGCCGCGCAATCTGATCTAATGCCGCCTGATCAAACCCCGCCTGCTTCCCCTGTTGGTCAATCTCCTTGGCTGTCTGAATCGCGGTTTGCAAATCCACACCTTCCCGTAACGTTAAATCCACGTAATACACAGGCTGACGATAGCTTTGGGTGGTGCTTTTCCCACGCAAGGTGAGCTGCAATGGTAAACACGACAATAAACCACCTGATGCTGCATGGTAGTAATTCAAACGTGCCGCCAAAGTGCGAATACTGTTAAAGCCTGTGGTTCTAAAAATAAAAGTCCCAAACTCATCGGCTTCACCTAAATTGACATGCAGGCGTGCATAAGGCTTACAGTGCCCGCCTTGTCCAAGTGGGCATAAGTCGGGTGATGGACAAGGATGCTGCTCTACGCCTTGTGATGTCATGCGTTGGCAGGTTTGACCATTCCCAACACAAATCGGACGACCTGTCTGTCTGTCAAACAAGCTGTACTCGGCACGTAAGTTCAATTCAGGATCGTTGAAGATCATACGTACAGGGATGCTACGTAACTTTTGATTCGGTGCTTGACTACGCAATTGCTCATCCAGTGGATGTTTCACCCAACCTTCTTTGCTTTGGATCTGGGAAGTAATGGTAAACTGATCATCTTTTTCAGGTAGGCGTTTGCCATTCTTTTCTACTACCCGACCAATACTGATACGTCCCAGAGCCGGTGGTGTAATCGCTAAACCTTTAATCATTTTATTTTCCTCAATTTGATTTTGTACAGATCATCCAGCTTTTTGCAGATCACCTGATTCAAGAAATATGTATATAGCTCGCTACAAAAGCCGCGACCGTTTGCCCTCTATTCCTAGCGAATGGAGGGCGAGGAACAGTTTTTGCACCTCGCTAATTAAATGGACTGCAACAGGCTAGTCGGTATAGATGTTGAATCGACGACTGCCCTGCTTTTGAAGTGGATAAAGCTCGATGAGTTCAGGCTGGTGCTGAAGCAATGCTTTGGTATTCAGACTGATGGAATCCTTGGCTTTCTTCCAGACCACCGAGCCATTGGCAAAGGTGGCGCGTTCAGCATCTTTCATCAGCATTTGGATGTGATGCTTCAGCTGGTCAAAGCGTTCCTGCTTGTGCTGAATCTCTTCTTTCATTTTGATGAGCTGATCAAACAGTTCATTGGCAAGTTGGACCTCCGTTAGATCAACACAGCTCAGTGGAGTATGTTCAGGATAGAGTTGTTGTAAAGCTTTGGCTGCCGATTCACTGGCATCCACTGCTGGTGGAACATCATTTTCTACACATTCCCAAAACAGCCGTTCCGCCTGAATGATTTGTTCAATCAGGGCTTCGTTACGACTGACTTTGTAGATTTTGGTTTCCTGTCCACACAGCAACACACAAATATGTGCCGCGTGCTTACCTGTCACCGCCAGTTGATGTTGTACCTGACATAGCACATACAGAGGAACGCCCTCCTTCCATAGTTTGGCGCCATATTCTCCTGCAGTTTTACATTCTAGGATTTGCACGTCTTCATTGCCCACTACGGCATAATCCAAGTTCGCCAACATAAAGGCTTTGTCAGGATCAGGGTGCTGTAACACCGCATTAACCCGACGGACTTTATTATTGGTGTGCATGCTGTAGTATTCTGCGACCAAGGGTTCTAACTGCTTGCCCCAATATAAAGGTGCATGTCCTGAGCTTTCATCTTCAATATTTTGCTGTACCCGTCCTGTTTTAATCATCCACAGTTCTAGCATCGACATATAAGGATTCAAGCCACAGGCGGCTGCGGCGTCACTGCTGCCTATTCCCTGTTTACGCACTTCCAGCCATGCTTGATAGTCCAGTTGTTTGGTGTTGATCAGACGTTTGGCATTTAAACTACGTTTTGAAGGGCTTGGTGGTGGATGTAGCCGTCCTGAATCAACGACAGCAGTTGAATTGGTTGTAGTTAAAGTGCTGTGATGCACTGTTGGTGTTGTGGTCATGTTTGGGTTCATGTGATGTTCCTCATCTCAATACGTTCTAAAAAACGGCATAAAAAAAGCCACATCCGAAGATGTGGCAAAGAGGGATACAAGATAAAATTTAGGCTGCAAGATATAATGCTTGCTCTAATC
This sequence comes from Acinetobacter sp. YH16053, assembly GCF_013417035.1. Classification (NCBI taxonomy): domain Bacteria; kingdom Pseudomonadati; phylum Pseudomonadota; class Gammaproteobacteria; order Moraxellales; family Moraxellaceae; genus Acinetobacter; species Acinetobacter sp. YH16053. The sequence goes on from NZ_VPEP01000002.1 coordinate 40,827, forward strand.
CACGTTGTTTCAATGCTGCGCCTGCACCAAACCATGCAGAATCAAGGCGGTGATCGGTACTCATCGCTCGACGTTCATGGTCGACAAACTCGGTGATCGCACAAAGCAGTCCATAGGCGGTGTCTTTGGCTGAAGATAAGTCTGCCCCACGTCCCTGACCGTTAAACATATTCATGACTTTGGTCATGGCACGTCCATTCGGTTCAGTTTTATTGGGCTGTGGATTGGCTTGGGACGCGACATTACGGTAGTACTGAATGATGTTATCCTCCTGTTCCATCGCACTTAGGCTATTGTTGTTAAATACCGCATCAAAATAAGCTGCTGCTTCTTTCTGAGTGACTTTACGTTGGGTAAGTTGTTTCATTTCATACATGTGGTCGTACCATGTTTTCACTGAAATACCGAGTTGATCTTTAACCTTGTCGGCATCAAACTTGGTACTGTGCGGTACTTTGACCACGCCTGCATTGGAACTCTGTCCACGCAAGACAATGGCTAAAGTGTTGTTACACACCACACGGATATTGGTGAATTGTGCAGTGGTGGCTAAAGTGCCATCACATGCGGTTGCCAATAGAATATAGCCATTGCTGACATCTCCACCTTTCAATTCTGCTGTTTGGCCTGTGCGTGCCAAAGCCCAAAACTTTTTCCCACCTTTTAAGACACCCGCAGTTTCCAACTCAAAGCCTGATTGCTCGGTCAGGTCACGGTAGAACTCCAGAATTTCCATTGGCTGGACTTCTTGATAACGCTGACTGACCACCGATAAAGGGGCATGGGTATCTGAACGATACAGTACCCGTTGTTCTTCATACGGCATGATGATGCTTTGTCCACGTGAGTTTTGAGCCATGTAGCTGACATTGGATGATTCAATGCGCCAATCCATGCCTGCCTGCTTGGCCCAGACTTCAATCGGTTGGTTTTGCGTGAGTTGATTACCTAAACCATGCCACGGGGTTTCACCGACATAAGCCATTTGTTCAATTTGATGTGCCATTTTGATTATTCCTCAAATAAAAGTGAAAGATGTAAAGATGCAGAAATGTGCTGTAAGGGTTTAAACAATCCATCTATTCAAAGATGTAACCGTGTAAAGTCAGAGATGCGATTACGGCACCCATGCAAACGCTTGTTGGCAATCCAAACAGAGATACTGCTCGGCATTGCTGTAAAATTTTTCATAGCAGTACTGACTGACAATAACCAATACACCACCCACCACAACACCGATGGCTGCGCCTGTAAAAGGCGGGAATCCTGCCTTTTTGGCAAGCTGCATGCCGAACAGCGCCATCTGTGTCGGTGAAATACAGCGTTGCAGTTGTTCGAAATAGTTGGCGTTTGCATGACTTGAATCAGTCTGTCTGACATGGGTGGACTGACAATAGGGGCATTGAATTAAGGACATTGAATATTCCTTGTTAAATGAATTGGGTACGAAAAGCTGAATTGAGGGCATAAAAAAACCGTGCCCATTGAGGACACGGTTTGATTTGGTGTTTCATCTAAATTTAAATGCTGTGTTTTAACATTTAGAATGCAAGACGGTTATTGAAAGCTATAGCTTGCAGTGCCTTTATCTGTTTCGACATCAACCTGCACCACATTACTGTAGCTACAGTCTGTTAATTTTAGTCTTAAACGTTGCCCCATCTTAAAGTGCTGCGGATATTCCAACGATCGACGATAGCCTTCATAACGACATTGTCCATGATTGACAGAAACATGGCTGACATCGATAGGCTCTGCAATATTGGAACGGATGGTCAATACCGTAGCGGATTGATTTTGGGCATACCAGTTACTGGTATCAATTACATCGAGTTCGACCGTAAACGTGTTTGGATCAAGGCCAGCATTACAGCCACTCAACATGATGCCTGTCGTTGTAGTCACTGCGAAGAGCAAGGGTTTTAAAAGTTGCTTCATCAAGTTCATCCTTAGCAGTAGTTATAGCTCACGCCATAATCGCCTGTATTTAAGTCAATGCTGGCCAGATGGATTTCACAGTCTGTGCCGTTATCAAATTTATAAACGTAGTAGCGATTACCCGCTTGCTCCGATTCCAGTGCGCCATGTTCTTGCAAGCTAAAGTCTTGCACTGATTTGCCTGTATCTTTTGCGGCTTTTGCGAAGATATAGCGTTGATACTTGTCTATATTGTCCTGCTCAAATTCAGGCAGTTCATCATAAGGCAGCATCGACAGTAAGGTATCCACAGCCTTAAGGTTTTGATCAAACTCAAAACTCAGCAGCTCAGGCTCATGATCTGATGGACTCAGACTTTTGCTTCCCGTGGTCAATTCTTTGACATCAATCCCATCCACTTCTGCTGCTGCAATCTCAGTGGATACTGCTTCTGAATTGGCAGATTCTAAAGGTTGTGCAGAGCTGACCTCAGAAGTGTTGGCTGGAACCGTTTTTTCAGTTGGGTGTTTAGGGCTAAAGAAGTAGAAGCCTGCGATGCTGATCAAGGTCAGGGCTAAGATTGCCGCCAAGCCCAATATGGTTTTTTGGTTCATTTGAATGTTCCCCTCATTTAGTTGGGCACAGTGACTTGACCATTCTGCGCATTAAAGTGAACAAAGCGTGGACAACCACCTTGAAAGTTCACCGTAAAATTACGCCAACCACGGTTGCCAGGATTGGTTTTATAAAGACATTGATAAACCCCACCGCCTGTATGAAGTGCTTGAACAAGGTAGGATTCACTGGCTTGTGCAAACCAGCCTGCCTGCGCCAATGATGCGCCTGCAAGTAGTGATGAAATCAGGGTCGTTTTTAGGAAAGTTTTAAACATCATCATTTTCTCTTTTTTATAGGCATCACTGGTCTTGGTCTTAATCAGACGCAGTGTTCCCCATGTCATAAATGTTGAAATGAATATCTATGTTTTTTGAAGTGTTATAGACGATAAAGCACACAAACCTATGCCCCTCAAAAACAGCATGAGAGATTCATCTTCATATCGGTAATATGTACTTGAAAAAGTTTTATTCTTAGAAAGTGATCGACACAGCAATGCATGAAATACACAGCATCAGGTCACATTACCCCTGTGGTGTAGATCGGGCACACATAAAAAAGAGAAATATAAAAGACAGTATTGATGTAAGCGCATGGCGTACTCCTTTGTTTTAAAAGAATCCTGCCAAATCACTGTCAATTGATGGTGGCAGAACGAAAGAGGGTTGACAGACTGGTAACAAAGAAACCAGCACGCGCAAGCGCGTCCCCCCTCCGCCCTACCGCAAAGAAGGGGGACGAACGGGTCCACAACATGCAAAATCAGATTTCACATATTGTCTTTGTTAATGGGTCTGTCAAAACCCGCTGACGATGTAGGTCAGCAGACTAAGGATAATCTGCACGCTGTAGAGCGTCAAGCAAGCTAAATAAATGGGGAGTGAAAATATTTATAATTAAAAAATGTTTGAATAAGAATTTAGTTAGATTTAAATACAGCTTATTAAACTATATTCCTTAATCTTCCAAATACTACCAAAAGAAATCAATCCAATCCAAAATTTGATGAGGGGTAGGTTGAGGGGTAAAACTACAGACAAAAAATAAGCCCTTGCAAATACAAGGGCTTATCTTAAAATTTGGCGGAAGCGGTGAGATTCGAACTCACGGAGGACTCGCGCCCTCGTCGGTTTTCAAGACCGGTGCATTAAACCGCTCTGCCACGCTTCCATGTGGGCCATGATACGAAGCTTTTGATTTGATGACAAGTAAAAAATACCACTCAAGCACTCAAGTGAATATTGTTTCACCAAATCAGCGCTAAAGTTCATCAAAACAACAGCATAGCCACCTCACTTTTTAAAGTTTAGCAGCCAATTCAGCCCCTTCACGAATCGCACGTTTTGCATCTAACTCTGCAGCAAGCTTCGCCCCACCAATAATATGATAGTTAGCCAAAGTATTTTCATCTGCCGCAGGCATTAAATCTTTAACCGATTCCTGCCCTGCACAGACTACAATGCTATCTACACGTAACAATTGGTCTTGACCTGCCATTTCAATCCACAAGCCTTCATTGCTGATGGCTTTATATTGCACACCACGTAGCATACGCACCGCATGTTTTTTCAACTGTGCACGATGTACCCATCCTGAAGTTTTACCCAAACCTGCACCTAAAGCTGTCGTCTTACGTTGCAATAAATAAATTTCACGGACTGGGGGATGAACTTCTGGAGCAAGCATACCACCTTCAGTCACATAGTTAGGATTCGGATCGACTCCCCACTCACGCTGCCAATCTGCCAAAGGCTGCGGTTGTGGCTGATGTTCAGGTTTCAGTAAAAACTCCGACACATCAAAACCGATACCGCCTGCACCAATCACAGCGACTTTTTGTCCAACAGGTGCACCACGTAATACTTCTGCATAAGACAATACTTGCGGTGCATCGCTGCCTTCAATTTTTAAAGCACGTGGTACTACACCTGTTGCAATGACCACTTCATCAAAACCTTCACGTTCGAGTTGCTCGCGGTTGACTTTGGTATTTAAACGCAAATCGACCCCAGTTTTTTCAATTTGCACTTTAAAGTAGCGAATGGTTTCGTGAAATTCTTCTTTGCCCGGCACGACTTTTGCCAAGTTGAATTGACCGCCCACTTCGTTGCTGGCTTCAAATAAAGTCACATGGTGCCCACGACTAGCAGCAACTGTAGCAGCAGACATTCCCGCAACACCACCACCGACAACTGCAATACGCTTCGGTTGCTTGGTTTTTTCATAGACCAATTCAGTTTCATAGGCTGCACGCGGATTGACCAAACAAGTCGCACGCTGATTTTTAAAGGTATGATCTAAACACGCTTGGTTACAGGCAATACAGGTGTTAATTTCATTGACACGATTGGTCGCAGTTTTATTGACCCAAAACGCATCTGCCAACAATGGTCGTGCCATTTGAATCATATCAGCTTTACCCGCTGCCAATATTTCTTCTGCAGTATCAGGCATATTAATACGGTTGGATGCAATTACAGGAATCTCAACGTGTTTTTTCACTTCTGCGGTGTAATCAACAAAAGCTGCGCGTGGCACAGAAGTCACGATGGTTGGAATGCGCGCTTCATGCCAGCCAATCCCTGTATTGAGCAAGTTCACACCCGCATGCTCTAAGGCTTTGGCAACGGTAATCACTTCGTGCATGGTATTGCCATCGTGGACTAAATCCAGCATCGACAAGCGGAAGCAGATAATAAATTTTTCACCCACTTCGGCGCGAATGGCTTTGACTACTTCTAAAGCAAAACGCATACGGTTTTCAATCGTACCGCCCCATTGGTCTTCACGCTGATTCACATGACGGCTTAAAAACTGATTCAGTAAATAGCCTTCCGAACCCATAATTTCGACACCATCGTAGCCTGCCATTTTGGCTAAACTAGCTGTTTTCGCATAATCTTCAATGGTATTTAAAATTTGTCTTTCACTCATTTTACGTGGTTTAAATGGTGAAATTGGAGATTTAATCGGACTTGCAGACACCACAAATGGTTGATAACCATAGCGTCCTGAATGCAGAATTTGCATTAAAATTTTCGCACCATGCTTATGTACGGCATGTGTCACCAATCGATGTGGTGCAACATCGCCCAATGTATTCATAGTACCGCCCGCAGGCAATAACCAGCCTTGACGGTTAGGTGAAATACCACCTGTAATAATTAAACCCACGCCACCTTTGGCACGTTCGCCAAAATAAGCAGCCAGTTTTGGATAATTATAAAAACGATCTTCCAAACCCGTGTGCATTGAACCCATCACGACACGGTTTTTAATGGTGGTAAATCCTAAATGTAATGGTTTTAGAATATTTGCATAGCGAGTTGTCATGATGAGTCCTTATATAATGAGCTTTGCAACTTGTTGCATGAATACTTTAACCGATTTTTATAAACTGTTTATGACTCTAAAGTTCGACTGTGTGGCGCAAACGTCAATTTATAGGGTCTGTTGACACTTCTTCTATGTTTGCGACGTGAGAGATATATCTCGCAAGGTTTTTTAGCTGATATAAGGCATGAGGCAGGAAATTTAGTCATTCTAAATGACTGACTCATAACGCAATAGCAGAAAAAAATATGCTTGTCCCCTTGCGCAGCAAACAAAGCAGTGCTTTGTTCTTGCTCATGTGGCTAAAACTTTCTCAGATTGCGTTATGAAACTTGGCAATAGACCCTAACTATTCTTGATATAAACTTGATATAAAACCGCCCAAAAGTAAAAGTGATTTTATTCTGCACCATCCCAATTGCAGGTTTTGATCTTCAACATCTATACCAAGTTTGCCATTTCTAAATGAAAATTTAAGCCTGAACCTGATTTTTTTATCAAATGCGCTTTTTTAACGAAAACAAGCATTTTAAAGAGTGCTATAATTTGCAGTTTAGAATTCTCCTTGGCCACCAAATGTGGTGCCTATTTTAAAAAAGTTAGGACTAGCAATGACTGATAATGCAACTATCTTGCAGAATGTACCAGTAGGCAAAAAAGTCGGTATCGCCTTTTCTGGTGGTCTAGATACTTCAGCTGCTTTATTGTGGATGAAGCAAAAAGGCGCTGAACCATATGCGTATACCGCAAACTTGGGTCAGCCAGATGAAGATGACTATGATGCCATTCCAAAGAAAGCTGAAGAATACGGTGCGGTAAAAGCAGTCTTGGTTGACTGCCGTATGCAGTTGGCTTTGGAAGGTATTGCTGCCATTCAATGTGGTGCATTCCATATCAGCACAGGCGGTATGCCTTACTTTAACACCACCCCGCTTGGTCGTGCAGTAACAGGTACAATGCTAGTGACTGCCATGAAAGAAGATGACGTAAACATCTGGGGTGATGGTTCAACCTATAAAGGTAACGATATTGAGCGTTTCTATCGTTATGGTTTATTGACTAATCCTGCGCTTAAAATTTATAAGCCGTGGTTAGACCAAACCTTTATTGATGAATTAGGCGGTCGTGCGGAAATGTCACAATTCCTTATCGACAATGGTTTTGACTATAAAATGTCAAAAGAAAAAGCTTATTCAACTGACTCAAACATGCTAGGTGCAACACACGAAGCGAAAGACCTTGAGTACCTAGATGCTGGCATCAAAATCGTTGATCCAATCATGGGCGTGGCGTTCTGGAAAGATGACGTTGAAGTTAAAGCCGAAGAAGTGTCGGTTACCTTTGAAGAAGGTATGCCAGTTGCATTAAACGGTCAGCGTTTTGAAAACCCTGTTGAGTTGATTCTTGAAGCGAACCGTATTGGTGGTCGTCATGGTTTGGGGATGTCTGACCAAATCGAAAACCGTATTATTGAAGCAAAATCTCGCGGTATTTATGAAGCACCAGGCATGGCGTTATTGCACATTGCTTATGAGCGTTTGGTTACGGGTATTCACAACGAAGATACGATTGAACAATACCGCATTAACGGTTTACGTTTAGGTCGTTTATTGTATCAAGGTCGTTGGTTCGATTCTCAAGCGTTAATGTTACGTGAAACTGCGCAGCGTTGGGTGGCTAAAGCAATTACTGGTACAGTGACTTTAGAATTACGTCGTGGTAATGACTATACCATTATGAACACTGAATCTCCGAACCTCACTTATGAAGCTGAGCGTTTAACTATGGAGAAAGGTGATTCAATGTTTACGCCAATGGATCGTATTGGTCAGTTAACTATGCGTAACCTAGACATTACCGATACACGCGCTAAATTGGGTCTTTATACCAATTCTGGCTTATTGTCGATTGGTTCAGGTTCTGCAGTGCCACAATTGAAAGACAAAAACAAATAATCACTTGGTGATGATTTTGTGAAATCGAAAGCCGCTCAAATTGAGCGGCTTTTTTATGTTTGTTTAAACATGAGGACTAAACAATTCATACTAAATGAAAGCTGCAATAGAAAAATTTACAGCACTTCTTCCACCTGCAAAGTGTGGTAATAAATTTGATTACGTCCCAACTGTTTCGCACGGTACAAGGCTTGGTCTGCACGTTGTAAGAAATCGCTTTTAAAAATGTCCGCCTCACCTTTATAGACGGTAAAGCCCAAACTGATGGTGACATTACTGTCAACCAAAGATTGACTATGTGGAATCGCTAAACGCTCAACCGCTTTAAAAATATTGGAAGCCACAGCATACGCACCATGCGCATCGGTTTCTGGCAATAACACCACAAATTCTTCACCACCATAACGCGCAACAAAATCCATGTGACGAATTGAGTCTTTAATGGATTTGGCAATCGCTGAAATGACTTCATCTCCCTTTTGATGCCCATAATGATCATTATATTTTTTAAAAAAATCGACATCGATAAAGAGTAAAGACAATGGCGCTTCATCATGCCGAGCCTGTTCAAAATAGCTGTCCAACATTTCATCAAAAGTACGTCGATTGGATACTTTGGTCAGCGCATCATGCTGACTTAAATGTAACAATTCTTCGGCATGAATACGGTTAATTTTTTCACTAAGTCGGGCTTGGTGCATGACCAAAAAAATCATCCGCTCACGGGTACACAGCATTTTACTGATTAAAAAACCCACTACCGTACTGCCAACCAACACCCGCCCCATCACCATCACATCAATTGGAATATACAAAGTTAATAGCATAATCATGGCAACCACGGCTGCCATTAACCCTGTCAGCAGCATGTGAAACGGCTTCACCCCTGTCAGTACAAAACCCATAATATAAATCATGCTAATGATCATTATGGCTTGGTGTCTAAATACTTCGGTATGCACCGTCATGGTCAGCCAGGTCATCGACACGATAGCCCAAAAAATCATAGCCATGGCGGCATAGGCATAATACGGGCGCAAAATTTTATAATGAGCAAAAAAGAACAGGGTCAGTAAGCAAAACGCGCCATTGACCAAGCCTAGTAAAGAGTGGATAAAATCGTGTTTAAAAAAATTACGATCAATAATCCAATAATCCCCAGTAATCATCAGCACAGTGATAATAAAGTAGATGAGTACGCCCGACCAAAAATATTGGTTAATGTTGTGCCGAGCTTGTTCAAGATGCTGTTGCCAAAACTCAACTTCCAGTTGTTTCGGAAAAACCTGCCCCGCACGTTTACGTTGACGTTTAATCAACTCTTCATTTTTTTCTTTGTCGTACTGTAGCTTGGCTAACTTATATTTGTATTCCATGGATGCTTTAAATTCCATTTAATCACGATTGTTGCACAGCAAAACTGTAACAACCTGAATATAATTTTTTTAGTGGTTTAAAAATAACACAATGTCGAAACAATTAATTCAGGCATTTCTATTTTTTATGGCTTTCGACGTTACCATTTTAACATTTATAGATTATCATCTGTTTTATTTTTCAGACTGGCAGCGCCTTGAATACGATTACTCTTATCCAGCCAGATGACTGGCATGCTCATTTACGTGATGGTTTAGCACTACAACGTACTGTTCCCGATCTTGCCAAGCAATTTTCACGCGCAATTTGTATGCCTAACCTTGTTCCACCAGTAAAAACGGTAGAAGAAGCGGAAGCGTATCGTGAACGCATCATGGCACACGTCCCTGAAGGTGTAAATTTTGATCCGCGTATGGTGTTGTATTTTACCGATCAAACCTCTCCCGAAGAAATCAAGAAAATTAAAGCCTCTGCGCATGTGAATGCCATTAAACTTTACCCTGCTGGCGCGACCACCAATTCAGACAATGGGGTGAGCGACATTCGTAAAGTATATGCGGTGATTGAGCAACTTGAAGAACAACAAGTGCCATTATTACTGCACGGCGAAGTCACGCACAATCATGTCGATATTTTTGACCGTGAAAAACGTTTCTTAGATGAAGTGCTTTCACCATTATTACAACAATTTCCAAACTTAAAATTGGTGCTTGAACACATTACGACCTCTGAAGCAGCGCAATTTGTTTTAGAACAAGGCCGTAATGTCGCAGCAACCATTACCCCACAACATTTATTATTTAACCGTAATGATATGTTAGTAGGTGGCGTAAAACCGCATTTCTATTGTTTGCCTATTTTAAAGCGTCAAACCCATCAACAAACCTTATTAGAAGTCGCAACTAGCGGAAATCCTAAATTTTTCTTAGGGACAGATAGCGCACCGCACTCAAAAAATGCCAAAGAAAATGCATGTGGCTGTGCAGGCTGCTATAGTGCGCCTACGGCAATTGAGCTTTATGCACAAGCTTTTGATCAAGTTGGACGTATTGACCGCTTAGAAGGCTTTGCAAGCTTCTTTGGTGCAGATTTTTATGGTTTGCCGCGTAATACCAACACCATTACTTTGGTGAAAGAAGAGCAAATCATTCCAACCAGTTTAGACTACTTGGATGGTGAACAAATTATTCCGTTATATGCGGGTAAAACCATTCAATGGAGAAAAGTGTGACAGATACAACTTTGCCCGTGATGGGGCAACGTTTTCGTGGTTTTTTGCCTGTGGTGGTTGATGTGGAAACCGCAGGCTTTAATGCCCAAACCGATGCTTTGTTGGAAATTGCTGCCATTCCAATTATTTATGATGCGGATGGCAAATTTGTACCAGGTGAAGCGTATCATGCGCATATCAACCCGTTTGAAGGGGCAAATTTAGACCGTCGTTCGTTGGACTTTATTGGGATTGATCCTTTCAACCCTATGCGTATGGCTATGGCTGAAGATGAAAAAACCGCATTAAAACGGATTTTCAAATCAGTCAATGAAGTGCGTCGCCAACAGAATTGTACCCATGCCATTTTGGTCGGTCACAATGCGCATTTCGATTTAGGCTTTGTACAAGCAGCCATTGCCCGCACAGGCACGAAAAACCAAAACCCATTCCACAGCTTTTCAGTGTTTGATACAGTGACTTTAAGTGCGGTGATGTTTGGTCAAACGGTGCTGGCAAAATCATGCATTCAGGCAGGTATTGAGTTTGATGGCAAAGAAGCTCATTCAGCTTTATACGATACGCAAAAAACTGCAGAGCTGTTTTGTTTTATTCTAAATAAACTTGCGCCGCACATGGTAGAGAACTTACTCAACACAGATCAATAATACGATTTGTACTCGAACATTGAGATGTTTACAGGATGACAGACTGCGTTTGTCGTCCTGTTTTCTTTTTAGTGTTGTGGTTTTGATTCGTGCTTTTCAACCACAAGACTGAGCATCAAAATGATTTTTACTGCGAATCAGCTTTTATGCATGCAGTCTTTTGAGCTGGCTTTGGTTATAATGGCAATATTCCAATTTGTGTTATTGATTCTGCCATGTTGAAAAAAATTGTCTTGGTTTTGGTCATTCTCGCGCCTTCTGCGTTGTATCTTTATATTGTGAATCGTGAGCCTGCTCAACCTAAACCAAGCACTCAACCCGCAGCCACACAAACAACAACCACTGAAAAGCAATATCAAACCCCTGATCATTAAAATGATGCACCGTATTCAAATTTACATGCACTGATTTATTTTTAAAGATGTATTATTTTTTAAGCAAATAACAAATAGTGCGGCAGTTTTTTTAGATTCAGGTTTGACACTGTCGCTAAAAATTCATAATATACGCATCACCTCGCAACGTCCCTATCGTCTAGAGGCCTAGGACATCGCCCTTTCACGGCGGTAACCGGGGTTCGAATCCCCGTAGGGACGCCATTTATCGTGCTATACGATCATTTCTAATCCAAATTTATTATTTCAAGATTGCAGATTTGTAGTTTTTCTCTACAATACTTCGCTTCATTTCATTTTTTCTCCTATCACTTATGCCGTCATCGAATCATCAAAATGATGCTGTGCATCAAGGCAATACTATGCCTTTAAAACGTGCGATGAGCACTCGACATTTGGTTATGATTTCACTGGGCGGTGCTATTGGCACAGGTCTATTTTTAGGCTCAGGTGAAGTCATTGCACAAACAGGCCCCGTTGGCGCCATCATCGCTTATATTTTTGGTGGTTTAATTGCCTATATGGTGATGCTGTGTTTGGGCGAGCTTGCCGTACACATGCCTGTTTCAGGTTCATTTGGGGCATACGCCAAACAATATATTGGACCTGGCACGGGCTATACCATCACTTGGTTATATTGGCTCACGTGGTCGGTCACTTTAGGCACAGAATTTACCGCCGCTGCGTTGCTAATGCAGGAATGGTTCCCGCATATTTCCATGTGGATTTGGACACTGATTTTTGGTGGCGTTGTATTTGGTTTGAATATGATTTCCACGCGCTTGTTTGCAGAATCTGAGTTTTGGCTATCTTTGGTCAAAGTCGTGACTGTCATTGCCTTTATCGTTTTGGGTTTAATGGCAATTTTAGGTGCTGTGTCTTATCAAGGTTATACCTCTGCACCTTTATTTAGCAATTTAACCGCACAAGGTTGGTTTCCTGAAGGGCTATTCCCTATTTTTGCCACCATGTTAATTGTTAATTTCGCCTTTTCAGGTACAGAGTTGATTGGTGTTGCCGCAGGTGAAACCAAAGACCCTGCCAAAAACGTGCCTAAAGCAATCAATACCGCAATTTTCCGTCTGTTGATTTTCTTTGTAGGTACCATTGTGGTGATTAGTGCCTTGCTACCACATCAGGCTGCAGGTTTGGCTGCAGAAGGTGTAAGCAGCAGTCCTTTTGTAACGGTGTTTAATCAGATTGGTATTCCTTATGCGGAAGATATTATTCGTTTTGTGATTATCACAGCGTTACTCTCTGCAGCGAACTCAGGTTTATTTGCAGCTTCACGAATGATGTGGTCGCTCTCACACCAAAAGCAATTACCACAGATTTTTTCTAAGGTGAATGCGCGTGGTATTCCTTATATTGCAGTCATGGTCACCATGCTCGGTGCAATGCCAGGTTTATTGTCTGAACAATTTGCGCCTGAAACCATCTTTAAAAACCTCTTGGGTGTGGCTGCATTTACCATGGTCGTGGTCTGGATGAGCATTTGTTTAAGCCAGTTTAACTTCCGTCGCCAATGGTATAAACAAGGTAAAACCGTGCAGGACTTAGGTTTTGCTGCACCGCTATTTCCAATAGTGCCTATTTTAGGTTTTGTGTTCTGTTTTATTACTTGCTTAAGTATGGTGTTTGACCCTGAAATGCTGGCAGGTTTTATTGGCTGTATGATTTTTATTGTGTTGTGCTATCTCAGTTATTACATGATTTATCACAAAAAATCATAATGCTTTTTTAGCGATGATGTAAAACAATAGGGGCGATCTTCGGATTGCCTTGTTTTTTGAGTTGTGTTGATTAGCAATGAATACTGCAAAATACAAAGAAAATCATGCTGCTCTAATAAATGTGTCCATTTAAAAATAACTTGAAAAGCATGATTTTTACCGCTTCAAACGTATCACGACAGCAGAATAGTTTTAATTTTATTCAGTTGAACATTTTTTTCAGAATTATTGCAGAAAAGCGTTTGACACCCCCCCTTATACGCCCTATTATACGCCCACCTCTGAAACGTCCCTATCGTCTAGAGGCCTAGGACATCGCCCTTTCACGGCGGTAACCGGGGTTCGAATCCCCGTAGGGACGCCAATTTCAGAAGTAGATATTTTTTTAAGTCCCTATCGTCTAGAGGCCTAGGACATCGCCCTTTCACGGCGGTAACCGGGGTTCGAATCCCCGTAGGGACGCCATATTCTCAACAACTGCATTGGTTGTTACATGGTTTAAAAATATAAACTTCTATTTGTCCCTATCGTCTAGAGGCCTAGGACATCGCCCTTTCACGGCGGTAACCGGGGTTCGAATCCCCGTAGGGACGCCATATTCGAGATGTTTACATCTCAACAAAAAGCCCAATCAATATGACTTGGGCTTTTTGCTATCTAACGCATTAGTTTTATATTTCAATCTGTGCGGACTGATTCAAAAACCATAGTTTAAGCTTTGAATCCGTCCACTGAGGTTTGAAAAATACGAATCAAGCTGATTTACGTGAGTTGACCTGTCCTTTAATCACCGCAGTTAAATTGCCTTTTAAATATTTGAAAAAGACTTTTAAAGGCGAGAGTTTTGGGTTTGGACGCTTGCCTTGTGCAATTGCTTTGAACTGCGCGGCATACCAAATAATTTCCATAATTGCCATTTTATCAATCATCGGGATACCAGTTTTAATTTTATCGATCCCGTAACGTACATCTTGACCCGCCAACAAACGGTTGGCTAAATCGGTTTCTACCGCAAATGGTCGGGCGATCCCAATAAAGTCACATGCACCACTGTCCAAAGCAGCATTCATGGCAACTACCGTTCTAAAACCACCTGTCACCATTAAGTGGCATTTCACCTGACTGCGAATCAATTCCGCAAAAGATAAAAAATAGGCTTCACGGGCAATGGTACTTGGTTTACGTTTATCAGCTTTAGAGCCTGCCATCGCGGGTGCTTCATAAGTACCACCTGAAATTTCAATCATATCTATACCTGCTTCATCCATGGCTTTAAACACGCTAATCACTTCTTCTTCAGTGATGCCGCCACGTTGAAAATCTGCAGAGTTTAGTTTGACTGATACAATAAAATTGTCTGAGGTCGCTGCACGTACCGCTTGATAAATTTGCATCAAAAAGCGCATACGGTTTTCAATATTGCCGCCCCATTGGTCTTGGCGTTTATTGGTCAGTGGCGATAAAAACTGGCTGATCAAATAGCCATGCGCACCATGCAGTTGAATCCCTTCAAAGCCCGCTTGCTCACAAATCTGTGCAGCTTTGGCAAAACGCTGAATAATATCGAGGATTTCATCTTCATGTAGTTCACGTGGTGTACCAAAACTCAAAGCTAAACTTGGACTAAAAGGCACAGCCGAAGGTGCAACCGTTTCTTTATTCAAACCTTTCGGACATTGCCGCCCAGGATGTGACAACTGTACCAATTGCACCATGCCATAACGTTTACCAACTTCTGCCCACTGTTTGAGCTTTTCTATATCTCGGTCTGATTCAATTCCCACAACACCCGGTTCATTTTTGGCACGTAAATCGACCATTACGTTGCCAGTGATGGCACAGCCCAAACCACCTTTTGCCCATGCTTCATATAGACCTAAATGCAGGCTATTCGGCTGCCCTGCCGTGTTGGCAAGCGCCTCACTCATCGCGCCTTTAATGATGCGATTTTTAAACATGGTATTACGAATCTGAATTGTTTCGGCAAGATGGCTCATACACTGTTCCGTATTGTGTTTTATTGGTCTTTTTTACTCTAAAGATTTTTCGGAACAGGTCAATGCCATTTTGACAAATCTTATTGTCAAAATGGTAAAACAAGTCAGCCAGCCGAAATAGCTGTTTAAAAATATTGAAGGTTTAATACTCACTGGCAGCAATCAATTGACGGGTATATTCTGTTTGCGGATGGCTAAATAACTGTACAGTATCTTGAAATTCCATGACTTTCGCTTGATGCAGCACCAACACTTTTTGACACAGTGCTTTCACCACTTGCAAATCGTGGCTAATAAACAAATAGCTCATCTGTTCTTGCTGCTGCAAACGGCGTAACAGCTGCACGACAGCACGTTGCGTGGTACGGTCTAAGGCAGAAGTCGGCTCATCCATAATTAACAGTTTAGGACGCAGCACCAACGCGCGTGCTAATGCAATCCGTTGACGTTGCCCACCCGACAATTCATGCGGATAGCGTTGTTTAAAACTCACAGGCAATTCCACTTTGCTTAGAGCTTCATCAATGCGCTGGATGATTTCAGGCTTGGACAATTGTTGCAATGCCAAACCCTCACCAATGGTTTGCTCCACATTTAAACGTGGATTTAAGCTGCTAAACGGGTCTTGAAATACAATTTGAAACTGCTGACGTAAGGGACGCAATTGGCGTTCATTCAGTTGATTCAGATCTTGCCCAAGTAGTTCAATTTTTCCCTCACTTTCAATCAATCGTGCAATTGCAAGTGCCAATGAACTTTTACCCGAACCACTTTCACCAACAATACCAATCGATTGACCTTGCGGAAGTTCGAAGCTTAACGGCTCAACCGCAACCACATAATCTTTAACCCGATTCAGCAAGCCTTGTTTAATCGGGAATTTCACAGCAACCTGCTCCAACTCCAAAATGGTCGGCAACTCATCAACCTGCAAAGCTTCACCAAAATCATGATTCAACAAGTTTTGGGTATAGGCTTGCTGCGGTCTATTAAAAATATCTGCCACACTGCCCTGTTCTTCGACCCGTCCATGATTCATGACAATGACCTGATCTGCATATTGTTTGACCAAGTTCAAATCGTGGCTGATCAAAATCATGGCCATATTACGACGCACTTGCAGGCTTTTTAATAAATCCAAAATCTGCGCCTGCAAAGTCACATCTAAAGCCGTAGTTGGTTCATCAGCAATTAAAATATCGGGATCGAGTGCCAACGCCATTGCGATCATCACTCGCTGACGTTGCCCCCCAGATAATTCATGTGGATAACGCTTTAGTTTTTCTTCAGGCTGTGGAATGCCGACATCTGCAAGTAATTGCAGCACCCGGGCACGCGTTTTTTCTTTGCTCCAACCTTGGAGTAATAAACTTTCACCAATAATTTTTTCCACTCGATGCAACGGATTTAAAGCCGTCATTGGTTCCTGAAAAATCATGGCAATTTTTTGACCACGAACTTGTCGCAATTGTTGCGGTTTAAGGCGAAGTAAATCTTGTTCTGCAAAGACTGCCTGACCTTGCACCTGTAAATGTTCGGGCAATAAACCCAGCAATGCCAAACTACTAATAGATTTTCCAGAACCACTTTCACCAACCAAAGCAATGGTTTCGCCTGCATGCAGCTCAAAGTTTAAATCGTGCAGCAAAACCTGTTCCTGCTGCCGAATATGCAGATGACTGACTGTTAGCAATACTGCAGGCTGTGATGCAGTTGAAGAATTAACGTCTTGGATCGAATGCATCACGGGTCGCCTCCCCAATATAAATTAACAAGGACAGCACAATTGCTAAGGTAAAAAAGCCTGACAATGCCAACCAAGGTGCATTTAAATTATTTTTACCTTGTAACAACAACTCCCCTAAAGATGCTGCATCGGGCGGTAAGCCATAACCTAAAAAATCCAGTGCAGTTAAAGCTGTAATATTGGCGGTTAGCATAAATGGCAACTGCGACAAACTCGAACTCATGGCATTGGGTAAAATATGCCGAAACATAATGGTACGATCGGTTACGCCTAAACTTCGCGCTGCACGGACATAGTCAAAATTTCGGGCGCGTAAAAATTCTGCTCGAACCAAGCCGACCAGTGTCGTCCAGCCAAATAACAGCATAATCACAAATAGCCAATACACACTTGGGGTAAACATGCTGACCAAAATCATCACCATGAACAGCATCGGTAAACCGCCCCACACCTCTAAAACGCGCTGACCAATTAAATCGACCCAGCCGCCATAGTAGCCCTGAATTGCCCCGACCAAAATGCCCAAAGCTGCCGATGCAAAAGTCAATGCAAAGCCAAATAACAGCGATACACGCAAGCCATATAAAATTCGCGCCAACACATCGCGCCCTTGGTCATCTGTACCTAGCCAATTTTGTGCAGTTGGTGCAGAAGGTACAGGAACGGCCAAATCTAAATTCGGGGTCTGGTAAGAAAACTCAATGAGCGGCCAAACTGCCCATCCTCGGTCTGCAATCAGTTGTTGCACCACTGGGTCTTTATAATCTGCTTCGGTTTCAAATACACCGCCAAAGGTCGTTTCAGGATAAGCCTTGAACACTGGCAGATATAAAGATTGCTCATATTTGACCAATAACGGTTTATCATTGGCAATCAGTTCTGCCGCCAAAGACAACACAAAAATAATGATAAAGACAATGAAACAACCAAAACCCAATTTATTCTGTTTAAAACGCTGCACACGCGCCTGCATGATCGGTGACATTATTTTGCCCCTCGCGATTCAAAACTAATACGTGGGTCAATCACCTGATATAACACATCGCTGATTAAGCGTAGAATTAAGCCCAATAAGGTAAAAATAAACAAAGTGCCAAAAATTACAGGATAATCACGCTGTACAATCGCCTCAAAACCAAGCAGGCCTAATCCATCTAAATTAAAAATAATTTCGATGAATAAATTCCCAACAAAGAAAATACTCACCAACGCTTCGGGTAAACCTGCAATCACAATCAGCATGGCATTACGAAACACATGCCCATATAACACACGCGATTCAGTAAGACCTTTAGAACGTGCCGCCAACACATATTGTTTGTTTAATTCTTCCATAAATGAATATTTGGTCAGATAGGTCAGCCCTGCAAAACCACCAATCACCATCGCCAATAAAGGCAAAGTCATGTGCCAAAAATAATCGGTGATTTTTCCCCACAGACTCAATTGAGCAAAGTTTTCAGACACCAAACCCTGTAAAGGAAACCACTGAAAATATGAACCGCCTGCAAAAAATACAATCAGTAAAATAGCAAAGGCAAACGCAGGAATGGCATAGCCAATCGCCAACAAAATAGAAGTGGCTTTATCAAACAACAAGCCATGCTGACGGGCTTTTTTAATGCCTAAAGGAATAGAAATTAAATAAATCAGCAAGGTGCTCCATAAACCTAAAGATAGCGATACAGGTAATTTTTCCCATAACAATTGGGTCACAGGTTTATCTTTAAAAAAGCTGGTGCCAAAATCGAACTGCACATAGCTGGTGAGCATTTGCCAAAAGCGCTCATGTGCAGGTTTATCGAATCCATATTGCGCTTCGATTTTTGCGACCATTTCATCACTTAAACCTTTAGCACCTTGATAATTGCTGCTATTGGAGGTTGCAGCAGTTTCACCGCCTGTCGCCCCCATGCCCTGAAAGGCTTCGGCTTGCTGAATCGCCTGTTCGACTGGACCGCCCGGTGCAATTTGAATCACCACAAAGTTAATCAATAAAATGAAAAACAAGGTTGGAATAATCAGGAGCAATCTTTTGAGTATGTATGTGCCCATGTACTTACCTTTTGGCAATGTTCTGGTTTATCGCAAACACTGTCATGCTTGAGTTTTAAAATCGTTATTGTTGACGTAAATAATGTGCAACTTTCTTGGCTTGGGCAGCATCACTCCACCAATAATCAATTCCTGCCGATAGTTTAGGTTTGATGGCGGGCTGACGATACATATTCCAATAGGCATACCAGTTTTCACCTTTGCCATAGGTTGGAATTTGATAATACCCCGCACGCAATAAACGATCCAAAACTTTGGTACGCACAATCAATTGTTCACGATTAGGCGCACGAATCAACTGTTGTACCACTTCATCAATTACTGGGTTTTTAATGCCTGCGTAATTATAGTTTCCTGGTTGATCTGCGGCAGCACTACTCCAAAGCTGTGCTTGCTCATTGCCTGGACTTAAAGATTGCGGCATGACACTGGTGGTCATATCAAAATCGGCACGGCGCATGCGTTCAATATATTGCGGCACATCGACATGCCGAATATTTACCGTAACACCCAGACGTTTCATATTGCGCACAAAAGGCACTAATGTGCGTTGCAAACCATCCTGATGAATTAAAAATTCAATTTGAATGGCTTTGCCTTTGGCATCGACCAATTTACCTTGCTGAAAACGATAACCCGCTTTCAAAAGCAATTCACGGGCTTTAAGCAAGCCGTTACGGTTAAAGCCACTGGCATCAGTCACAGGATAATGCCAATTTTGCAATACGCCTTGGCGTTGAATAGGATGCAGCTTGGCCAAATAGGGTTTTAAAACAGACAATTCTGCGGCTGAAGGTGTGCCTTTGGCTTCTAATTCACTGTTAGAAAAATAACTTTGCAAACGGCGATATTGCCCATAAAACAAGGCTTTGTTTTGCCATTCAAAATCATAAGCGTAGGTTAAAGCCTGCCTAAAACGAATATCCTGAAACGCATGTCTACGGGTATTAAAAACAAAACTTTGAGTCGGAATTGGGTTTTGGTGCTGAAATTTATGCTTGACCACCATACCCGCATTCACAGCAGGAAAACGATATTCCGTAACCCATTTTCGTGCGGTATATTCTTCATGCAGCGTGTATTGCCCTGACTTAAACCCTTCAAAGGCAATATCCAGATTGCGATAATAAACATACTTCAGGCGGTCAAAATTATAGCGCCCTTTATTTACGGGTAAATCTTTGCCCCAATAATTTGGATTACGCTTATAAGTAATGCTGCGCCCTGCATCAATCCGCTCAATAAGATACGGCCCTGAACCTAAAATCGGTTCTAGTGTGATGCGGGTAAAGTCACGCTTTTGCCAGTCTTTTTTAGAATAGATTGGCATTTGCGACAAAATCAGCGGCATTTCTGCATTGTTAGTGGATTTAAAACTGACTTTAACCTGATGCTTAGACAAGACCGTGGTTTTATCTAAATCGGATAAATACATTTGCAAACCTGGATTAGACTTGGTCTGAAAAGCATCAAAACTGAATTTCACATCATCTGCTGTAACTGGGCTGCCATCACTAAATTTAGCTTTAGGATTTAAATGAAAAATGACAAATGCAGTTTGCTTGGGGTCATAGCTGACTTTTTCTGCCAATAAGGGATACATCACCCCCGGCTCATCTAAAGAACTGCTCATGAGTGAATCGAATATAAAACTCACCCCATCGGTTGAGCTGCCCTTGCCATTCATGTCATTTAAATTATCAAAAGTGCCATTACTGGCACGAATTAAATCGCCACCTTTGGGCGCTTGCGGGTTGGCATAAGGCATAGCCGAGCGCCCCACATACTGAGGCTGGCTATGTACGGCAATATAGGGCGTGGTTTGTAACGCAGCCCATCCAAACTGCGGCAAGACCACACAACCTAAAATACAGCCCAGATATTGGTGTGTCTTTTTTATGGCAAATGACATGCACACAGCTCCTTGTGCAGTATTCCTGAGGATGCCGTCAAAACATGACATCCTCAGGATTAAACTTTACAGATTCGGGACTTTAATCACATCGCCAATACGCAATTGAGTATTTGGCTGCATATCATTTAAATCTGCCAATGCTTTGGTGTCGATGCCATAACGACTGGATAAGCCAATCAGCGTATCCCCACGTTTCACTTTATATTCAGTTACGGTTTTGGGAACTTGAATATTTTGTCCAATGCGTAAACCTGAACGTGGCGTTAAGTTATTTAAACTCGCCAATTCTGCAACCGACACACCCACACGGCTGGCAATCGAATTTAAAGACTCACCACTTTTAACGGTATAAGTTTCGGTGGCTTTACTACTGCTGCTTTTCGCAGCACTTACGACCTCTGTTTTTACTTCATTTTTTGCAGCGCTGGCATCGACTTTTAAGCGTTGTCCAATGCGGACATTGGCAGTACGTGAAAGGTCATTCAGCTCTGCCAAATAATTCAATTGCAATTTATATTGGCGCGCAATACTGCTTAAAGTTTCCCCTGCTTTGACCACGTGAATATCATTGGTGGTTTCAGCCACCGCTTCAACTTGGGCTTTTTTCTCAGGAACATCACCCGTGAGTTTAAGAATTTGTCCTGCTCTTAAACCACTGTTACGGCTTAGATTGTTTAAGTCTGCAATATAGTCTTGGCTGAGATTATATTTTGTCGAAATCGCCGATAAGGTATCGCCACGTTGTACCGTATAACGCTCAGGCACATTGACACCTGCAGGCACTTTGAGGGTTTGACCAATGCGCACACCGCTTTGCGTGCTTATATTATTTAAACTGGCGAGCTCTGCCAAAGAAATTTTGGCTTGGTTGGCAATGCTCGATAAAGTATCACCACGCTGTACTTGGTAGTTTTCAGTCGGATAGTTTGGCTCTGCTGCTTTTGTTTCTGACTTACTGGCTTCAGCTTTGCTCGCTTCCGTTTTTTGTGCAGTCACTTCATTTACAGGCACATTAATGCGTTGCCCAACCAATAAGCTACTGTTCGCGTTTAAACCTGGAGTTAAATCAGCCAATTCCTGATTTGACAAGGCATAACGGTCTGCAATCAGTTTTAAGTATTCGCCACGCTTCACTACGTAAGTTTTGGTTGCGATTTTTGCAGCCTGTTCTGCGGCTTTTTTGTCGGCTTCTGCTTTGGCTTTAGATGCAGCCGTTTCTTTTAAACTTAGACGCTGCCCTACAAATAAGCCACTGGTGGTGCTTAAGTTATTAAAATCTGCCAATTGTTTTACAGTTAAACCAAACTGACTGGCGACACCTGTTAAGGTATCATTGGCTTGCACCACGTATTGCTCAGGCATGGTTTTTAGCTTAGCAGGCTCTGCCTGTACTTGTGGCTTGGCGTCGTATAAATAAATACTGGTGCCCACATACAAAGTTGCATCTGGAGCAATTTGGTTCCACTTGGCAATATCACGCCAGTTCAAGCCATTTTTCATGGCAATACTGGCCAAGGTGTCCCCCGCTAACACGGTGTACGTGGTACGTTTGCCTTTTGGTGGTACGACCACCACTTCAGACTCCGTACGCACATAATTCTTACCTTGGTTACGCTTTGCTTCTTCTGAATCTAGGCGCGTATTTTCTGCCACACTTTTCGGGTAAGCAAAACCTTTGGTTAATTCTTTACCTTGCTGCTCTGCAACAGACAGACTGGTCTGAATAGCGGTCAGCTTAATTTTTCCATCGTATGGATCAACAATTTCAGTGCCTTGAGGCGCAATTTGTTTCAACTCAGCCACAAGTTGTTCTTGTTCTGCTTTAGAAGCCACAGGCTGCAACACTTCTTCTACAGTTTTATTGCTACCTTCTGCCTGCACTGCTGCAAGAATTTGCTCACGCTCAGTATTGGAAATTGGTGGTTCAATCCGCACAGGCTGAATATTGGCAGCAGGTGTAACAGCAACAGGAATACGCGGCGCACTTGGAATATCGCTACCCGCAGCAAATGCTGCCAAAGCGTCCGAACCTTGTGGCGTACGTGACAAACGTGTAGGCGTAGTCGTTGCTGGTTTTGAAACACTGGCTGTAGTCGATGCTGTGCTTGGTGTAGTGGTAGTTGTGACTGCCGTAGAGGCAGCAGGCTTGCCTGTAGTCGTTCTGGTTGTTGTACTGGTCGTTAACGCAGGTGGCTCAGATTTAGATGGTGTAATGGCCACACCAGAAGATGAAAACGATGGTGTGTTGCTGCTATTGCTTGCCCATAAACCGCCACCACCTTGTAGTTTTTTCAATCGTGCATCGACTGTTGGGCTTAAATCTGCAGGAATCAAAATACGCATTGGACTTTGGGTGTCAATCCGATCCCCACGATGTCCAGGGTTAAGCGAATACAGTTCGGCACGGCTGAGACCGGTAATATTGGCCACATCATTTAAATTCACCGCGCCCACATTAATTTCACGGAAGTGTGGACGGTTGGCAATTGGGGGTAAAGACACGCCATAAGCATGCGGGCTTTTAATAATTTGTGCTACCGCCAAGAAACGCGGCACATAGTTCATGGTTTCTTGCGGCAGTTTTAAAGACCAATAATCGGTTGGTAAACCTGCAGCTTTATTGCGGTTAATGGCTTGTTGAATACGACCTGGGCCTGCGTTATAAGCCGCCAATGCCAATTCCCAAGAACCAAACTGATTATACAAACTGCCCAAAAACTCATAGGCAGCACGAGTCGACTCCACGACATCTCGGCGACCATCGTACATCGAAGTTTGTTTTAAGCCGTAAATACGCCCTGTACTTGGAATGAACTGCCATAAACCTGCGGCAGCTGCGCTACTGGTTGCTGCAGGGTCATAGGAACTTTCAATCACAGGTAACAACGCCAATTCAGTTGGCATACCACGACGTTCAGCTTCTTTAACCGTGTGATACAAATAACGTGACGCACGCGCACTTAAACGATCCAAATACGGTTGACGTGAAATAAACCAGCCTCGCTGCGCTTCAATACGTGGGTTCCAATGGTTTAAATCCATTTTGAAACCAACGGTCATACGCTTCCAGACATCACCGTGTTTTAAAATTAATAAACGGTCACCTTCTACCGCGCGCATATCGGTTGCAGAGAGTAAATCTTCCAGACCATCTAAAGTACTGGCATCTAAATAACCCGAACCGACCTGACTTGAAGTGAGTGGCTTGCTCGCACCCTGCGTCGAGCTACAGCCCGTCATCAAGCCAAGGGCAGCCAATGCTGAACCTAAAACTGTAATTTTTAAAAATGAAGGTAAAGTCGGCTGCCACATGCGCGTGGTTGGTTTATACATAAAAAAATCCAAACAACTCGTATATAAATTATTTTTTAGACTTGCCATTGTAGTAGAGCTAGACAACGACACAAGGCATTAATTTAGCGCGTTTCGTCTATAAATGTTACAAGAAATTAAAAAATAGACAGGATTTACACGTCTAAACCGAATTTGCGATATACAATAGCTTTTCATTTTGATTTATTTTGCACAACCTGCGGATCTGATTTATGTCTCAAACAATCACTTTATATGTTGATGGTGCTTGTCGTGGTAATCCTGGCTTGGGTGGCTGGGGTGCGTATATTGTTACCGAACAAGAAGAACATAAATTATATGGTGGCGAAGCTCAAACCACCAATAACCGTATGGAATTGACTGCAGCAATTGAAGGCATTTTATTTTGCCCAATGGATGCCAAGCTGATTATTTGGACTGACTCCAATTACGTCAAACAAGGCATTACCGAGTGGATTCACGGTTGGAAAAAGAAAAACTGGAAAGATGTCAAAAACCCTGACCTTTGGCAAAAATTAGATGCGGTCTGTCAAGGTCGTGAAATTGAATGGCACTGGATTAAAGGTCACGCAGGACATGCAGGTAATGAAATGGCAGATCAACTCGCCAATGTGGGTGCAGATCAAGTCAGCAAAATGTTAAAAACCGCAGACTCAAACCCAACCCTCAATGCAACCTTAATCACATCGGCAGTAGACATAGCAGAACATGATAAAAAAAAAGCGGAATCTGACTGGTTGCTCGATGACCCGTTTGGTTTTGATTTAATGGGCGATGATGCCGAGGTTGAAACAGAAGATATGCAAAATACGCTTCAGGAAGCTCATCAGGCAACCGACACGGAACTCGAAATCAGCGCATCTGTTCATGTCATTGAAGCAGAAACCAACGTGCCTGCAACTGAATCAACCATTACAGATGAAACTGAAACAGAAAAAACCAATCCATCAGCTCGCGTTGACGCAGTGAACACAACTCAATTGCATCCGCATATTGTGGTCACCCCTGCCACAATGGAGCTACACGGCCCGCGCCAACTGATTCTGGATACCGAAACCACAGGTTTTTACTATCAAGATGGTGACCGAATTATTGAAGTCGGTGCGCTGGAAATGATTAACCGTAAACTCACGGGCAGTTCCATCCACATTTATATTCAGCCTGAAAAACTGGTCGGTGAATCAGAAAACATTCACGGTATTTCAGATGAGTTCTTAAAAGACAAACCCAAGTTTGCCGAAATTGCCGATGTGCTGTATCAATATCTTAAAGGTGCAGAAATTATTGCGCATAACGCCACCTTCGATATGAACTTCTTAGATATGGAGTTCAGTCGTGCGGGGTTGGGCAATTTGTCCGAAGTATGCGAAGTGACCGACTCACTGCTCATGGCAAAAAGTAAGCATCCTGGGCAAAAAAACTCACTCGATGCGCTCGTCAGACGCTATGAAATTCCTGCGCGTGACCGTACGTTCCACGGCGCATTACTAGATGCTGAAATTCTAGCCGATGTTTACTTGGCAATGACTGGCGGACAAGTCGCCTTTGATATGGATGCTCTGTCTGCAAGCGAAGAACAGCAACGTCAAAGTGATCGTTTAAGCATTGATATTGATCTTGCTGTGATTCTGCCATCAGAAGAAGAATTGGCTGCACATGAGAATTGGGTCAAACAATTTGAAGAAAAACACGGTAAACCTTGCTTTTTTGCCAAATAAAATCTACGAGTTTTGTAATTTTATGTATTTAAAGATTTGCCAGTTCAGTTATAGTTAAAGCAAATAGGACTTTGTGTATTTTGCAAAGAACCAACAAACAGATAAAACACTAGGAAAGGTGCAGATCCATGTCTTACCAAACCTCTATACATTTTGATCCAACTGCCTTACTGATAATAAAAAATGAGGTTGATAATTCTATCAAACTGGTTGAATCCGCAGTAAGCACCTTAGCAGAAGATCAAACTTTGCCTTTTGGGATTGATGATGCACTGAATCAGTTTGAACAGTGTGCTCAGGTTTTAGCCTTAATTGATATGGAAAGCTTGGCAAAAATTGCGCAATACTCAGCAGAGCTGATGCGTAAAATTATGGGGAATCCAAGCAATATCAACACGCTGGAAGTCATTGCACTTAGCGAAGGCACCACCATGCTCAAGCGTTATATTGAGTTTATTTGCCTACGTGAAGTTAAAATTCCACAATTCCTACTCGACACTTTAAACCGTTTAGAATTGGCATTGGGTAAACCATTGACTCAGGAAGGTCAGCATATTGAAACTTTATTGGACTGCATCACTCCAAGTTTCCAATTGCCGCAAGTGCCTTCTTTAGAAAAGTCGGCTTATGTGCATCGCTTATATAAACTGTCATTACATAACCTGCTCAAGCAAGAAGAATCTGCCATGGATCTTCAAGCGATTAAACTGGTAGGAACGTATTTGGCAGGTTTGGCAGAACAACATCCGAGTCAGCAATATTGGGGCTTAGTACACGTTGCCTTTAACCATATTGATAACTTGTTGTTGAATGAGCCACGTTTGCGTACTTTTATTAGTATTGAGCACAATATGCGTCAATACTTTGCTACGCCAGAAAGCTTTACCGCCAGCTTGTCTGATCTTGCGAATGTGTTGAGCCTGTGTATTAGTCAAGAAGATGAAATTTCTCAACATATTCGCAGTCAAATGAATATTGGTGAAGACTTACTCACCGACATGCAGCTCCAAGTATTCAGCCGTCATTTATATGGTCCAGATTTTGACACCATGCATACCATTAGCGATTTGGTCACCACAGAAATGACACAAATTCGCAATGATATTGAATACAACTATCAAAACATGAGTCCTGAAAAAACGCTGGAATTACAAGGCAAATTAACAGAGTTAGCAAACTTGTTTAAAGTCTTGAACTTAAATGAAGCGCATTTGGACTTACAACGCCAAGCTGAATCATTAAGCCGTCCTGAATTACTCAAAGATGAAAACTTTGCCCAGCAATTAATGAACGTGATTTTATCGGCCATGAACTCAATCGGTGTGCTTGAACGTCACCACACCTCTAGCCGTTTGCAGTTACGTGTGAATAACATGAACATTTCGCTAGATCGTTTAGATGAAGCACACGAAGCATTGCTGACTGAAACCAAGTTACTGATTGACTTAATCACGCAAACACTGACACAGCACCTACAAACTCAAAGTGTTGCAGATTTAGAGCATACTTCAGCGCAAATTCGTGAAGTTGCAGGGGCAATGTTGTTCTTGAATGCTGAAAGTGGTCAAAAAGCACTAAAAGTATCTGCAGATTTTGTGCATGCACAAGTTGAAGCAGGGCAAAACTTAACAGCTGAACAGGTCAACAATATCTTAGATACGCTTGCCAGTGCAGATATGCTGATTGACAATTTAAAGAACAAACAACCTGTTCTGCAAAGCATGTTTAAGGTAGCATTGGACAGTAGTGAAAAATTGAAAACTGTAGCCTAATGACTGAACTCTCACTTGCATATATTTTTCAGCAACAACAACTTTTGGTCGATGAAAACTTCCAATTACCACGTGTGGAAAAGTTGGCAAGTGATTTAAGTTTTAGCTCGGGTGATCAAGTGATTGCCCGAGATCTACTTGAAGATGAATCTATCCCTGAAGGCTTTCAACTGGTTCCAATCCGACAACTTTTACAAGTCTGGAACACCCAACAGTTTGAACAAGCTAGCCGTGCCATTCAGTTACTCGAATGGCGTCGCAATCATAAATTCTGCAGCCATTGCGGTCATAAAACCGAAGTCCATGCGACTCAATATGCCATGGTCTGCCCTGCTTGTGGCTATCACCAATATCCGCGCGTAAATCCATGTGTCATTACCGTGATTACTCGTGGTGAAGATGAAGTCTTATTGGCGCGTAATGCACGCAATAAACTGCCCATTTACGGTTTAATCGCAGGCTTTGTTGAAGTGGGTGAAACACTCGAAGAAGCAGTACGTCGTGAAACTTTTGAAGAAGTTGGCGTACAACTTAAAAATATTCAGTATCTTGCCAGCCAGCCGTGGCCTTTTCCAAGTAACTTAATGATCGCCTTTAAAGCTGAATATGCAGGCGGTGAAATTCAGTTACAGGAAGAAGAAATTCGTGATGCACAGTTCTTTAAGTTTGATCAACTGCCTGATATTCCATTTAAAGGCAGTATCGCCCATGCCATGATTATGCATGTGACCCAAGGCACGCCTGTGGCAGATGACACCAAAGCTTGGCTATAAGTCTAATTCGCAATCTTGCATTTAAAAACCGTTGCACCCCATAAGCTGCAACGGTTTTTTTAATTACCATTTTCCACAGAAGATCAATCAACATCACGCATCTTTAAGTGCCTGATCTAAAGCACGCATAATTTGGCGTTTGGTCGCAAAGAAACGACTAAACAAACTCGACACCGATGCCATAACACTGACATGCCCTGTTTTTGGAATGACAATAATTTCACTATGATTGCCATATTTCTTTAATACGTGGTCGAAGTCTGTGGCATTACTTGCCCCCACAATTTGATCTTTTTCTGCCACCAATAAATAGTGTTTGACTGAATTCGGCTCCACAAAATAATACGGCATCACATCCTGATACGGCACCTCTTGATCAAAGGCATCGGCACATAGCGGATCATCCTTATAATCAAAATGATAAGGCCCTGCCAAACCAATAATCGCACGAATGTGATCTTTACAGCTTAAAGCATAGGGCTGGGGATGGTACAACAAGGACATCACATTAAATGCCCCAGCCGAATGTCCCATCAATACCACCTGTGCCGTAGAAATACCCAGTTTGTGTTGCTGCTGAGTCAAGTAATTCAGTGCAAGAGTTAAATCATCAATATAGGTGGGAAAAATATGCTGTGGCGCGAGTTGATAGTTCATCACCGCAACATCAAAGCCTTCTTTTGCAAAAGCTTCGCCCACAAAACGATAATCCTGCTTATCGCCACGTGACCATGCCCCACCATGCACAAACACCATGAGTGGACACTGCGGGCGTGGTGTTGTAGTGCGGTACAAATCCAGACGATGTCGCGCACGTAAACCATAAGCAATATTGCTTTGAACGGTATAACCCTGACGTGGGGTTAAACGGTTCAGCGCATAGCTGCCCAAACTATACAGGCGAAATTCTTCATAAATACGTTTCGCCTGTTCTAAAGTTTTATTCAGTTGTTTAAACCAGTGTCCCACATTATTGAACATGTGTCGGTTCAACCTGATCTGGGTCAATCGCGACTGGCGTTTGTGTTTCTGGAGCAACCATTGGGCTGACAAAGTTCGCATTGTTGCTCGGTTGTAGCTCAATATTATCAATCAGGGTAATAATTTTAGTGACATTGCCCACTTGTTGTAGCACTTGGTTTAAATCCTGCAATTCTGCATTGTTTAAACGTCCCATCACATACAACACACCATCTTCGGTATGAATACGCACTTTGCTGTCTGACACCACAGGTGCTTTCATAATCAAACCACGGGTATTTGCAGTAACCGTGGTGTCCTGCATAATGGTGCTATAGCTGATTTGATTACCCACTGTAATATAATTGTGGATGGTTTTTACATCACTCATGGCACGCACATTGTCTTCTGCCAACTGTTTTAAATGCGCGTCAGGCACTTGCCCTGTCAACAACACATTGCCATGAAAACTTTCTATATTGACACGTGATTGTTTAAAACGTGAATCCAGTTTATATAAATTAATTTTTGCAGTACGTTCAATAGAGTTATCTATAAACACTTGCCCAAGTGAGCGTGCACCACTTTCTGTACCCACTGGCGCAGTGCCTGTGCCACTTGAAATAAAACTTGCACAACCCGATAAACTTGCTACACACAGCAAGGTCACTGCAATACGCTTGAACACTCAGCAAGACTCCTATTATTTTCTTTCAATTCTGGCTTGTGCTGTGCATTTCATCCTTAGATTTGCACGATCAACAATACACCGACTGATGCTTTTGCTTTAAATTTCACTCAAAGATTAATCAAGTCTGCATCAAAAGTAAAAGCATTTTCAATCCATTGCAAATCATACGGGAATTTGGAAAAGTCTTGCTGTACTGTTTTTGCAAATTGCTGAGAAAAATCAAAGCAAATCACATCAAAACGACAATAATATTCTGAATAGTGTGGATATTCTGTTAAAAACTGCATGGCGGTTTTCATAATTTTACGCTGCTTAGATGCAGACACCACTTCGTAGGCTTTGCCATAGCCAGTTTGCGAACGCGCTTTAACTTCTACAAAAATCAGTTGTTCTGCTTGAATAAAAATACCATCTATTTCACCAAAAACACTGTGATAATTCTGCTCCAGCATACGCCAACCGTGTTGATGTAAATATTGCCAAGCCGTCTGCTCTGCCCATGTGCCAATGCTTTGCTGCAGTGTTTTTTGATTCATGCTATATCCGATTTTTTTTATTTTGTTATGGTGCGCAATCGTAGTATTCGCTGAAGTGCGATGACGCGAGTTTCACACGCCAGACTGCAATTCAGGTAGAATAAGCGCTTGGTCTGTAACTTGTATCAGACGCAAGCCAATACTGCTGTTGTTTCGTGTTCCATCATTTTTATTTTAGTTTGCTATTTCCCACGGAGAAAACTCAATGAGTGCCCAGTTATTTGTTGTTGCTACCCCAATTGGTCACTTAGATGATATGAGCTACCGTGCAATTGATGTGCTCAAATCGGTCAGCCTAATTGCCGCTGAAGATACCCGCACCTCTGCACAATTAATGAAACATTTTAATATTTCAACTCCGCTTACAGCCTGCCATGAACACAACGAAAGCAACAAGATTGATATTTTAGTCCAAAAATTACTCAATGGCGAAGATATTGCGCTCATTAGCGATGCAGGTACGCCACTGATTAGCGACCCAGGTTTTAAACTGGTTCGTGCAGCACAAGCCAATGGTATCCGTGTGATTCCAGTACCCGGTGCATGTGCAGCGATTGCAGCGCTCAGTGCTGTTGGTTTACCCAGTGATCGCTTTAGTTTTCAGGGATTTCTCGCGTCCAAACAGTCACAGCGATTACAGCAACTTGAAAAGCTGAAAGATGAAACCCAAACCCTGATTTTTTATGAAGCACCACATCGAATTTTAGATTCAGTCAAAGATATGGCTGCCGTGTTTGGTGCAGATCGCCCTGTTGGCTTTGCCCGTGAAATCACCAAAACCTTTGAAACCATTAAAAAAATGACTTTAGGTGAATTGGCTGAATTTATCGCAGCAGATCATCATCAACAAAAAGGTGAAATTGTATTGGTGGTGGGGGGAGCGAGCGAAGAAAAAGACATGGAACAAGAAAAATTAGATCAATTATTGCAGCGTTTGTTGCAAGATTTATCGGTAAAAGCAGCATCACAATTGGCGGCTGATCTAACAGGGATTAAAAAGAAAATTGCCTATCAACGTGCGTTGGAATTAAGCCAAGCAGCTGAATAAGCCGATTGAGCAATAACAGTGATGACGATCATCGCGCATAAAAAAAGCATCACCCTTTATACAAGGTGATGCTTTTTTATCTTGAAGTGATAAACATTAGAGCAGCCTGCATAGTAAGCATCCCGCCCTAACTCACTCAACAGTTCAACGAATAAATTCAATCAACAAGTTCAACAAGCACGTTCAACAGATTAGTCGCGCGCAGACTCATCTGGTGGCACTTCGGTAATTTTTCCGCCACGCGCCAAGAATGCAGCCACTTCATCTTCCAATGCCTGACGCTGTTTTAGTTTGGCAGTTACAGTGAGAGTTTCTGCTTCTGCAAGATCACCATCTACAGCACCTTCTTCTGATTCTGCTGCACCTTTTTCAGCCGCTTTCGCTTCATCTTCGTCTACAGTTGAATCTTCTACATCATCGTAATCGTTCATGTCCGTCATCTTAATCTCCCCACAAATGACTTCAATTTAGTCCAAGTGAAAACTGGTTATGAATTACGATGAAATTTAGCAATCTCTTGGCCTTTCGCATAGAGTCTAGATTAAAAAAAACGTATCTTTTTTAACCAAATTCGTAATCAGGTATGTATGACCGTACAAAAAACGACTGTTTTGCTTTAAACCGCGTAGCGTGTGTCTTTAAGCAGGCTTAATCCACTGGCTTGTGACATAAAGGCATCTTTTAACGCAGGCAGCTGCTCCACCTGTTTTAAACCAAAGTTACGTGCCCACACCACAGGGAATAAAGTGGTGGTTTCCATCCAGCCAATCGCAGACATACTATGCATCATGGCATCATTTTGTCCTTTACGACGATGCTCGTAACGCTTTAAAGTTTGCTCATGCGCCCAAACACCACGTTTGAAATCATGCAACAACACATCGCACAGTACGGCTGCATCCAGACAACCAATATTCACGCCCTGCCCTGCAAGCGGATGAATTACATGCGCGGCATCACCAATAAGTGCCAAACCATCTTGCACATAACGCTGCGCTGCACGTGCTTTCAGTGGGAAAATAGCACGTGGGGTTGCCTCTAAGACTTCCCCAAGCATGTGATGACTTTCACGAGTCAAAAGTTGGGTAAAGTCGTCATCATTCAGTTTGGCATATTCTTCGGCATAGTCATCAGGCAAAGTCCAAACAATCGACTGCCAATGCCCTTCCTGCTCGGCTTGTAAACTTGCCATCGGTAAATAGGCCAAAGGACCAGTTTCTAAGAAAATTTGACGTGCAACATGCTGATGCGGCTGCGCAGTACGAATTGCACAGGTTAGACCTGCCTGACGATAATCCAACACATCAAAATCAATAAAGGCTTGTTCGCGCACAAAGGAGTTAGCACCATCTGCGCCAATGACTAGCTTAGTCTGTAATTGTGTACCATCGGCCAAATAAATGTGCCAAACGCCAACACCACGCTCTAAACGGGTCACTTTGACTTGCGTTCGATAATCTTGCACTTGTTGCAACATTTGCTGCTGAATCGCTAGATTTAAAATGCTTGGCTCGACCATTGAACCCAGAGCCTGCTCAATAGCGGGTGTACGTTCGTTACTTGCCCCAAAGTTAATTTCGCCATAGCCATTTTTATTCCAAACCTGCATGCCGCTATACGGCATATGTCGCGCCAGTTTAGACCAGACATTGACTGTTTTTAACAGGTGGATGGTGGCCTGACTTAAAGCCAATACACGCGGATTGGCAACTGCAAGGGTTTTCTCTGCATCTAAAATAGGTGCGGCATCTAAAACTGTAGCCTGCACACCCCCTTGTGCCAATAAAAGTGCAGTTAAGCCTCCCACCAAGCCGCCTCCAATAATGACGACATCTAACACTTGCGTTTGTTGATTTGCTGTGATCATGCTTTTAACCCCATGGCATAATTGGCGACCAAAGGTTTAATGCCTGGAATGGTATCAAACGCGACTAAGCCTGTATTACGCATAAATTTCAGGATTGGGTTTTGATTGCTAAATCCACGTACCACGCTGTCACAGAATTTAATGACTCGCTGTTGATCTTTCAAACGCGATTGTTCATAGTCACGCAGCATTGCAGCATCGCCTAAATCTGCTGACTGTGCCGCCTGTTCGGTGAGATAACGCAATAATACGTAAGCATCTCGCATACACAAGTTAAAGCCCTGCCCTGCGACTGGGTGAATGGTATGCGCTGCATTACCCATCAGTACAACGCGACCAACCGCCTGTTTTTCTGCCAGAACTTGTGACAATGGAAAACTAAAACGACGTCCTGTTTTTTCAAACTTCCCTGCACGGTCACCATAGGCTTGTTGCAAGGCATTTAAAAAGTGTTGATCATTTTCATCACCAATCCATTCATGTTCTGTCCCTTTTGGCACAGGCCACACCACAGAACGGCGATATTCACCTGGCAGGGGCAGCAACGCCAAAGGCCCTAAATGACTAAAACGCTCAAAACCCACATGCGCATGCGGCTTGGAGGTTTGCACTGTGGTCACAATCGCTACTTGGTCATAATCATGTTCCGATGCACCAATGCCCAAGGCTTTACGGCAGAAAGAATCACGACCATCGGCAGCAATCAGTAGTTTGGCAGCAAGCTGTAATTGTTCCTGACCACGTACCGCTTCAATATAGGCAAAATCTGCATCTTGTTTAAGACTGGTGACCTGCACACCATCAATCAATTCAATCAAAGGTTGTTTACGTACTTCGGTCAACAACACTCGACCTAACCATGCATTTTCAATCACCTGACCAAAGCTTTCGACTTTTTCTTGTTCGGCCAATAAACGTGCCTTGCCAAAACTACCTTGTTCGGTAATTTGAACTTCTAAAATAGGCGTAGCATGTTCTTGCAAGGCATCCCATAAACCTAGCTCTTGGTAAATTTGTACGCTGCGACGCGACAAGGCACTGTTACGTGCATCAAAACTGGAATGATACGGCGCAAGGCTGGCATCGTCATAATTGGGGTATTGAATCGCTTCTAGCAACTTCACTGCAATGTTTGACTTAGCCAACATCAAGGCTAAGCTTAGCCCGACCATACCACCGCCTACAATGATCACTTCTTGTTGCATGCCTTGATCCTTTTTATGAG
Source organism: Acinetobacter sp. YH16053 (assembly GCF_013417035.1). Lineage (NCBI taxonomy): Bacteria > Pseudomonadati > Pseudomonadota > Gammaproteobacteria > Moraxellales > Moraxellaceae > Acinetobacter > Acinetobacter sp. YH16053. The sequence goes on from NZ_VPEP01000002.1 coordinate 75,670, forward strand.
GTATTCGACTTCAAAAGATTCAATCGAAATACGTATAATCTGTAATGGATTTTATCTTACCGCAAAGTCATTTATTTTTATAATGAATTAGTGTTGAAGCTATGGAAGATGATTAGACTTCTTGCAAATGTCCGATTCAAACTATAATTATTAATCCCCCATCTTCTTGCTCCGAGCCATGCATGACACAAGAGAAGATATATTCCATACTTAGTACTATTGATGGCTGATGATCAATTTTGAAATAAGCTCAATGATAAAAATGATCTCACATAATGATTATTATACAAACTATCTTTGTAATGCATATTGCATTACAATATTTCCATACATTCAATAACTGAGAAAAGTGATGGCTACTGTTAATTTCAGGGTCGATGAAGCCCTTAAAGAAAAATCTTATTCTATTCTTAAAGAACAAGGTATTTCACCTACCGATTTCTTCACCAATATTCTTGAATATGTGGCAACGACTGGAAAACTTCCTGTACAAAAAGTATTGCTTTCAGAAGAAGATGCAGAACTATTGGCACTCGTCCGTAAACGCATGAATGATCCTAAAGAGATGTTCGAGGAAGTCACATTAGATGACTTATAAACTTTTACGTCACAAGGACTTCACTGCAGAATGGGAAAAGCTTCCGAGTGCTATCCGCGACCAATTCAAGAAAAAATTAGCCAAAGTCATTGAGCAGCCACATATTCCAAAGAACATGCTTAAAGGTGATCTTGCTGGCTGCTATAAAATCAAATTATTAAAAGCGGGTGTCCGACTTATTTATCAGGTCAAGGATGATCAGGTCGTTATTTTGCTCATTACCGTTGGAAAGCGTGCTGATAACATTGTTTATGATGAAGCAAAAAAGCGGATCAAAGACTAAAAATTATTTACATACTCAAAATTTACACGCGCTTTCTAATAAAAAAGCTGATCACTTGACCAGCTTTGATTAGACCCAATTAAGCAGATTTAGCTTTTGCCATCAATGCTTCAATCTCTTCCACAGTTTTAACCACTTTTGAAGTCAGATTCAATGGCCCGTTCGCAGTCGCCACAATATCATCTTCAATACGGATGCCTATACCACGCCATTTAGCATCTACCGTTTCATCATCGGGTGCAATGTATAGACCCGGTTCAACGGTCACCACCATACCTTCTTCATAAACACGCCAGTCTTCACCATGTTTATAGCTGCCGACATCATGCACATCCATGCCCAACCAATGCCCTGTACCGTGCATATAAAACTGACGATAACTTTCTGAAGCAATAATTTCTTCTAAATCGCCCTGCATAATGCCTAGATCAAGCAATCCTTGCACCAAAATACGCACCGCAACATGATGCGGCTCTTTGTAGGAGTTACCAATTTGCACGGCTTCAATTGCTGCAATTTGCGCATCCAATACAATGTTATACAGCGCTTTTTGTTCTGGGCTGAATTGACCATTCACGGGAAAAGTACGGGTAATATCTGAGGCATAGCACTGATATTCACAGGCTGCATCAATCAGGACTAAATCGCCATCTTTAAGCACTTTGTCATTTTCGACATAATGCAAAATGCAGGCATTTTCACCACCACCGACAATACTGTTATAGGCAGGTACGCAGCCATTTTTACCAAAAATATAATTCAGTTCAGCTTCTAGCTCATATTCCATCATGCCTGCTTTTACTGTTTGCATGGCACGAGTATGTGCTTCTGCACTAATATTTGAAGCAATTTGCATCAGTTCCAATTCAGACTCAGTTTTATGCAAACGCATTTCATCCAGCAAACGATCTAACTGAACAATTTTGGCAGGTGCAGTATTGCCTTGACGATGTTGTGCATCAGCTTGTTGGTTCCATGCCGCAACACGTACATCAAATTCAGTCTGATGCCCCAAGCGATAGTACAACGTGTCTTTATTGACAATTTTGGCGATGATTTCTGCATCTAATTGCGCAATTGCAAAAGACTCATCTGCCTCAAACAGCTCAATTGCACCTTCTAAACCTGCACGATAACCATTCCAGATTTCCATTTCACGGTTACGTTCACGGCAGAACAACGTGTAGGTATAACCTTCATCAATTGATTCATAGGTTTCAATCACCGCAACTGCTTCAGGTTCAGCAAAACCTGTTAAATAGAAAAAACTGCTGTCGGCACGATATTTATAATCTGCATCACGATTACGCATTGCCACAGGACTGGTTGCAATAATTGCGACACTATTGGGCCCCATCAGTTCTGCAAGTTGATCACGACGTTCTTTAAATTCGACTTGAGTCAGTTTTTTCATAAATACGGTCTACATATATAAAATGATGAAAATATGATTGTTGTAATGACTTAAAACACCTTACACCGACATACTTAGGCACACAACGCCCGATTAACTCGGACGATGTGGTGTAAACATTTCAACAACAGCACTTGCGTTTTGTGTTTGTGCGGTTTGTTGACGCGACTTGGCATGTAGATTTTGCAATAAAGAGCTTTCTTCTACAGACACTTTTTTACGTCCTACAGATAAACTCACAGGAATTAAACGTACAAATTCATATAATTCCTGATAGCTTTCTTCGCCTTCTTCGTCATTGTCTGAATCTTCAAATTCAACTGCAGCGACATCTTGTAAATGCTCAATCAGTTCAATTTCATCTGAACGAATATGCCCAGAAGCTAAACCAAACCCAAGCACGACGCCTGCACACCAATCCGCCAAAGCTTGCACACGTTCTTGTAAAAGATGTTCATCATCTGGCAACAACGGCAAATAATCCAACTCATCTTCAGACAAGGCATGTGCGACATCTTCTGATTCATCGGTTAAAAGTGACAGTGCGGCTGGCTCTAATTCTGGCACATTTAAAGTTTCTAAAATCTGCTGCCATTCGGTTTCGGTTGGTGCATTTGTCACACAAACTATACCTGTCAGCAAGCCATGTAACTCACTTGGGCTTGAAATTTCTTCAATGTTAGAAAAATTGCGGAACCATTCCGACCAACCTGAAATATCGTCTTGCATTCGTTTATCCAATCTCTATACTTCGTATATATTACCTTTGTTTGCAATACTGTGCGACCACGATATGTTAGAAGAATTACAGCGTCTACAAGCGTATATTGGTGTTTTAAAAACACGAATTAATCATTATGAAAGTGAAAATGCCGCCCTCAGCACAGCCAAGCAAACTGCTGAGGAACAGCATCATGCACAAATTGTGCAAAGAAACGGCATCATTACTGCCAAGCAAGATGAAATTGAGAATCTGACTGAGCAATTAAGCAGCACGCAAGCGCAATTACAGCAGTTAAATCAAGATGCGACAGCATTGGCAGATCGTTACAGTCGTTTGGAAAAAAGCTGTACTGATTTGAAAAACCGCTTTCAGGAAATTTTGGCTGAACGCAATGAATTACGCATTTTAAAAGAAAAAATGCTGAATGATCAGCGTTTAAATCAGCACGAAATTCAGACACTCAAACAAGAACGTGAAAGATTGTTACAAAAAAATGAGCATGCCAAAGCCAAAGTGGAAGCCATTATTCAGCGTCTTGCAATTTTAGGTACAGCTCAAGATCATCATGCGCAAGAAATTCAACAACTTGCCCACCCTGCCGAAGTGAGTGAGGAAGGTTAATATGTCAGTTCAAATTCCAATTGATTTACGTGTTTTAGGACATAGTTTCCGTTTAGCCACAACTGAAGAAAAAAGAGAAGATTTAGAGCGTGCGGCACAATTATTGAATGAACGCTATGATGAGTTTCGTCGTAAAGCGCCCAATATGGAACCGAGCAAACTGATTATTGTGGTGGCTTTAGAGTTGATGCAAGAGGTTCTTTCTATGAATAAATCTTTGCAGCATTATGAGCATTGTGAGCGTTTACTCAGCACCATTTTGCAAGAAGTTGAAGCCCTTACTTAAGTGGTGTTTTTTTGACTTAAGTTTGCATAAAGGCTATGCAAACAAGCTCTATCTTTATAGTTAATTCGTGAACATGAGTTGCCAAGCAACTGAGATGGGTTATACTAATTCTAACTCTGAGGTGTTCGCCAGCGAGTCTATATCCCTGCCGATACTTAAATCTTAGGATTGTGTTCTGCATATTTAGAGCGTATGCCCATCTCGTATGGGAAACCCAGCAAGTATGCGTCGCGTCCGCCTTGAACTTTTTCGGGTTCAGGGTAACGACATGCAGCGGCATCTTCGGAGCTATTTATTTTTAAATATCTAAAAATAAAATGTCTAAAAAATATAAAATCGTTTAGAAAAATGTATCAGCAGAAACCTTAAACCGCTCAGACAGCGCTTTAATATGACGAATATTCAACTGGCGTTTGCCGCTTAAAATCTCCGAAATCACAGATTGAGTTGCAACCTCTGCCAAGTCAGATTGACCTAATCCATGTTGCGCCATCAAAAAAGCTAAAGCAGCACGACCATCTCCATGAGGAATAGGCAGGTGTTCATTTTCATAAACAGAAACCAAGTCACCGAGTTGATGAATCAGCCCCATTAAAGGATGCGTTTCATCATCACCAACAATATCTAAAAGCTCATCTAAAGCCTCGACAAGTGCATGAAAATCTTTTTCATTTTCTGGTTTACTCAGCAAAGGAGCAACGTAGTGCCAGTGATCTACAGCCTGTTTAATCATTGCGTTCATACTAATCCTCCTTCCAATGACCTTTGTCATATTCTTTATGGGATAACACATGACGAATATACACACGCTTTGCCTGATACATCACAACAGCAATAAGTCGAATCTTATTCCCACCAATATCGAATACATGAAACTTTCCAACTTTATCAACTGCTGGAAATAACTGCTTCATTTCGGCAAAGTCTTTCGGATCATTTGCCTTAATAATTCGATACCAACCATCGAGTGCTGTTTCAGCCTGTGGCCACTTGTGCATTGCCTCTATAATTCTAGCGTGGGTGATCACATGCATAATATTTTATCGCATTTTGCTATAAATCAAGTATAAACTGATTATCGCATATTGCAATATTTTATAGCGAATTAAACAAACTCAGTTTCACCAACTTGATGATAGTGACGATTAAAATAAACCAACGCCTGATCTTGTTGATTTTTTTGAATGGCAACTATTGGGCAAATAAAAATAGTATGCGTCCCCACTTCTTGAATTTGCGAAATTTCACAATCAAAGCTGACCAATGCATTTTTTAATATAGGAGCGCCCGTTTCCAAAGCAGCCCATTCAGCCTGCTTAAAACGCTCATCGGAACTCAATTTTGATGAGGCAAATGCATTGGAAAGATGTTCTTGTTCTGCATTTAGCACATTCACACACAGCACTTTATTCTCTAAAAAACTGAGATGTGAACGCGATGATTTATTCATACACACCAATAATGTTGGCGGTGTATCTGTCACGCTACATACCGCAGATGCAGTAAAACCATGACGTCCTGCATCTCCCATTGTCGTCACTACATTGACTGCACTTGATAAGAAAGACATTGCATTTTTGAAGTCTGTTGCTTTAACCATCACCGTATTCCAACACTCAACTTTTTTAGAAAGTTCAAAGGATGCTTTTTGCCTGAAAAAGCATCCCTGATTCACTTAACTTAAATTCACTTGGCTTGAATTCACTTCGCCTGATCGAACGCTTAACTAGATAATTCTTGGCGAATAATCTTCGTACCAGCAGCCAAAGCCTGTAACTTGCCTCGTGCAACCTGACGACTCAATGGTGCCATTCCACAGTTAGTCGATGGGTACAACTTGTCAGCATCGACAAATTGCAATGCTTTGCGCAATGTATCTGCAACTTCATCGGCTGTTTCAATCGTATTCGTTGCGACATCAATCGCACCCACCATCACCTTTTTACCACGGATAAGTTCAAGCAAATCCATCGGAACACGTGAGTTGTGACATTCCAGTGAGATAATATCCAAATTAGACTGCTGTAGTTTTGGGAAAACTGCTTCGTATTGACGCCATTCTGAGCCGAGTGTTTTTTTCCAATCGGTATTGGCTTTAATGCCATAGCCATAGCAAATATGCACGGCTGTTTCACATTTCAAACCTTCTAACGCGCGCTCTAATGTTGCCACGCCCCAGTCATTCACCTCATCAAAAAACACATTAAACGCAGGTTCATCAAACTGGATGATATCCACGCCTGCTGCTTCAAGTTCACGCGCTTCCTGATTCAGGATTTTGGCAAATTCCCACGCCAGTTTTTCACGGCTCTTGTAGTGCGCATCGTATAAAGTATCAATCATGGTCATAGGACCAGGCAACGCCCATTTGATGGGTTGATCTGTCAGTGAACGCAGGAATTTGGCATCTTCAACAAAGACTGGTTTTTGACGAGAAACTGCACCCACCACAGAAGGGACACTGGCATCATAACGATCACGAATTTTGACTGTTTCACGTTTCTCGAAATCGACACCTTCAAGGTGTTCAATAAAGGTGGTGACAAAATGCTGACGGGTTTGCTCCCCATCACTCACAATATCAATCCCTGCTTGCTGTTGTTCATGCAGTGATAGACGTAGCGCATCTTGTTTTGCGTCCAGTAATTCTTGCCCTGTTAATTTCCAAGCTGACCAAAGCTTTTCAGGTTCTGCCAACCACGAAGGTTTAGGTAAGCTGCCAGCCGTTGAAGTCGGTAATAAAATAGCCATTTTGAATCTTCTATCTAAATTTTAAGTTAAGCAACACGTTCTTGATTGGTAGCATGCGGCGGTACGAATTTGGCAGCCCATTGTTCAAGAATGTCTTGATAAGGTTTGATAAAGTTTTCTTCAGTCCATTTGCCCTGCTTGACTGCCAACTGACCTCGCTCAACACGGTCATATACAACTTGGGTTAATGAATAATCCTGATAATTCAAACTTGGCTGATAGACCTCGCCTGCAGGTGAGTTGGTGTTATAAATTTCAGGACGATAAATTTTCTGGAAACTTTCCATAGTACTGATGGCACTGATCAACTCAAAATCTGTGTAATCACGCAGTAAATCACCAGAAAAATAGAACGCAAGCGGTGCATTGCTATTTTCAGGTTTGAAGTAACGCACAGTTAAACCCATTTTTTCAAAGTAGTCATCGGTACGTGAGTATTCATCATTTTTATATTCTGTGCCTAAGACAGGATGCACATTGGTCGTACGATAATAAGTTTTTGTGGTTGATACGCTCAGGCAAATCACAGGTTGTTTTTGAAACTCAGCTTGGAACACTGCTGAACTGACCAAATGCTGATAAAGCTTACCGTGCAAATCGCCAAAACTTTCAGGCTTTTCATTTGCTTTGCAGCCGAATGCACGCAATACCACACTAAAGTCATAATCGCGGACATAAGAAGAAAAACTGTTACCAATCATGCCTTCAATGCGTTCATTTGTTTGATGATCTGTGATCGTACTTTTTAGCATTTCAATGAATGGGAAAGTTTTGCCGTTTCCTTCAATATCAATTTCTGCAGAAATGATGTCAATTTCAAGCGAATAACGATCACCTTTCGGGTTATCGCAAGATGCGAGCGAGTTAAAACGATTATTGATCATCGCTAAAGTTCTGCGTAAATTTTCCTGACGGCTTTCACCACGCGCCAAATTTGCAAAATTGGTGGTTAAACGCGTGTTGTTAGCAGGTTCATAGTTTTCGTCAAAACGAATACGTTTAATTGAACAGGTGAATGGCTTTGTCATGATGATCTACTACCCAAATTTACAAAGTTAAAATTTCTGAATGAGGGTATTTATACTGGAACGACAAAGTGAATAAAAATGATTTAACCTCAGTCCAAAGTGAATTTTATTCACCTTAATTTAAAATATGCAGCAAAACATCTAAAAATGATGGTTTTTCTGTTATCCCTTAAATTTAAAAATTAAAATAAATATTTCAATAACAACAAGTTAAAACCAAAAAATATTTTTATTCCGATAAATATTGAAGAGTATATTTTAGAGGACAGCACATAGTTCATTCAGCAGATTTCAGCCCTGAATGAATGAAACTCAGCTTGAAGTTAGAAAATCTCAGCTTCTGATTGGCTTGGTTTAGCATCTTCGTGATCAAAATGTATTCAGTTGGTCACATCAAAAAACAACGAGAAAAAATCGGCAGGCAAAAAAATAGGTCAATTCGTCAGTTGACCAATTGACCTTACGATAAGCTCACACATTGGAGCTTCTTAGATGATGCAGTTTTATTGAACTTGTGCAGGAAAATCATCTTCTGCCAATGCAGCCGTAATTTGATCTACAGTTGCAGTGCTTTCCACGGTCACAATTTTAGTCGCTAAATCGACTTCAACTTTTGCAGCAGGATCAACATCTTGAATGGTTGCCGTGACACCACGTGCACAACCGCCACAAGTCATATTTTCAATCAATAGTTTCATTGCGAACTCCACACTTCTGCCTTTGTTGAACTGTAGTTTAAAGCTTACCATGCTGGCAAGGTCAAGCCTATTTTGGGTTAAAATTTACTTGACCTTACCATCGTGTCAATCTATATGCTAAACACATCCTCCAAATTATAGAGACGACCATGGACGCAAAACACCCAAATGCCTCTCCCTATCAGGAAACTTTGTCTATAGAAGGCATGACCTGTGCCTCATGTGTCGGGCGTGTCGAAAAAGCCTTAAAAAAAGTCGATGGTGTAGAAAAAGCTGAAGTGAATCTTGCAACAGAAAAAGCACTGATTCACGCATCGCAACCTTTAGACCGTGCACTGCTCATTAAGGCAGTGCAACGTGCAGGTTTTGATGTAGCTGCCATTCAACCAATAGAACTGTCTATTGATGGCATGACCTGTGCCTCGTGTGTAGCACGTGTCGAAAAAGCCTTAAAGAAAGTGTCTGGTGTAGAACAAGCCAATGTCAATTTGGCGACTGAACGCGCATGGATTCAACCGAATGCCACAGTTTCTAGCCAAGACCTGATTCGAGCGATTCAAAAAGCAGGTTATGACGCCAAACTGCTGCAACACGACTCTAACGAACAACACGATAAAAAGAATCTGGAACAGCAACAACTGAAACGTGATTTAGTAATTTCACTGATTTTAGCCTTGCCTGTATTTATTCTGGAAATGGGCTCACACATGATTCCCGCCTTTCACATGTGGGTGATGCACAATATTGGGCAACAACAAAGTTGGTTGATTCAATTTGCTTTAACCACATTGGTGCTGCTGTTACCAGGACGTCGTTTTTATCAAAAAGGGATTCCAGCGCTGTTACGTTTTGCGCCTGATATGAACTCTTTGGTGGCTGTGGGAACTTTGGCTGCATACAGTTTTTCATTGGTAGCGACATTTATGCCACAGCTTTTACCAGAAGGCACAGTGCATGTTTATTATGAAGCTGCGGCAGTGATTGTCAGTTTAATTTTGCTAGGGCGCTATTTCGAAGCCAAAGCCAAAGGTCGCACTTCACAAGCCATTCAGCATTTAATTGGTATGCAAGCCAAAACTGCGCGTATTCATCGAGATGGTCAAATCATTGAAGTACCTGTGGCAGAAGTCAGTTCCATTACCATTGTCGAAATCCGCCCGGGTGAACGTATTCCTGTAGATGGTGAAGTAGTCGAAGGTCATAGTTATATAGATGAATCGATGATTACAGGTGAACCTGTTCCTGTGGCAAAACAAGTGGGCAATCAAGTTGTAGGCGGTACCATCAACCAAAATGGCACACTAAATATTCGTGCTACTGCCATTGGTGAAGCTTCGGTGTTGGCGCAAATTATTCGTATGGTCGAACAAGCGCAAGGCTCTAAATTACCTATTCAAGCCTTGGTGGATAAAGTGACCATGTGGTTTGTACCTGCCGTGATGTTATTGGCTGCACTTACTTTTATTGTGTGGTTTATTTTTGGCCCAGAACCTACCCTAACCTTTGGTTTAGTCAATGCAGTCGCTGTTCTAATTATTGCCTGCCCATGTGCGATGGGTTTAGCCACACCGACTTCAATTATGGTGGGAACAGGTCGTGGCGCAGAAATGGGCGTGCTGTTTCGTAAAGGCGAAGCTTTGCAGCTTTTTCAAGATGTTAAAGTGGTCGCGGTGGATAAAACAGGAACGCTCACCGAAGGCAAACCGACATTAACCGATTTTCATGTGCAATCGGGTTTTGATGCAGATCAGGTCTTTGTACTTTTAGCATCGGTAGAAGCGAAATCTGAGCATCCCATTGCATTGGCGATTGTGCAAGCTGCAACAGAAAAGCAAGTCAGTTTACTGCCTGTTACCGAATTTGACAGCATCACAGGTTCAGGTATTGAAGCACTGGTGAATGGTCAACGTATTCAGATTGGTGCAGACCGTTATATGCAACAAATTGGGCTAGATGTTAGCGCTTTTAATGCAGAAGCTGCACGTTTAGGACAAGAAGGCAAAACACCAATTTATATGGCGATTGATCAACAACTGGCAGCCATTGTTGCCGTTGCAGACCCAATTAAAGACACGACTTTTGCTGCTATTGCAGCGTTGCATCAACTGGGTTTAAAAGTGGCGATGATTACGGGAGATAACCGACATACGGCTCAGGCAATTGCTGCACGTTTACAGATTGATCATGTGGTGGCCGAGGTTTTACCTGAAGGCAAGGTCGATGTTATACGTGAATTACAACAGCAATTTGGACGTGTGGCTTTTGTGGGTGATGGTATTAATGATGCCCCTGCTTTGGCACAAGCCGATGTTGGAATTGCGATTGGTACAGGTACAGATGTTGCGATTGAAGCAGCCGAAGTTGTATTGATGTCGGGCAATTTACAAGGTGTGCCCAATGCAATTGCTTTGAGTAAAGCCACTATCCGCAATATTCGTCAAAATCTGTTTTGGGCATTTATTTATAATATTGCCTTGATTCCAATTGCTGCAGGCGTGCTATACCCGTTTGCAGGTATTTTGCTCTCGCCTATTTTTGCTGCGGGCGCGATGGCATTATCTTCAGTGTTTGTATTGGGTAATGCGCTCCGTTTAAAATATTTCCAAGCAGCACAGATTTAAATGCAACATACAAAAGGGTTTAGAAGATTGCTCTACGCCCTTTTTATGAGAGAAGTCACATGAATATTGGTCAAGCCTCTAAGCTATCGGGTATTTCCAGCAAAATGATTCGTTATTATGAGCAAATTGGTTTACTGGATACCGCCAAACGCTCTGCTTCGGGTTATCGGATTTATTCTGAGCAAGATTTAAAAACTTTGTCTTTTATTAAGCATGCACGGGATTTGGGGTTTTCTTCTGAGCAAATGAAAGAATTGCTAGGTTTATGGAAAAATGCTGACCGACAAAGTGCAGAAGTGAAGCAACTCACGCTTAAACATATTGAAACCTTAAAACAGAAGATTACGCAATTACAGGAAATGGCGAATTGGCTACAAAGTTCTGCAGACCATTGCTCTGGCGATGAACAGGCAGATTGTGTGATTTTGAAGAATATTGAATTGGGCAAGTGAGAATTCAACCCAACATTTAATTTTAAATGGCTTTGGTGCACAAACTATCTCTAAGGCTTATTCCACAATATAATTTCCAAACGAATAAGCCTAAACCTTAAATTTATCCGACAACCCATTGGTCTTCCTATTACCGAGCACTCATTCTTCGCGAAAATATTGCCTTTTGGTTTGAGCCTGCTGCGTAATGCTACGCTCCATCAAAAGGCAAACAAGGGATAACCCAAACCTACTCCAAAACAGCCATCCAGTGCTGCTTAATGATGAAATCATTATTCCGTCTTTCTTTACCCATGGTCATTGGCTTTGTACAAAACATCTTTTTCTGAAATAAAGCACCTATTTAGCCGATAATTTTTTTAGAATGATTTATGCTATATCACACATCAATAAACGAAAATTGAATAACAAGAGAGTTTGATCTATGCCACATTCTTACCACCTCGAAAAACACTATATTGAACGGTCTGGATGGTTACGTGCTGCAGTATTGGGTGCGAACGATGGGATCATTTCTGTGACCAGTTTGGTCGTGGGGATGGCAGCCAGTGGTGCATCTTCTCAAACATTGTTAATTACCTGTATTGCAGGCTTAATTTCGGGCGCTGCTTCTATGGCAGCGGGTGAATATATTTCGGTGAAATCTCAACAAGACATTGAAAAAAATGACCTTGCGATGGAAGCACGTGAATTAAAACTCAACCCAGAGCATGAGCTAAAAGAGCTCACCAATATTTATATGATTCGCGGTTTAGATGCCAAATTGGCAGAACAAGTGGCCATACAATTGACTGCTCACAATGCTTTAGATGCCCATGCCCGTGATGAAATTGGTATTTTAGAACACACCGCAGCGCGACCCTTTACCGCAGCATTTTCTTCGGCATTGGCATTTACCATAGGTTCATTATTCCCGTTGGTGTCTATTTTACTCTTACCTGAACATCTGTTAGACAAAGGCGTAATGTTGGTTGGTGTAATCAGTCTAGGGGTTATGGGTGCGCTTGCCAGCTATGTCGGTGGCGCAAGTATGTGGAAAGGTGCATTGCGTGTCATGATCTGGGGTATTGTCGCCATGGTATTCAGTGCGTGGATTGGTTCAATGTTCCATGTCGCTGTGGCTTAAAAAATCTAGGAAATTCAGTGTAAATCTCTGCCCTATCTTTGGATAAAAATATATTCAGAGATAGGGCAAGCTTCAGAAATAACATGAATGAACAGCTTATCCATGCAAAGTTTATATCTCTAAAACTTCTATCTTCAAAGTTAATCAAATAAAACTACAACAGATTCAGCCCACAATTTTAAGTCAGTTTTAAGTTTCAAATTTTAAACTAAAGCATCTTAAAGTCTTTTGAATCATTGACAATGTCTAAGCAGCCCGAATCACCACTTGCTCCGTCTTTCTTTGCCCGACTGCGCTTTTGGCAAAAACCAATTTCATTATTCTATTTCAATCTGCTGCTTGCCTTATGGTTAGGCTTGGTGTTGAACTATGGATTTTATGCGAAAATTCAACAATTCACGCCTTATCAGGGCATTAAAGCCATAGGCTTATTGAGCGCAACCGTGATCGTGATCATATCGGCGTATAACCTATTGCTGCAATGGCTGAACTGGCGTTGGAATGCCAAAATATTAGCAAGTATTTTGATTGTAGTCGGTGGATTCAGCGCTTATTTTGTCAATAGTTTAGGTGTGGTGATTACCGCAGACCAAATTCAAAATATGCTGCAAACCGATGTACGTGAAGTACGTGATCTTTGGTCAGTGCGCTTGGTGGTTTGGAGTGTGCTGTTTGTGCTACTGCCATTGGTCTTGGTGTGGTCTGTTAAAATTCAGCCGACTCATTTTGCCCGTCAATTACTGCAAAAGACCTTAGGCAGTGTGGTTTCGATTGTGCTGATTTTAGGTTTATTGTTCTGTTTTTATGTGGATTATGCTGCAATCTTCCGTGAACATCGTGATTTAAAAGGCATGCTTTCTCCACAAAATGCGATTGCCTCTAGTCTATCGTATTATAAAAAGAAAGCACCCAAACAGAATTTGCCGCTGCTGCGCTATGGTGAAGATGCACATTTAATTCAACGTGCGCAAACAGGCACAGCACCCAAAATTATGCTGTTGGTGGTTGGTGAAACTGCACGTGCCGAAAGCTTCTCGCTGAATGGCTACGCAAAAAAAACCAACCCTGAACTCTCTAAGCTGCCTGTGATTAATTTCACTCAAGTCAGCTCTTGTGGTACAGCCACGGCTGTTTCTGTGCCGTGCATGTTCTCGGGGATGCCACGCCAAAATTATGATGAACAACTGGCAAGTCACCGTGAAGGATTACTGGATATTGCTCAGCGTGCAGGTTATCAAGTCACTTGGATTGATAACAATTCAGGCTGTAAAGGTGCCTGTGATCGGGTGCAGTAATATCAAATTCCTGCAGCGCTAAAACAAAAATGGTGTGATGCTAGCGGTGAATGTTTAGATGAAATTTTAGTGGACAGTTTACAGGCTTATCTTGCTCAGCTTGACCCGAAAGACAGACGTTCACATTTAATTATCTTGCACCAAATGGGCAGTCATGGACCTGCTTATTTCAAACGCTCAACCGTAGCTTATCAACCCTTCCAACCGACGTGTAACAGCAATGCGATTCAGGGTTGCAGTGCCGATGCCTTACGCAATACCTATGACAACTCGATTGTCTATACCGACCATGTTTTAAGTCAGTTGATTCAAACTTTAGAGCAACAAAAACACTATCAAACTGGTTTTTGGTATTTATCTGATCATGGTGAATCGACAGGCGAGCATGGTTTATATTTACACGGCGCACCGTATTCTATGGCACCGACTCAACAAACTCATGTACCGATGCTGATGTGGTTTTCAGAAGCTTGGCAACAACAAAATTCCGCGCAAGTGAATTGCTTAAAAGCACAACGCCAAGCAGCATTGAGTCAGGACAATCTTTTCCCAAGTTTATTGAGCTTACTAGATGTAAAAAGCCAAGTGATTGATCCGAAAAATGATATGCTGAATCAATGTTCTGCCCCATCTACCACTCAACCGCAGCACGAGTCATCACATGCCTAAAATATTAATCATTGAAGACGATTTTATGATTGCCGAATCGACCCAAACCTTGCTCAAGTTACAGCAATTTGATGTTACTTGGGTGAACAACGGGATTGATGGCTTAAAGCAATTACAGCAGCAAGATATCCAGTTGGTGTTGCTGGACTTAGGCTTACCCATGATGGACGGCATGCAGGTATTAAAAAACATTCGCCAGTTACATCCACAATTGCCCGTGCTGATTATTTCTGCGCGTGATCAATTGCAACAACGGGTGGATGGTTTAAATCAGGGTGCAGATGATTATTTAATTAAACCCTATGAATTTGATGAATTACTGGCGCGAATTTATGCCCTGCTCAGACGTAGCGGCGCACAAAATCCTGTAAACGATACCGCACATATTTTAAGTTATGGCGATTTAGTCTTAGATACCGAACAACATTTGGCAAAATTCAAAGGTGAATATATCGAATTGTCGAATCGTGAATGGGCAATTTTAATGGCTTTGGTCAGCCACCCTAATAAAATTTTCTCTAAAAGTAATTTAGAAGATAAATTATATGATTTTGACAGTGAAGTCAGCAGCAACACCATTGAAGTCTATATTCACCATTTACGCGCCAAACTTGGCAAGGACTTTATTCGTACCATTCGTGGTTTGGGCTACCGTTTAGGGCAAATTTAATGCAATCCTACTCTTTGCAAAAACGTCTGATTGTTTATGTTTCTATCTTTAGTGTCATGTTGGGCTGCGTTTTGGTATTTGCAGCGTATCGAATTGCCCTAGAAGAAATGAATGAAATTTTAGATGCACAAATGCAAAGTTTGGCAGAACGCATTGCAGCGAACCATCCTGAACCTACACAGAGCCAAATCGATTTAAATCAGAGATATAGCGAAGAAGACTTATTTGTCGATATTTGGTCATATGACGATGCTACAACACAATTACACCCTCAAGATGTGTTGCTACAACCCGTAGAAAAACCAGGGTTTTATAATCATCAAACCGAAGTTGGACTGTGGCATACCTATATTTTGCCGCAAGAAACCCTACAGATTCAAATTAGCCAGCAAAACTCTGTGCGCCAATATTTAGCTTTAGAATTAGCGGCAAATATGTTTATTCCCTATGCAATATTTTTACCCTTTGCCCTTTTGGCTTTGGGTTGGCTGATTCGTCATAATTTTCAACCACTAAATAACTTTAAAAGCGAATTGGCACGTCGTAAAGCGCAGGATCTCAGCCCGATTCACATGTTGGATTATCCTGTCGAGCTTGCACCCACGATTCAGGAAATGAATCAGTTATTTACGCGAATTTCTGCCGCACAGCAGGAACAGCGCCAGTTCGTTGCCGATGCTGCACATGAATTACGTACCCCACTCACTGCACTCAATTTACAAGTACAAATTTTATTGCAGCAATTTCCACATAGTGATGCCCTCAATAATTTAAGCCAAGGGGTTTTGCGTTTACAGCATTTAGTCAATCAGTTATTAAGCTTAGCCAAGCAAGATGCCTCAGATAGTCTAATTGAAAACGATCAAACCCTATCTTTAAATCAAATGACCATTGCCTGTGTGGAACAACTTATTCAATTGGCATTGCAAAAAGATATTGATTTAGGTGTCGAACAACGCCAAGAGTTGAATATTCATGGGCAAAGTTCTGCTTTGCATTCCATTATTTATAATTTAATTGATAATGCGATTAAATATACGCCCAAACAAGGCGTGATCAATGTGACTATTTTTCAGCAAGAACAACATGCAATTTTGCAAATTGAAGACAGTGGTGCAGGCATTGACCCCGCACTATTCAATCAAATTCGACAGCGTTTTTACCGTATTCACAACCATGCAGAAATTGGCAGCGGTTTAGGTTTATCTATTGTAGATAAAGCCACCCAACGCTTAGGTGCAAGTTTAGAGTTTTCTAAAAGTGCCAGTTTAGGTGGTTTATGTGTGCAGGTTAAATTTCCGATGCGTTAAGATCGGGTTTTAATTTAGATTTTGATTGTGGCAATTTATGCGCCAAGAACGCATAAGCGACTACGTTCAAACACCAAGTAATCCAGCCTGTCCAAAGATTATGACTAAAAAAATGTGCCCCGCGCATCATTTGCGCCCAGCCCATCCCCATGCCTAAAATGCAAGCCGCAATCAAGAAAAAATAAGCACGTTTAGGTTGAGCAGCCCGATAAACAAAATATCCTACCAATAAAGCAAAACCACTTGAGGCATGCCCCCCTGGAAAACAATGCCCTGCCGTTGCACTTAAATCCCACCAAACGCCATGCGCTGTGGCAATGCTCATATCCCACGGGCAAGCATGTGCCGACTGTGATTTAAGTATTGCAATCACACTGGTCGAAATCACCACCATCCAAAAGAAATAGCCAAACTCCCAACGACGAGCACGTAATTTTTGAAATTTGAAAGACAGCAACCAAGCCAGCAAATAGCTCAGATATACTGCAATCAGGATATATTTGACATAACGATGATTTAATTCAGCCAATGCCCAATTTTGTCGCAATGGAAATTCTGCATGTGCATCTATAAAAGGTTGAATTAGGTGTAAATCTAGCGTGCCTGCAACGCTAAAAAAATTGAGCAATATCAGCAAACTCAGAAGGAGTAAAATTGCTTGAAGAAGTAAAAATTTTGAATGCTGATGCCGCATGAGGATTACTCAACTCACTATCTATTTTAAAGTCTGTCTTATGCTTTTTGAAGGATTAAGCAGGAATCAGGCATGCGCCCCAAGTCAATGTGATAATTGCCAAAGCAACAAATTGCGCTGCACTGCCCATATCTTTGGCATTTTTAGACAAGGGGTGTTGCTCCATCGAAACACGATCGACCACGGCTTCAATAGCAGAGTTAATCAGTTCGACAATGATGGCAAGTAAACACACCACAATCATGAGCACTTGTTCAACACGACTGACAGGCATGAAAAAACTGAGCGGGATCAGCAGTAAATTAATCAGAATGATTTGCCGAAATGCCGCTTCATTTTGAAAGGCGGCTTTAAAGCCTGCCAAAGAATAGCCTGTGGCATTCAAAATCCGTTGTAAACCAGAAGTGCCTTTGTAAGGAGAGCGTGGAAGCATAGTGAATCTGATTTGAAATAAATCCGATGTTAAGTGATTTAGCTTAAAATTGGCTTAACTATAACCTTTTGAGACTATTAAATTAAATCGGTGTAATATGTAACATTATGAGTGCCCTATTGAATAATAAGACTCCATCTAAAGTAAGCTGTAAATACCATCAATTTCTTATTGTTGAATCTAAGGTTGTATCAATTGCTCGGCTTCAACTTGCTTAATATCAAAATCAGGACTTTCTTTGGCTTGAATAATTTGCACAGGAATAAAGCGCACTTGAACCACACTTGGTTTTCCACGTGGGTCTTGTGCTAATTTTTGATTCAATGCAGAAATCTGTTGAGGTTTTGGCGCTATATCTCCACGCAAGACTACGCGAATTAAAGTCATCTCTTTACGCCGATCAAACTGCACCGTATCAATCAAATTATTATGTTGATTAAATTGACTTTCAATCAAGCTTTCTACCTGATGTTCATACATCTGTTTATTTAACATCATCATAAAGTTAAAGCTTAAATAGATACCCAGCGCAAAAAGTACTAAAAGACTCACGATATTTCTTTTAATAAATTCAATTACTGTGCTATTTACTTCTTCATCTGAACCGCGTCTAAAACCAGCTGCCCATAACACCAGTGAAGAACTAATTTGAATAGCAACAATATTGGTCAGTGCCAACAGCAGAGCATTTGCTGCATGTTTCCATTCCAGATGCGCAATTAATATGCCACTTGCAACCAGCGGCGGTACCAAAGCAGTCGCAACTGCAACGCCAACAACAGCCACAGACAGACGTGGTGAAACGGCTGCAAATGCCCCTGCTGCACCACCCGCAAGTGCAATCATTAAATCCATAATGGTAGGCTGAGTTCTAGACAGAATTTCATGGGTGATAGGTAAGTTAATATTGATAAGACCTAAAATGATGCCAATACTGACAATCATCGACACACCTAAAACTAAGGTTTTAAATGCTGTTTTAAAAAACAACCATCGATTATCAATAAATGCTAAAGCCATACCTGAAATAGGACCAAGCATCATCGCAACCAGCATTGCACCAATCACCACTGCAGCTGAATTAGACAATAAACCATAGCCTGCAATAATAGCTGCCAAAGCATTCATTATAAAAAAGGTTTTGCTTGGCAAGGCATCGGCCTGAATATTCAGCCGTACTTGTTTATGGTCAATCTTTTTAGAGTTTTCGCGCTCCGCTTGTTTGTATTTCAGCTTTTCTTTCAGAAGTTCATATTTTTCTTGTTCAGGACTGTCTTCAACCACAATCGTTGGATCTTGATCTTTTTCCATCGCATGCCTCTGTGTTAGCTGAATAGGAATCTATCCAAATTCTCATGTAGCCGTAGACTTTGTGCAATTCCGCCCAGCATGTTTGGCTTCATACAATTTATTATCTGCAA
This sequence comes from Acinetobacter sp. YH16053, assembly GCF_013417035.1. Lineage (NCBI taxonomy): Bacteria > Pseudomonadati > Pseudomonadota > Gammaproteobacteria > Moraxellales > Moraxellaceae > Acinetobacter > Acinetobacter sp. YH16053. The sequence goes on from NZ_VPEP01000002.1 coordinate 94,764, forward strand.
GTTTAAGCACTTCAGAAATATCCTCTGCATCTTTAAACCAAAATGCGATACCAATTGAGATGGTAATTTCACCCATACCATTAATATTGGTTTGTTGCATGGTCGTTCTTAAACGCTCCGCAGCTTTATATGCCACACTTGGGTCGGCAGTCGTCATCAGCACTAAAAACTCTTCGCCCCCAGAACGGCAACAAATATCATGATCCCTAAAATTAGTTAGCATTATTTGCGCGAGCGTTTTAAGTACCACATCACCTTGATCATGCCCATAGTGATCATTAACTTTCTTAAAGAAATCAATATCAATAGCCAATGCTGCAAACTCAGTTCGGGTTTTGACCAACTCATTTAAAAATAATTGCATCCCACGACGGTTATATAAACCTGTCAATGGATCAGTATTGACGTGATGCTTTAACTCCGCAATCCGATGACTAAAGGTTTCCGAACTGAGTAATAATGAGGTTCTAAATTTTAAAACCTCGAAATACCACGGATCAACTTCTTTAATTTTATCTTGGATTTCAGCCTGATTCAGCATACTTGCCATACGTGCCAAGCGGTTCAAAGGTGAAGAAATAAAGCTTGAGATATACCAAACCAATAAGAAAATAAATAAGTAAAAAATAAAGATTCCAACCGATACTTTTAAAATCAAGGTATTGGCTTGTGCAAGTAAATCATCAGTGGGCTGTTGAGAAACCACAATCCAATTGACACTTGGAATATGTGCAAAACCTGCCAAATTATCTATGCCTAAACTATTTTTTAAACGGATTGAGCCATTTTTATGATGATTAATATAGTCTAAACCCGTATTGTTAATAATTTTTTCACCAATACGATTTTTATCTGGATGAAAAATAATACGGTTATGTTGATCAATCACATACATATAACTTTTTTTATAGTCATATTGTGTATTCAGCATTGTATTTAATAAGTTTTTCCGTTGTAAATAAATCGTACCACTGATCATGCCTAAATATTGATGTGTTTTATCATAAATAGGTTGTGACATCATGACAACTAAATTATTAGTTATTGACCAATATGGAGATGAAATATAAGTTTTCTTTTTCTCAATAGATCCAACAATACCAACACTACTATATGCATGATTAAAATTTAGCTTTAATGTTTTGGGTGCATAAGCCAAAATATGTTTATTCTGCCCCACCAATTGAATACTATTAAAATTATTGGATTGATTTTTTAAGCGTAGTACTTCTTCTTTTCTAAGTTGTGTATTATAAAAATTTGTTTCTAATAAACGTGCACTATAATCCAACTCTTGCAGCATATCTGCAAAGTGTTGATTGGAACTGGTCGCAATTTTTTCTGCATATTTTTCATTGATCGAAAGTGAATTTTGAATTAATTGTTCTTTAATTACATAATTCAAAATAAATACACTTACGACAAATAAGCCGGATACACTTAAAATTGTCGAAATTAAAATAAGTTTACGCAGATCTAATCCGAGTCTTAGTAAAAAACGCTTCAACAGCTCCAACCCCAAAAAATTCAAAAAACTGCGACAAGCGCAAACTTTAACACATAACTTTATAACTCAATCACATAATTTAAAGCGATACAGTTGAGTTTTAGTTGTCTATTTTTGGTGTTCAATTCCACAAATTGGATAATTCCCTTGTTGCTGACCACTACCTCAATTCAGAAATATATCCTGAAAATAGAACTTCTACCACACACCTCCCAAGAATGCACCGTCTAACAACAAAGAATGACAACTTGACGTTTTTTTTACTTAATTTTTTTTTGGAAAACCGTGACTATTAGATAAACTTCTAGGATCAATTATACACAAAATTACAAAAATTAAATATTTGCTCCATGCTTTAAATTTACCCTATCCGCTTAATAAATAGATTGTTTTCTCTTATGTTTAAGACACTTTTCACTTTAAGCATTTAAGCAATTGCTCACTTTTAACAGCATGTATTGGGGTTGACGGAACAGCATCGGGGCAGATTCCCAATATCGTCATTCAACCTCAAATTCCACCCAGTACACCTCTAGAACACCCTGCACAAAAAACCATTTAAGTGCCTACACCTATGCCTTATCCTACACAAACATGGCAACAAAAACTCAAAATTAAAACCTATGATTGCCGCTGCGTAGATTTTAGTCGCAGTAATTAACGTTCCATTCAGACTTCACATTGTCATGATGTAACCAATCAGCATTTCATTTTCCATCCTGATCAAAGTATTACCGTGCAAGGCAAATGTCTAGATGTAGCAGGAAAACAGAAACATGATGGTGCTGAAGTCATTGCTTATACCTGTAATGGACAAAGTAACCAAAAATGGTATCTCGATGGTCAGCGTATTCGTAGTGCAGATACAGGCAAATGTTTAGATATTTATAATGGAAAAATGAAAATGTATAGCTGCAATCAAAATCGTGGGCAGAAATTTAGTTTTATTGCCTTATAAAAAAGAATCACTAACTCCCTCAGCCTAGCCTGCTCTTTTGAAGATGAGGGAATTAGCGAATGATAATTTAAAAAATTATAAAAATTTTACTTTAAATACGATTAATTAAGGATGCTGACTAAACAAATCAAAAATCACTTTTCTTAACCACTGATGACTGGTTTGGTGATGACAAGACGTATGCCAATATTGTCGTACAGGATAGGTTGGAAAATTCAAAGGCGCACTCACTACTTGTAAATTCCCGCGTGCCAATAATACTTCACTTAAATAATAAGGCACTGTCGCAATCATATCGGTTTCTTGCACAATTAAACCGACCCCTAAATAACTTGGGATACTCATTAGAATATTACGTCTTAAACCACGATTGCTTAATTCATTTTCAATATGGTAGTGACCTATACTGGTATCTACATCGACATGCGATTCACGAATATAAGCTTCAACATCTAAACTTTTTTCACAAATACGTGGATGATCTTTACGACTAATCACCACATAATATTGTAAAAATAATTGCTGCTGATAAAAACCCTGCTCTAACTCAGGTAAAAAACCAATCGCAAAATCAATTTCACCATTTGCCATTTGATAACTGGTTTCACGGGTAATAGGACGAATTTTAATCCGCACTGAAGGTGCATATTTTTTTAAAAACTTGGTCAGTTTTGGCAATAAAACCAAATGCGAAACATCGGTCATTGCCAAGGTAAATAATTGATCGGAATGTGTCGGATCAAAATCGACTTTAAAATTATTGACCGTTTCAATTTTATTAATAATTTCACTAATCGGTGAAAAAATCTGTTTCGCCAACTCTGTAGGCAACATTTCATTGCCAACCCTTAAAAATAATGGGTCATTAAAATGCTGACGAATTTTATTTAAACAGTTACTAACCGCAGGCTGACTCATGCCCAATGCATCTGCTGCTGCAGACACATTTTTTAATTTATATACATAGTAAAAAATCTGTAGCAGTTTGCTATCTAACTTAAACATATCCATCTTTCCTTAGAATCAGTTTCACTGCTCAGTTTTCATCCTTATTTAACGCCAAGCTTTTAATTTAGAGCTATGCCCAATGCCCACATTAAAACAATTGGTCGGATCCAATTTTTGATAATGCTGCTTTAAGGCAGGCTTCGCCACATATAAATGCCCAACATTATGCTCTGCAGGATACTCTGCCCCACGTGCATCAAGCAATGACCACATTTGATGTTCCATCGCCAACGGGTCTACGCCTTTTTTAATAATATAGTCCTGATGAAAGACATGACATAAAAAATGACCATAATACAACTTATGTATAATCGCCTGCTCCAACTCTTCGGGCAAGGTTTCAACCCATTGCTGATCATTACGTCTTAACGCAATATCTAAAGCAACAATGTCTTCCACTTCATTTCGATGTGTATCACGATAACGAATTGCAGCACCTGCCACTGCAAAGCGATGCAGAAAAGCCTTGCGGCCTTCATCTTCATTACATAGAAAAAAACTGCCGGAATTGCGCGTGATAAAATAATCCATTAAAAACTGCTGTACTGCCGCAACATCTTGCTGCTCAATGCGCAAAATTAAATGATGTTCATACAAATCACGAAATTGGTTCATGCGTTCTGGTAAATGATTTGGCAGTAGTTTCGTGAACATTTGCAAAACTTTATCCGACAATCCACGCATGCCCCAACGGGTTAGAAAACCATCAACTTTGTCTTTCATGGCAAAAGCTGCAGGTACTTTACTGGTGCCAAACTTCTCGATAAACAAGAAGCTGTCTTTGCCATATTCTGCACCAATGTCATAGGCATCTCGATGAATATACTCGCCAGCAATCGGTACACGCGGCAAATCACGTAATAAAAAACGGCGAATCGCGGTTAAATCATCCTGCTGATTGCTGCCGATATAAAACACCTGACTCGGAATTTTCTCAAACGTATCCAAACGCACTGCAAACACACAGACTTTACCTGCCGAACCCGAAGCTTCAAACAAACGGCTCGGGTCGGCATTAAACCGTGCAGGCGTATCGGCATCGACTTGGGCAACATCATGCACGTAACGCTGATCTGAAGCACAACAATGTTCCGAATATTCAATATCTTCAGGGCGATATTGTTGTTGCTCAAGTTTGGTTAAAATTTCTTCTGGCGAGTTCCCTAAATTCACCCCCAAATGATTGATGAGTTGCAACTCGCCCAGTGCATCGACTTGTGCATATAAGGCCAACTCAGTATAGGCAGGACCACGTCTAACCAAAGCACCACCTGAATTGTTGCATATTCCACCCAAAACTGAAGCGCCAATACAAGATGAACCAATCACTGAATGTGGCTCACGTTGATGTGGTGCCAATTGCTGTTCCAATGCATCCAACGTAGCGCCGGGTAAACAAATCACTTGCTTGGCATTATTAATCAGCTGAATGCCTTTTAAACGCTGAGTATTAATCAGAATAACAGGACGGTCATAATCATCACCAAAAGGGGTCGAACCACCAGTCAGTCCTGTATTGGCGGCCTGCATAATAATGATACAGTCTGCCGCCACTGCCACTTGCAACACTTGCCACTGTTGCAACAGCGAACCTGGCGTGACTACAGCAAAAACCTGCCCCTCACCAAAACGTCGCCCTTGACGATATAAGCGGGTATCCGACTCATGGGTCAATACATGCGCTTTCCCCACAATATCGACCAAATTTTTGAGTGTCGCTGCTGCATCAAATTGTGCTATTGATGAATTTGTCTGTGGCATGGTGTGCATGTCCTGAATTCCAATGGTGAAGAAAATACAATTGAGCAATCAAGCCAAACTTTTAAAGTTATGGATTCATCGCCCATGTTTGCAAATTAGTCTTTCAGCTCACGCTCAAGTTGTACCAAGCAATCTGAGTTAATCGCTTGAATGTTTTTAGCACCCGTTAAGGTCATTGCGACTCGCATTTCTTTATCAATCAATTCGAGTAAATTACTCACACCCGCCCCACCTGCTGCACCTAGTGCATAAATAAAGGCACGTCCGAGCATACAAGTATCCGCACCCATCGCCAACATGCGCACCACATCTAGGCCATTACGAATACCTGAATCCACTAGAATTTTTAGATCTCCTTTTACTGCATCGGCTATTGGCGGTAAAGCACGTGCAGTCGAGAGCACACCATCTAACTGACGCCCACCGTGATTCGATACCACAATACCATCGGCACCAAAGCGGACTGCATCTTTGGCATCTTCAGGGTCTAAAATGCCTTTAATCACCATCGGGCCATCCCAAAATTCACGAATCCACTCTAGGTCTTTCCATGAAATGGATGGATCAAAGTTATTGCCCAACCAACCAATATAATCTTCCAGTCCAGTCGGCTTGCCCAAGTATTTGGAGATATTGCCCAAGTCATGCGGACGACCTAGTAAGCCAACATCCCACGCCCAGTTTGGATGCATCACTGCTTGCATATAACGGCGCATGGCCGCATTTGGCCCACTCATGCCTGAATGTGCATCACGATAACGTGCGCCAGGCACAGGCATATCTACCGTAAAGACTAAGGTTGAACAGCCTGCTGCTTTGGCACGTTCCAAGGCATTGCGCATAAAACCACGGTCACGTAATACATATAATTGAAACCACATTGGGCGTGAAATGGCAGGCACCACTTCTTCAATTGGGCACACCGACACGGTAGATAAAGTAAACGGAATACCTTTTTTGTCAGCTGCAACTGCGGCTTGTACTTCACCACGGCGCGCATACATGCCCGTTAAACCCACAGGTGCCAAAGCCACAGGCATTGACAAGGTTTCATTAAATAAGGTGGTTTCTAAACTCAAAGCCGACATGTCATTCAAAACACGTTGGCGCAAGGCAATCTGTGAAAGGTCTTCCACATTTCTTTTCAGCGTTTGTTCCGCGTACGCACCTCCATCAATATAGTGAAATAAAAATGGCGGTAAACGGCGTTTCGCTGCTTCGCGGTAATCATTCGCAGAAGAAATAATCATGGCGCTATCCTGTTTAATCGACTCGCACGCTGACGACGCGCATCTTCCTCGTCTATCATGCGTACTTGTTGAACTACAAATTCAATATGTCCACACACTGCCGAACGGGCAGCTTCTGGATCCTGGCGTTCAATTGCATCCATCACTTGAAAGTGTTGATCGTGCAACTGATCGAAACGGTGGGCTTCGGTATAGACTTTGCGTCTGCCCAAAACTACGTTGTATTGCAACAAATCAAATAAGCCACGCATCATTTGAATGAGCACCAAATTGTGCGATGCTTCGGCAATTGCCAAATGAAACTTGGCATCGGCAATTGCTGCCTGATCGTCATCACCTAAAATTTGAAAATGGGCGATTTGCTCATAACAGGCACGGATGTTTTTCAAATCCTCAGCAGTTGCCCGCTGTGCGGCATACCATGCCGTACCACCTTCAAGCACCATTCGAGCTTCCTGCACATCAAAACGATAAGCAGGGTCTTCATCAATCAGGTTACTTAAAGGCTGCACAATTTGATATTGCGACCAATTGGTGGGTAGCTGTTGCAAAAAAGTACCCGCTCCAACTTTGCTGACCAGCATGCCCTGACTGGTCAATTGCTGAATGGCTTCACGCAAAGAGGAACGGGAAACCCCGAGTTGTTCACATAACTTTCTTTCGGCAGGCAATCGGTCTCCGACTTGCATCTGATTTTTTTCAACCAGTGTGCGCAGGTCTTGTACAACTTTGTCGGAAACTTTCATGCGGCTATCCTCTTGTGCATGTGGTTATGGAATCATCCATGGGAACACATAAGCTTGTAGAGTGATAATAATACCGATCATTACGGTGAACGTGATACTGTGTTTCACGGTAAAGCGGAATAAATCCGATTCTTTTCCGACTAAACCCACTGCCGCACAGGCAATTGCAATCGATTGTGGTGAAATCATTTTGCCTGTTACTCCACCACTGGTATTGGCAGCAACCAACAAGACTTCTGGTACACCAATTTGCTGTGCAGTTGTGGCTTGCAAGGCAGCAAATAAGGCATTGGCTGATGTATCTGAACCTGTCAAGAACACTCCAATCCAACCTAAAAATGGCGAGAAGAATGTGAAAGCATTGCCTGTGTGTGACAAAGCCAATGCTAAAGTCGCAGACATGCCTGAATAATTGGCAATAAAAGCAAAAGCCAACACCATCCCAATCGAATAAATTGGTGTTTTTAACTCATTGATGGTTTCTGCAAAAGTTTTAACCGCTTCACGTGGTTTCATTTTTAAGTAAATGATGGTGATGACAGCCGCAATCATAATTGCAGTCCCTGTTGCACTCAGCCAATCGAACTTAAAGATTGCATCGTAGTCTTTAACTTCAGCAACCACAGGCGGCATTTTTTGCACCAATTGATGTAAAAATGGCACTTTGATGGAAATTACCCAGTCATGCATTGCCCCATCTTTTGCAAATAAATCTTTAAACGGTTTAATACTCCAAATGGTGACCATCACCGTTAACACTGCAAAAGGTGACCATGCTTTAACAATCTGCCCCATGCTGTATTTTTGCTGTTGTTCTGCAACTAAGTTGGCATCCACTTTGGTGTCTGCATCGCTAAAACGGAAAATGTGTTTTGGCTGCCAGAATTTAAATAAGACCGTTAAACTAATCAAAGAGGCAATTGCAGCGGTAATATCGGGTAACTCAGGCCCTACAAAGTTAGAGGTCAAGTATTGTGCAATCGCAAAAGCACCACCACCCACCAACACTGCAGGCCAAGTTTCTTTCACACCGCGCCAGCCATCCATAATTGCCATAATCCAGAACAGCACAATAGGCACCATAAATGGCAACTGACGCCCAACCATCTGGCTAATTTCCATGGTTTCTACACCCGAAACCTGACTCGCCACAATAATTGGAATCCCCATTGCGCCAAACGCAACAGGTGCGGTGTTCACAATCAGACATAAACCCGCAGCGTATAAAGGCTTAAAGCCCAAACCCACCAATAAAGCTGCAGTAATTGCCACTGGCGCCCCAAAGCCCGCTGCACCTTCTAAAAATGTGCCAAACGCGAAGCCCACTAGTAGCATCTGGAGACGCTGATCTTCTGTAATCGAAAGAATAGATGAGCGAATAATGTTAAATTGCCCTGTTTTTACAGAGATTTTATATAAGAATAATGCGCCAATAATAATCCATGCGATTGGCCATAAACCGTAAAAAAAGCCATAGATCAATGAAGCAAAAGCCATTGGTGCAGGCATGCCATAGGCAAATAACGACACCAATAACGCCAAAATCACCGTAATTGTTCCCGCAACACTTCCTTTTAAGCGAAATACAGCCAATGCCAGAAAGAAAAAGATAATCGGGATTAATGCAATAAGACTCGAAATCCAAATATTTGCCATTGGATCGTAGATCTGTTGCCAATGTTGAAGCATTGTCATCTCCTTGAAATGCTCACTCAAACGTAAACATAGGTCTAAGCATAGAGGTAAAATTCTAATTTTGGTCTGACCAATATTGAGGTTAAAATCAGAATTTCCTCAATATAAGGTACAAATGATAGTTTTAGACAAGAAAAAGTCAAGATTGGTCTGATTGTTTATCTTGAATGGTCATACCAATTTTACTGAAGGTATGTCTTTATATACAGCATAAAAAATATGCCAAAGAAATATTTAAACTTTGTTTTTTCTGCAGTTTTTAAAAGGAAGGAAAAACCAAATTTATTCGGCACAGCCTTATACAACTTTCGTCTAATACAGTAAAATACGTGTGCTTTCTTCTAAGATGAATTGAACGCTTGATCAAAGGAATCATGGATAAATTCAGCTCAAGTGGCCGCTATTCGGCTTAAAAACATGTGGATTAAAAGAATTTTTTAGACAAAAAAATAACGCCATTATTGACTGCAACAATGGCGTCATCGTGTATTTATAACAGCAACTCACACCTTACTGTGGCTTAACCTGTCACCACGTTCAAGCGCTTTAAACGCGAAATATGCAAATCAATTTGCCCTGCAATTTCAGGCAAAATCTGTTTTAAAAACTGACTATAACCCAAAGCATCTTCCAGTTTTAAAACGCCTGCTTGCACTAACTGTTCCTGCTGAAAAAGCATGGACTGCACTTGGTTTAAATCAGGTTTTTGCCCCTGACTTAAACCTAGACTAATTTGCTCAAAACCCCAGTACAATTGGTCACGCTGCTGAATTAAAGCTGCCTGAGTAGACTCCTGCTCCCTGACCTCAGTCTGTATAGGAAAGAATGCCGTTTGTGCTGTATCTTCAGCGTGTAGCGCCAATTTTGGGCTCATTGCTGGAGGCGTTATATTCGACCGAACTGACACTGTTTCTGTTACGGGGGGTGCTGATGGTTGAAACACATAGACCACTACAAACAATACAGCGACTGCAATAATAAAAAAACCAATGCCGAGCCATCGTGGATGTTTCATGCGCTTGCTCCAAACGCAAAGCATCTTCAATTTTTAGCGACAACGACATATCAGTGATTTTTTGGATAATCACTCTTTATTCAATGCACTAAAATCTGCAAAAGCTCAGTTTTTTTAGATGCTTCACGCTACCTGATTGGTTAGATTAAGGGGTTGACCAATCGCTTGGTGCATAACCCAAACGCACTCGCTGTGGGTGATTCCCCACTGGCACACTGCGGACTTTTTCTCCCGTAGCAAAGTCAATCACCGTTACCACATCGGTTTCACTTTCTGAAATCACACAGCTTTTTCCATCTGGGCTACGGGTTGCCCAATATGGTTTACCTGCAGGAATCAGTTTGCCTGCTTTTAAACTCTGACGGTCTACAATGGTCGCGTAATCATCCATCGTGCCTGCCACACAGAGTTTTTCGCCATCTGCGCTGATGGATAAACCATGATGACGTGAATCATTTACCCATTTGCTGCGGTCTTTTGGAATTGTACTGCTGCCCGGTAATTGTCCAATACGCGTGACTTTATCGGTTTTTAAGTCGTATTCCACCAAACCATTAAAAAATGAAACCTGCGCATAAAGTTTGCTTTCATCTTTACTTAGCACCATAGGACGCACTGAGTTGGATAAATCTTTACGTCCAAAGGCATCTAACGCAGGTCGGAAATCAATTTTTTTCAGAACTTTATAATTGTTGGCATCGGCAATGGTAATAAAGCGCTTACCTTTGGTAAAATCTTGCCACTGTGCATCCATCGAAGTTTCTACGTTACCAATCGCAGAGTTTAAGATTTTCGTTCCACCTGCAAAGTAAATATTTTCGTGCGGCTTATCCCCTGTTGCAAAACGCCCCAATTCTTTACCTGTATGAATATCTAAAACATGCACCACATTACCTGACGATGCCGACACAGCAACACGTTGTCCATCTGGTGAAACCGCCATGTGGTCTGCGCGGAAACCTTCGACTGGCGTACGCCAATTAATTTTGCCCGTTTTAATGTTGATGGATACCACATCGGCAAAACTTGGACGTGAAGCCACAATCGACTGTCCATCTGGCGTGGAATACATATCATCCACCAACTGGTCATTGCCCTCACCTGCAGTTTGTTGAATGTAAGTGTAGGCAATCAATTTCACTGGATTTAAATGAATTTCTAATAAACGCTCTTTGCGGTCAGGAATCATATTGACCACACCCACTTTGCCAAAGTCTTGTGAAGGGTGAATCACCGTCACTGTGCCATCCCAGTTATTGCCGACAAAAAAGACTTGTTGGGTATTCGGTGGCTGCGGTAAATAGGTCGAATCTGCATAACTTTGTGCGCTGACACAACTTCCTAAAGCCAGCACGCCTTGAAGTAGATGTTTAAACACCTTGTTGGAATAATTCATGTTCTTGTTCTCCCTGAACAGCAAAATGAAAGTGTTGTTTTTGTTTTGGCTTGTGTTTTTACATATTTGTTGTTTTTAACTGAAGCCTGCCTAATCCATCTTGAAGCGATCTTGAAGATTGTTGGCGTGGCATTGATTGGGCAATAGCATAAGAGTTTTTGTAATTTTGCGTCTAGGGTTCGAGCTAGACTATCCGATAGCAGGTCAAGTTTCAGATAAACAGAAATACAGCATCACATCCTGTTAAAATGCCAAGTATGATAAAAGCTTGTTTTTGTCGATGAAATGACAGTAATCCCATACCCATTCAAGCATTTAAACTCAAGAATATAAGGATGTGCCGAGATGCAGTTGTTGGAACTTAAAACCTTGCGTAAACAGCTTCGACAACAGCGCAGAGCGGTCACGCGCACCCAACAGCAACACGCACAGCAAGCTGTTTTGCAGCGGCTAATACGACTGCCAAAATTTCAGTACGCAAAAAAAGTAGGTATGTATTTACATGCTTTTGGTGAAATTCATACACACCGCATCATTGAATATTGCTTCGCGCATAGCAAACAAGTGTATTTGCCCATGATTTGCAATATGAATCAACACTTGGTGTGGGTACAAATCACCCCACAACAATATCGTCAGCGTCGCTTTGCCCATCATCGTTTGGGGATGCAAGAACCAAGAACAAGTCGCGGAAAACACATCTCCCATTTAGATTTAGTCTTGATGCCCTTATTGGCTTGCGATACGCATGGCACCCGCATTGGAATGGGCGGTGGTTATTATGACCGCACTTTAGCCTCTGCCCCGCAGCATCCTTATCGCTTAGGGATTGCACATGATTTTCAGCTAATTCATACACGCTTGCCACGTGAAAATTGGGATCAACCTGTAGATGCCTTACTAACTCCACAATATTTTTTACAGTTTAAACGCACCTTGAAACGCTAAATTGATCATTTTGACTGAATAGATCAATTTAAAATCACATATTTAGCTACTTTTTAAACAATTTGTGTTGACCTGCCCTTGTATTTTAAAAAATACCCATCACTATTAAAAACATGGCAACACCGTTGTCACTCATTAGGAGTGCCCATGTCTGAAATTATTATGAATCAAGAAACCTTAGAGCCTCAGGTTCCAAGTGTATTACCGCTTTTAGCGCTACGTGATGTTGTGGTTTATCCACACATGCAAATCGCGCTATTTGTAGGTCGTGAAAAATCGATCAATGCAGTTGATGTGGCTCGTAACAGTGACAATCTAGTATTTGTAGTTGCGCAAAAAGATTCGCTTACAGAAGAAATTGATCACGACAATTTATATCAATACGGTACTGTCGCGAAGATTGTGCAAGTTGTGAATCACGAAAATGATGAAAACTGTATCAAAGTGCTGATTGAAGGCTTATACCGCGCCAAACTCGAAAAAATTATTGATGAAGACGCGTATTTGACTGCAGAACACAGCTTGAGCCCAATGACTGTTGCGATGGATGAAAATACCCAAGCAACACGTTTGCAAGAATTACGTGCCTTATTTGCGCAATATGCAGAAGCAAAATTACGCAATGCACGTGAACTGATTGCTGCTGCCAATAAAATTGAAGATTTATTGCAGTTGTTGTTCTTTGTTGCAACCCGTGTGCCATTGAATATTGATGTCAAACAAAAATTCCTTGAGCACGATGAGTTTGAAGCTCACTTGACCGAGTTAATGACTTATTTATTGCAACAGTCTGAAGAACAGCAGATTGAGCAAACCTTGCATGACTCTGTTAAACGCCAGATGGAAAAAAATCAGCGTGAATACTTCTTGAATGAGAAGATGAAAGTCATTCAACGCGAACTGTCCGATATGAACGGCGGTGCTGAAGATGATGTCGCTGAAATTGAAAAACGTCTGGCCGAAGCAGACTTGCCAGAACATGTCCGCAAAAAAGCAGAAGCTGAGTTCCGTAAGCTAAAAGCCATGCAACCTGCATCTAGCGAAGCGGCTGTGGTACGTAACTATCTGGAAGTAATTTTAGATACGCCATGGAACAAAGCCAGCAAAGTCAGCATTAACTTGGCGAAAGCACAAGAAATTTTAGATGCCGACCATTACGGTTTAGATGAAGTCAAAGACCGTATTGTGGAATACCTTGCTGTGCAGTCGCGCGTGAAAAAACTCAAAGGTCCAATTCTGTGCTTAGTCGGTCCTCCGGGTGTAGGTAAAACCTCACTGGGTGAATCGGTTGCAAAAGCCACTGGACGTGAGTTCGTGCGCATGGCGCTAGGCGGCGTACGTGATGAAGCGGAAATTCGCGGTCACCGCCGTACCTATATTGGTGCGATGCCGGGTAAAATTGTGCAGTCATTGACTAAAGTTGGTGTGAAGAACCCACTGTTCTTGCTCGATGAAATTGACAAAATGGCACAGGATTACCGTGGCGACCCTGCATCTGCTTTGTTAGAAGTACTTGATCCATCACAAAACAACAAGTTTAATGATCACTATTTAGATCTAGACTTAGACTTGTCTGAAGTGATGTTCATTTGTACTGCCAACAGCATGAATATTCCAGAAGCTCTGTTAGATCGTATGGAAGTAATTCGTCTACCGGGTTATACCGAAGATGAAAAAGTGAATATTGCAGAACGCTATCTTGTCCCTAAAGCCATCAAAAATAATGGCTTGCGTGCTAAAGAATTGACGGTTCATGAAGAAGCGATTCGTGACATTGTGCAGCGCTATACACGTGAAGCAGGTGTGCGTAGTCTGGAACGTGAAGTGTCAAAAATTGCCCGTAAGGTGGTGAAAGAAGCAGTCAGCAAAAAAGCCAAAAACCTACAGGTAGATGTGACTTCACAAAACTTGCCTGACTACCTTGGTCCACACAAATTTGACTATGGTATGGCAGAAGAAGAAGCCGAAGTGGGTCGTGTAAATGGCTTGGCTTGGACTTCAGTGGGTGGTGAATTACTCACCATTGAAGTGGCAACCATGAAAGGCAAAGGTAATTTCATCACCACAGGTTCATTGGGTGATGTGATGCAAGAGTCAATCAAAGCCGCGATGACCGTTGTGCGTACCCGTGCCGACAGTTTAGGCATTGAAGCCAATGTATTTGCCGAAACCGATGTACACGTACACTTGCCAGAAGGTGCAACACCTAAAGATGGTCCATCTGCAGGTTTGGCATTGACTACGGCATTGGTATCTGCATTTACAGATATTCCAATTCGTCCTGATATTGCCATGACAGGCGAAACCAGCTTACGTGGTCGTGCAATGCGCATTGGTGGCTTGAAAGAGAAACTTCTTGCGGCACATCGTGGTGGTATCAAACTGGTATTTATCCCAGAGGAAAACGTGCGTGACTTGTCTGAAATTCCAGACAATGTCAAAGAAGGTTTGGAAATCAAGGCTGTGAAAAGCATTGATGAAATCTTGCCTTTGGCACTGACCAGTATGCCTAAGCCTTTAACCAAGGCACCGATTGTGAAGCCAGTAGCAGCAGGCAAAGCCGCACGTCATTAAGCAAGTTACTCTGCTTTAAGCATAGAACATCTCAAAAGAGCACTTCGGTGCTCTTTTGTTGTATTTAGATTCTGGATTTAAAATAATTGAATAATTTTTTAATTATTTTTAAAATGGTTAGTCTGTTTTTAATTCAATTTCCTTGAAAAATAGGCAAACCATCCACATATATAAATTTAAGATACATCGCGCTGTATGTTTCTTGTTTGGTCTATTTAGACCGATAAATTGATCAGACGCTTTTGATTGAAGTGTGCTTCATGGTCTGGTCATCCATATCTCCAGGTGGATGACCTTTTAACCGCAGTCCTATTTCAATTCAGGGCTGCGTTTTTTATGCGCTGCGATCAATCATCAAGGTGATAAAATCTGTGCAACCAAGCCATTCACGACATGTGCCATTTTTTCAAAATTTACTGTTTTTAAAGTATCACCTGTGGTATGGCGAAGTGTGCTGCGATAACTGCCTGTATCGGTAATTAAAATGGCAGGAATATCATATTTCCAATAATTTAAATGATCTGAAAAATCCATGCCCTTGACGAAAGTCGGTGCGACCACACGCTCACATTGCAATTGATTCAAACGCTGCATCGCATTGCAATAGGTTGCACTCATTTCACGTGACTGCATATTGCTCAATGCCGCAATAAAATTGCCATGACTTGGGTAAATCCACTTTAAACCGATTGGGTAATTTTGCACCAAGTTTTTGTCGTAATAACCAATCATATCCAGCACATACACCGCACGGATTTTTTCTTTTTCAGCCTGCACAGATTTGGCATGTACAAAACTGCCCATCGACTCGGTTTTAAAAAATGGTGGCTCTGCCAAGGTATAAAATACAAATTCTACATTTTGACTAAGTTTATTCTTTTCCTGCGCCAAAATTCGTGCTGTTTCGATTACACCTGCCACGCCAGAAGCGTTGTCATTTGCCCCCTGCTGCTGCCCATAAACATCGTAATGCGCACCAAAAATCGTTTTTTGCGCAGCACCGATATTCAATTTGCACACCACATTGCGGTAGCTTTGCTGATTGACCACATAATTTTGAAATTGACACGGAATTCCAAATACTCGCATTTGTTCCCGAATCCATGCCGAAACCCGATTCAGTTCAATCACATTTTTATAATGACGATACTGTTCGGAATTACCCAAACCCTGCTGCCCAATCACTTGCTGCATATAGACTTGCAAATTGTTTGGTTCTGCCCATTGAGCCTCAGGCACAGCAAATGTAGCAGTGGTCATCAATCCCATACCCGCGCCCAATATCCATGAATATAACTGCTGACTTTGAAACGCGCGCATGCTGATAATTCCAAGACAAAAAAGACCAATAAGATTGCTGAGTATTAAAGCAACAGCCTGTTGGCAAATTCAATTGCAAATTGTGTCGTTACACAGCGCTTGTGTTGAATCATGGTTATAATGCGAGATTCTGATTGATCGCTACATGAACTCGCCTATGAAAATTCGCATTCTGACCATTGGACAAAAAATGCCTGCTTGGGTGCTGACTGGTTTTGAAGATTATTTCAAACGGATTCAGCCTTTTGTGCAGACTCAAATTGTCGAACTGCCAATGGCGAAACGTGGCAAAAATGATTCTGAGGCCGATATTCTAAAATATCGCCAAATTGAAGGTGATAGCATTTTAAATGCCATGAAAAACAATGAGCTGTTAATTGCCTTGGAAGTGGGCGGCAAAGAGTTCAGCACCGAAAAACTTGCAGAAACCATGAAAGGCTGGATGCTAGAAGGCAATGATGTCGTGCTTGCGATTGGTGGACCAGATGGTCACTCTGAAGCAGTACGTAAAGCAGCAGCATGGCATTGGTCATTATCCAAACTAACTTTGCCACACCCTTTAGTTCGCGTGATGCTGATTGAGCAGCTATACCGCGCTATGAGCATCAACCACAACCATCCTTATCATCGTGCAGGTTAAATCAACTTATTCAATTTGTACGTTGAGTTATCAAAATATCTTTAACTCAAACGACGTTGCAAAGCTGCAACATAGCGTTGAACAAAAGTACATTTCGCTATACACACTTTTTTGCGATGCTGTAGAACAGCAGGCTTTAGGGATCTAGGCATGAACTTACAGACATTACCCAGTTTATTTATCTCACATGGTTCGCCCATGTTGGCACTCAATCCTGAACAGGTCGGGCCTGCACTCAGCCGTTTAAGTGAAAATTTGCCAACACCGCAAGCCATTGTGGTGATGTCGGCGCATTGGGAAAGTAATGCACTGGAGGTCAACACAGGTATTCGCCCTGAAACATGGCATGACTTCCGTGGTTTTCCTGAAGCCTTGTACGCCCTGCGCTACCCTGCACCTGGCTTACCTGAACTGGCAGAAGATATTTTGCAGCGTTTGGCTGATGCGGGCTTTGCTGCCCATGCCAACAGCACACGCCCGCATGATCATGGCGTATGGATGCCATTACTACACATGTATCCCGATGCCAATATTCCAGTGATTACCATTTCTTTGCCCATGAATATGAGCGCCGAACAGATTTATCACATTGGGCAAAGTTTAGCGCCATTACGTGAACAGCAAATTTTACTGATTGGCTCAGGCAGTATCACCCATAACTTACGTGAATTATCATGGAATACACCCAATGCGGCTGTGCCTGAATGGGCATCTAGTTTCCGTAATCGTGTGGTGCAGCATTTAAGTCATCGCAATTATGATGCAGTACTAGATTGGCAACAATTGCCACATGTAGCACGTAATCACCCAACCCTAGAACACTTTGCACCGCTGTTTTTTGCAATGGGTACGGGAGATCGATTTAACATTGTACATAGCAGCTTTAGCATGGGTTCACTCGGTATGGATATTTATCGTTTTGACTAACCGATAGCTCCGCTTATTTAAAATCTGACTTTTTAATTTGGATACATTTTGTTAGCAAAAGCTACGATTTGTATCCATATTTTTTGTTAATCTCTTGATTATAATCACGTTGAAACTTTAGCACATAGAATATAAACCAATGAAATTCAGTATTTTTGCGCTTGCCCTGCTCCCTTTGGCTTTAACTGCATGTCAATCTTCACATCTTCCTGCCACTTCAGGAGATCCGGCTATTTCTACTCTATCCACCACATTAAAAACGCCTACACAAATTTTGCCCGCTTATACCTGGGAACTTGATCGTGGGCTGCAACGCCCGATTGTTCTGAGCTTTGATCAACGAGGCAGACTAAGTGTAGCTTCTGGCTGTAATGGCCTTGGCACGAGCTGGACTGTTAAAGATAATACCCTGAGTACGGGTGACATGATGGGCACCATGATGGCATGTGATGCACCATTAATGGAACAGGAACGTTTTATCAGCCAGCTTCTGCAAAAGCGTAATATTCCGTTTAGTCTGGATCTAAATGATGCCAATCAGCCAAAACTGAGTATTACTGCAGCTGATGGTCAAAAATATGTCTTTACCGGAAAAATGACACCGGAAACCAAATACCAAGGTCAGGCAGAAACCATTTTCCTGGAAGTTTCGTCACAGACTAAAGCCTGTACGGGTGTAGCTCAGCAAACCTGCTTACAGGTGAAAGAAATCAAATATGATGAAAAAGGCTTAAAGACTCAGGTCGATAAAGACTGGACTTTATTTTACGATCAGATCGAAGGTTTTCAGCATTCATCGAATGAGCGTCAGATTATTCGGGTAAAACGTTATGAAATTAAAAATCTGGCAGCTGACCAGTCTAAATATGCCTATGTATTCGACATGACCGTAGAGCGTGAAGCAGTCAAAGGCACTCTATAACGATAAAATCGCAATATAAAAAAACCGAGGCATTCACCTCGGTTTTTTTTCAAGCTTAAACTCAGTCAGACTTAGAATACGCCTTGAGAAAGCATTGCATCAGCAACTTTTACGAAGCCAGCGATGTTTGCGCCGTCTACATAGTTCACGGTACCGTCTTCTTTCGTACCGAATTTTACGCAGTTGCGGTGAATTTCTTTCATGATTGCGTGTAAGCGCTCATCAACTTCTTCGAAAGTCCAGCCTAAACGCAATGCGTTTTGAGACATTTCCAGACCAGAAGTTGCTACACCACCGGCGTTAGATGCTTTACCTGGCGCATAAAGAATTTTCGCTTCAACGAATTTCTCAACCGCTTCAAGTGTAGAAGGCATGTTCGCACCTTCAGCAACACAGATTACGCCGTTTGCAAGAAGCACTGCTGCATCATTCGCATCAAGTTCGTTTTGAGTCGCACATGGAAGCGCGATATCACATTTAATACCCCAAGGACGTTGACCTTCAAGGTATTCAAAACCGTGCTTAGACGCAAATTCAGAAATACGACCACGTTTTACGTTTTTAAGTTCCATCACTTCAGCAAGTAATTCTGGCGTGAAACCTTCTTTCACGTACACAGTACCATTCGAGTCAGAAAGTGAAACTACTTTCGCACCCAAGTACATTGCTTTGTCTGCAGCAAATTGTGCAACGTTGCCTGAACCAGAAATCGCAACGACTTTATCTTTAAAGCAATCGCCACGAGTCTTGAGCATTTCCTCAGCGAAATACACAGTACCGTAACCTGTAGCTTCTGGACGCGCCAAAGAACCACCGAAAGACAAGCCTTTACCTGTGAATACACATGAAGTGTCATTGCTGAGCTTCTTCATCATACCCGCCATGTAACCCACTTCACGACCGCCTACACCAATATCACCCGCAGGAATATCCGTGTTAGAACCTAAATGACGATATAACTCGATCATTAAGGCTTGGCAGAAACGCATAATTTCGCCTTCAGACTTACCTTTAGGGTCAAAGTCTGAACCACCTTTACCACCGCCCATTGGCAATGTGGTCAAAGCATTTTTAAAGGTTTGTTCAAAACCTAAGAATTTTAAAATTGAAAGGTTCACTGATGGGTGGAAACGCATACCACCTTTAAATGGACCAATTGCTGAGTTGTACTGTACACGGAATGCACGGTTTACGTGGGTTTGACCTTGGTCATCTACCCAAGAAACGCGGAACTGAATTGCACGCTCAGGCTCAACCAAACGCTCAAGCAAACCATGTGCTGCATATTGAGGGTTCTTTTCAATGAACGGCCAAAGGCTGGTCATTACTTCTTCTACAGCTTGTAGAAACTCTGGTTGATGTGCATCACGTGTTTTAACGTAATCTAGGAATTCGTTAAGGCTGTTGTATTTCAACGCTTAATCCTCAGCAGAAAATGGATCAAAATTGGTCAAAATTTCAATCAATGATATATTTTGGCGCAAAATATTAAATATCTTTTGTTAACAATCTACAATAGTTTTTTTCAAAAAACTTTAAAACATTTGTATTTTCATAAATTTAACTTATTTTTTAGCGTGTTAAGCCCATAAGTTAATGTAACAAATTAATTCATAGTTTTGAGCATTTTTGCCCAAAAAGCTAGCAATTGTTGTTCTTAATTTGCGCACAAGCCTAAAAGCAAAAATCGTGCTAAAATCATCGACCTAGAATTTCCCCCTAGCCTTATCTTCCGTTTTTCTGCTGCTGTTTAAAGTGGCATTGGTTTGTCCATGAATTCGCAAATTGCTCTGATTCAAAATATTGATGCGCTACTCCCTCAAACTCAATGTGGCTTATGTGGTCACCGTGATGGCTGTTTACCCTACGCCAAAGCGATTGCAGAAGGCGAAGCGGCCAATAAATGCGTACCCGGTGGACAACCTGTTGCAGATGCACTAGCAAACTTACTGCAACGCCCTGTATTGACCGCAGAAGCCAGTGTTTGGCCTGTGCAGGCAGATGGACGCCCACAGCGTATGAAAGCCCTAATTCGTGAAGATGAGTGCATTGGTTGTACCAAATGTATTAATGCCTGCCCTGTCGATGCCATTTTAGGCTCAGGCAAACTCATGCACAGCATTTTGACTGATTTATGTACGGGCTGTGAATTGTGTATTCCACCTTGCCCTGTCGATTGCATTGACTTGGTAGAAGATACACAACCCCTGCTTTCTGATAGCGCAAGAGTGGCAGAACAGAATGATTTACGCCAACGCTACTACGCCCACATACAACGTGAAGAACAACGTCGTCTGCACCGTAAAGGCCCTGTGGTACGTGCAGAAATTGATACCGAACTGTTTGCTCAATTTTCTGCACAAGCCGATGCTGCTGTGCCTGTGATTGAATTGCCTGTGCAAAAAAATGAACAGATTTCCACTGCCGATGCACAAACCACCATCGAACTTGCAAAATTACGCACACAAATTAAAAAACTCGAAAAACAACTCAGTGTGCGTGACGATGAGAAAAAACGGCTATTACTAACCAATTTACAACAACAGTTACGTGAATTAGGAGCATAAACATGCCCGAAAGAAATACACGTCTGACCAATAAAGCGGTCAAAACAACGGCTGCCAAAAGCACCACGCTCAAAGAAAAGCTGTCTAAAAATATGACCAAAAAGCAAATTCAGACTTTTTTTGAGCGCTTGCGTGACCAACGTCCAAATCCGACCACTGAACTGAATTTTTCCAATCCATTTGAATTGCTGATTGCGGTGACCTTATCAGCACAAGCGACCGATGTCAGCGTCAATAAAGCCACCGACAAACTGTTTCCTGTTGCCAATACGCCCGAAGCAATTTATGCCTTAGGTGTGGAAGGTTTAAAGGAATATATTAAAACCATCGGACTGTATAATTCCAAAGCAGAAAATGTCATTAAAACCTGCAAAATTCTCATCGAAAAACACGGCAGCATCGTGCCTGATAATCGTGCCGATTTAGAAGCCTTGCCCGGCGTGGGACGCAAAACTGCCAATGTGGTGTTAAATACCGCATTTGGACAGCCAACCATGGCGGTCGATACGCATATTTTCCGCTTAGGTAACCGCACAGGTTTAGCTGTAGGTAAAAATGTTTTAGAAGTCGAACACCGTTTGATTAAAGTCATTCCTAAAGAATTTTTAATTGACTCGCATCACTGGCTAATTTTACATGGCCGTTATTGTTGTATTGCGCGTAAGCCTAAATGCGCTGAATGTGTGGTGTCAGATGTGTGTAACTGGCCTGATCGCTTTGAATTTGGTGCACATCGTCATACTACGCTGCATGAAATTCATCACGCGCCCATATCTAAGTAAGTGCTTCGGTAGACTTTTGCAAAGTGATCTAAACTTATTGATGACAAGCTAGATCATCAAAGCAATGTGGATCATCCAAAATCGTGTGGATAACTGTGCAATCTATGCACAAGATTATGTAGAGATGATTTATTTATCCTGAGAATCTTCAGACTGACGTTGTTGTTCTTGCTGTTGTTTAAGTTTCGGATGCAATTGATAGTGCTTACCTGATTTTTTTTCAGTCGAATTCTGAGCTTGTGTGTTGCGCAATAACTTATAGCTCACAAAAACAAGAAAGCCTAAAACGGCAATACTTGCCAATAACATGATGATAACAGCAGCATGTTGCAAAGCACTCTCCCAAACTGACACAAATAAAAAGAGCCCTAATATGAATCAGGACTCTTTTAAAGTCAAAACAAGCAGCCTGTTTAAACGATTTTATTTTCTTTTAAACAGACTTGGTCTAAAACCTAGACTTATTTTGCTTGGTCTAAAATAGCAAACAAATCTGCTTGAACTTCTTCAATTGGACGAAGACCATTCAATTTGTTATAGCTTGGTGCATTTTCACCAGAAGCAGCACGACCTTGATAGAAGCCAACCAATTGCTCAGTTTCTGAGTGATACGCTTTTAAACGCTTACGAATGGTTTCTTCTTGGTCATCTGGACGTTGAACCAAATCTTCGCCAGTTTCGTCATCTTTACCTTCCACTTTTGGTGGGTTGTAAACAAGATGATAAATACGACCAGATGCAGGGTGCTGACGACGACCAGACAAACGCTGTACGATTTCTTCGTCTGCAACATCAATTTCAATCACGTGGTCGATATTGATGCCTTCACTTTCCAAAGCTTCAGCTTGTGGAATGGTGCGAGGGAAACCATCAAAAATACAACCATTCACGCAATCTGGCTGCGCAATACGCTCTTTCACTAAGCCAATGATCAGTTCATCGGATACCAAACCGCCACCGTCCATAACGCTTTTGGCTTGTAGACCTAATTCAGTACCTTCACGAATTG
Organism: Acinetobacter sp. YH16053; assembly: GCF_013417035.1. Lineage (NCBI taxonomy): Bacteria > Pseudomonadati > Pseudomonadota > Gammaproteobacteria > Moraxellales > Moraxellaceae > Acinetobacter > Acinetobacter sp. YH16053. Next base: position 117,789 of record NZ_VPEP01000002.1, read on the forward strand.
CAGCACGGAGCATATCACCGGTTGAAATTTGTGGGATATTGTAGCGCTTACAGATCAACTGAGCTTGTGTACCTTTACCTGCTCCAGGTGGTCCGAGTAAGATAATGCGCATAAAAAAACATCCTCATTTTAACAATGTATTTGACACTCGTTGCATATCAGAGCCATCGCCCTTTACGCAGCCAGCATCCTCTTATAAGAAAGCGACAAACAAATGTATTAAACCAGCAATAAAACCAGTTACACCACCCAAGACAATTAAAATCCACTCATCTTCCTGAAAGGCAGGACGCAAGAGATTCTGGAATTCTTTTGGCGTCAGTTCACGAATACGATCTCTGAACATTTGATAAATTTTCTGTGCACGGCTCGCATTAAAGGCAGGGTCGCATACAGGCACCATCGTAATTTCAATCGAACGATCAATCAAGTCAGTCTTGAGTTTGGCATACTCTTTTGGCCCCAAAGACAACTGTAAAGAGGTACGAACCAATGGTGTTTCCATAATTTCGTTGATGTGGCGTTTGACAATACGGCGGGTTTTGTCTTTTTTACTGCCATACATCATTTCAGTCATAATCGATTTTAACGTAATCAGATCTTCTGTGACTACCGTTGCAAACACATCCGAGACTTCTTCTTGGCGTTTCATGAACGCACCCTGAATATTATAAGTCCCAATGCGTGGAATCACTGGCTTAATCCATGGAAATTGACGATTTTCAGTCAATTTAAAGAACTGCGGATATTTCACGTAATGTGGTTCGACTGGGTTAAATACCATCCAAATCGCAATCCAGTTGGTCAAGAAGCCCCAAATTGCCGCCCAAAATGGAACCGTCCAGTGCCATGGTACAAGAAACCAAACAATCATTTGGAAAATACCAAAGAACATCCCAATCAATGCACTGATATGCCAAATAAAGTTAATTTCTTTTTGACCGACTTTTAGGAACATACGCACCATTAAGCGGCGATCACCTTCCATTTGGCTGACCACCATTTCACGCATATCCACCAAGGATTCAACATTCAAGGTCAGTTCAGTCACCAATTCACGCAGCACACCTGGCAATTGTTTATGCGCCTGTGCGTAAATACGGCGTTTAATCGAATACGGTAGGTTTTCCCAAAGCACAGCATTGCGGTCTAACATGACCTCATCAATTAAGTGTTCAAGTTCAAAACCCACTTGCTCACCAATAATACGCGCCATATCTTCAGGGTCCATAGCATTGAGAAACTCACGCAATGAACCTAATTTTGACAATGTGTTATCGGTAATGATGCCTGAAATACGCCCTGCTTTACGCGGTACAATCCCCTGCCATCCCACAGGAATAGGCCCAAGGTGAAAGCCCCAAAAGCTAATTGGATAGAACACCATTTTTAGTGCCATCCACACGTGCGCCCAAGTCACAAAAGCAGTCACAGGAATAATACTGAGCACGGCCCAAAAATCTGGACGATTCAAAAAGGTTTGCCACAACTGATTGACGTACTCAAGCATGCATTTTTTCCATATTTAGTTCTAATTACAAGATTCTAAAGTAGTTAAAAGTCACTATTCTGACTACAAACCCATACTGAGCGTATAGGAAAATTGTAGTCTAGGCTCAGTTTCCGCAATCACTCGCCCTTGTCGATCTTCCAATTTTTCACCTGCGCCAATGCCAACACTAAAGCTACTGATGCGTTCAGGGCTCAGTAATACATAAGCCAGATCAATGCCTGCACCTAAACGCGCTTTTTCTTCACCATCCACCCATTTAGATTCTAGGTGTCCTGCGTAAGCGCCAATATAATAACCATTTTTGTCTTTACCTGTGAGGTGGTATGGGTAACGAAAACCTGTTTGCCCACCGACTTCATGGTCACCATTTAAAAAAGCCCCCGCTTTTAGATAGGCAATGCCATAAGGATTGACCCATTCACCATTCAAATGCAGTAATTTTTGGGTAATACCCGCCCCTACATTCCAGGTTTTTGCGCTATCTGCGCTAATTTTTGCTTCAGGTAAAAAAGTAGTGTTCCCAGCAAAGCTAAAACTTGAAAAGGCAAGTAATGCCACGAAAGAATAGACTTTTGTCATTATTGTCACCAGTGTCCATTTGTTTTAATTTTAAAAACAGTCCTGTTTTCGTGTTTTGACTCTAGCAGAATTGTCAGGATTCTTATATACAGCAAATTACAATTTTGATGTCGCTAAAGTCAAAAATTAAGATTGCGCCCATCTTCTAGGTTAAATCGGGCAATTCAGTCAAACATGGTTACTCAAAATTGCCAATAGATGCGTTAGAATAGTCCAAATTCGTTCTCCCTCATTTTTGTTAAGCCAATTTTTGTATGAAACAACACTATCCGTTAAAAAATGCTCAGCAAGAGAAGCGTATTTTTCGCAATCGCATCTTTTTTTCGGTGGGTGTTGTGGTTTTTTTCTTGCTGCTGTTGGTGGCTCGTTATGCCTTTTTACAAATTAGCGGCTACGATGAATTTGCGACTGCATCAGATAAAAACCGAATTCGGCTACAACCACTCGCACCTGCACGTGGTTATATTTATGACCGCAATGGTGTGTTATTGGCAGATAACTACCCTGTGTTCTCAGCCACTTTAAGCCGTGCAGATGTTGAAGATATTGACGATACCATTGCGCGACTGACACCTGTTTTACAACTGACAGAAGAAGATATCGATCGCTTTAAAAGTCGGATTAAAACTTCACGTAAAACTGAACGTGTATCGATCAAGCTGAATTTAAATGAATCGGATATTGCCCGTTTTAGTGAAGTTAAATTTCAGTTCCCTGGGGTCAATATTGAAACCCAGATGACACGTTACTATCCGCATGGTGACTTATTTGCGCACGTGATTGGTTATGTCGGGCGCATTAACGACAAAGAACTGAAAGAAATTGACAAAGATGCTTATGCAGGCACCAACTTGATTGGCAAAATTGGGGTGGAGAAATCGTATGAGCACTTGCTACATGGCGTACCCGGCAACGAATCTGTAGAAGCCGATGCACATGGTAATGTGCTGCGCAATTTAGGACGTAAAGACCCTGTACGTGGCAATGATTTGTTTTTGTCATTGGATTATGGCTTGCAAGTGGTCGCCTCTGAACAACTGGCAGAACGCCGTGGTGCAATTGTGGCACTTGACCCACGTACAGGTGAAATTTTAGCTTTAGTCTCCAGTCCGAGTTTTAACCCTAACTTATTTGTCACAGGTATTAGCCATACCGACTACTCTGCCTTACGCGATAATTTAGATCAACCACTCTATAACCGTGCAGTACAAGGTGTTTATCCACCGGGTTCTACCATTAAGCCGATGTTTGGTTTAGGTGGTATTCATTATGGCTATGTCGACTGGAAAACCGCCATTCAGGATTATGGTTATTTCACTTTACCAGGCGACAGCCACCGTTTCCGTGACCATAAAAAAACTGGGCATGGCATTGTCGATATGCACAAAGCTCAAGTCGTGTCGTGTGATACCTACTTCTATGTATTGTCGTATCGCATGGGCATTGAAAAAATGAACGACTGGATGCGTCAATTTGGCTTTAGTGAAAAAACTGGGGTCGATTTACCAAGTGAAAGCACAGGACTCTACCCAAACCCGGACTGGAAAATGCGTACGCGCAAAGCCAAATGGATGAAAGGTGAAACAATTTCCGTCAGTATTGGTCAGGGTGCATTTACCTCGACACCATTGCAATTAGCAATGGCCACCGCCATCACCGCCAACAAAGGATTTAAAGTCACACCGCACGTGTTACGTGAAAGTCGTGGCGCGAAACCATTTAAAGTTCACAATGGTACCAACGGAAAAATTGACTTTAACGGCACAGAAGAAGACTGGATTAAAATGCGTGATGCCATGGTTGATGTGATTCAATCAGGTACAGGTAAAGGGATTAAAGGCGGCTTGCAATATTCAGTTGCAGGTAAAACAGGTACAGCACAGGTTAAAAGTATTGCGCAAGGTAAACGCTATAACGAAGCCTTATTGACCGACCGTCAGCTTGACCACGGTTTATTTGTTGGCTTCGCTCCTGCCGAAAACCCTGAAATCGCAATTGCCATCATTCTAGAAAATGGTCGCGGTGGTTCTGCAGCAACGGCTTTGGCGCGTCCAATTTTAGACTATTGGTTACTGAATAAAAATAAAAAGCCAATTCGTCCATCTGCCGCACAAGTGAGTGGTGGCTTAATGACTGCAGGTTTAAAACCAAGTGAATTGCCAAGTGGTGAAGTCCCTTCATCTACTGCACCAAATACGAATAACGTGAATAATCCGAATACAGCAACCAATCACCCTGCGCTCAACCCAAATCCTTCGCAAACTACTCCGAGTTCAACTCCAACCAATCCACCTGCAACTGCGCCAACAGCAGTTGTACCCACTAACCCAATTGAGAGCGACTAAGCCATGAAAAATCAACTACGCATTATTGGTGGAGAATGGAAACGTCGTCAGTTGGCTTTTGCTTCAATTGAGGGATTACGCCCTACGCCCGACCGAGTGCGCGAAACCTTATTCAACTGGTTAATGTGGGATGTGCAAAACGCCAAAGTGTTAGACCTCTGTTCAGGTTCGGGCGCTTTAGCTTTTGAAGCCCTGTCTCGCGGTGCGGCACACGTGGTCATGATTGAGCCAAACCGTACACAAGCACAGTTTTTACAGCAAAATTTAGAATTATTACGCGTCAATAAAAGCAAAGCACAATTAAAAGTTTCTACCGCACAACATGCTTTGGCGACACTAAAAGATCAGTTTGATTTGGTATTTTTAGACCCGCCTTATAGTTTAGATTTATGGGAAGAATTGGCAGGGTTGGCTGATCCACTCATTGCGGCACAAGGTCTGATTTATGTTGAAGCAGATCGTGATTTAAACCTGTTAAAATTACCGCAGACTTGGCAAAAAGTTAAAGAGAGCAAAGCGGGAACTGTACGTGCGGGCTTATACCAAAAGATTGTTGTTTAAATTTTCTCCTTAAAAGATACGCGGTAATTTTATGACTATCGACACTTTTCAAGAGTCATCTATTAATGTAATATTATAACATTACATATTGTAGTATTTATCTTCATGAAAGTTCGTTCATCTTTAAAAAGTGCAAAATCGCGTGCCGATTGTCAAATTGTGAAACGTCGTGGCAAATTATTTGTGATTTGCAAATCCAATCCACGTTTTAAAGCAAGACAGGGATAATCCCCTGTCTTTTAGTTTTGATAGATTATTACACTGAAATAGTGTGCTTATTCTGAATAGTAACGTGTATCGACACTAAAACTTTCAGGAAATTTTGCTTGAACCTGCGCATAAAATGCCATGATTTCAGCCATATCTTTTTCAAAATCACCGGTTGGATGCACAATTTTTCCCACACCCGTTTTCTTTTTTGCGTAATCCATATACGCCAAAGCAATTGGCACACCTGCATTTAACGCAACATGATAAAAACCTGTTTTCCATTGTTCTTGACGCGCACGTGTGGCTTCAGGCGTCACCAACATCACCAATTTAGGATGGTTTTTAAATAAGTCCGTCATGAGCTGAACCATACTAGGTCGTGCTTCGCCTGGTGCTTTCGGACGACGGTCTATACCAATGCCTCCCATCGCACGAACAAATGGCCCAAACGGCAATTTCATATAGCTGTCTTTAATGGTCAGGCGAACATTAACGCCCAAAGCTTTAAGCCCTAAGCGTGCATATAAGGCATCCCAATTACTGGTATGCGGTGCAGCAATCATCACATATTGGTCTAATTCCAACGGACAATGATTGTCGATTTCCCAACCCATTAAATTTAAGCTTCGCTCAGCTAACTTTTCAAACACAACCGCATACCCCAAATAAAGTGTGCGAATTCTAGCAAGCATCACCAAATATAAAAGTCTAAAACGATGAATAAATAAACAAATACTTTATAAATGTATAAAAATTCCCTGCACTCATCTCAATTTTCTTATTCCATGCAACATCATACTGTTTTTACATCCATTTATTACCAGATTTAAGCAGATTTAAAAATTGTAAATATATGAATTTACGCGTAGTTTGATGAGTTTCAAGGTCTAATCCGATGTAATCCTTGAAGTAAAATTTAAAACGTTAAAACACGAACTTGTTATGATTTGCTACAAATTTTCATTAAATATAAGGCGAATTAGCTTTTCAGATACAAGGTGAAAGATTAAGGTGGCAGCAACAAGAGTTTTGAGTTCAGAACATTTATGCTGAATCGTTATCCGATTGCACTCAGTACACTTAGCTTACTTTTAGCTGCTTGCGGGTCAACCGAGCAAAGTAAGGAATATCAAGCTAATTTGGCTTCTGAACCACCAGTCGCGCACAAAACTGAATCTCAAAAATCAGCAACTTCTTGGTCAAGACAAGCTACAGGTAACTTTATAGCCTTATTACCTTGTGACCACTGTGAACAACATGTGATTCACTTACGCCTGAATGATGATCAAACCTTTCAACTTAGCGACATTAAACGCTCGAAACAGCGCCAAAGCGAAAACCAAGTGACAGGAACGATTCAAGCTGCTCAAGACAACAAACAGCGAGAAAAACAGAATCAACATCCATCTCAAACTACTATTGATGAATGGTTGCTCCACACAGAAAATGTAGAAGCTTACGCGCGCATTCAGCTTACAACTCACGGGCTTAAATTCAATTTATACAAACAAAGAAATATAAAAAATCAGCCGAAAATTGAAACCCAGGTTTTCCTACATCCTGTAGAAAGTATAAAAGTCAGTAATGCGCTGAAGCATGTCGATATTCAGGCTGAACACGTACAAAATGTTGAGGTCAAAGAATTAAACGACCCTGTGATGGCACACGATTATTTTCTGGCAATTCACAATCAATCTGATCAAGCATTACAATTACATGCCAATGACTTGGTTTTGGTCGATCAGCAATATCAGGAATATGCTGCTGTAGTCGATCCGCAATTTTTAGAACCGATTCCTGCACAACAAAAACAATGGATTAAGGTGTCTTTCCATTACCCTGCTTCTGTACAGGCAGATGTGATCAAAATTAAATAGGTTACAGCTGCTGCATTTCATAAATGAAGGAACATCAATTTAAGGATGTTTCAAAGTTCTTTGACTATTTTAAATAGCCATAAAAAAACCCTGCATCAGCAGGGTTTTCTTTTAAACCATCAAGCGATTACGCGTTGAATTGGTTCATTGTGTTTTTAGCTTCGTCCGCTGCTTTAAGCGCGTTGTCACCAGAGAAAATTTCTTTGTGATCGTCACCGATGTCAGAACCAGCCATTGCTTGGTGTTTAACACAAGCGATACCACCGCGGATTTCTTTACGTTGTACGCCAGCAACATAAGCCAACATACCTTCAGAACCGAAGTAACCTTGAGCAAGCTCGTGAGTAGAAAGAGCAGCTGTGTGGTAAGTAGGCAGAGTGATCAAGTGGTGGAACACGCCTGCTTCACGAGAAGCGTCTGCTTGGAATGTACGTACTTTTTCGTCAGCTTCAGCAGCCAATTCAGAATCGTCGTACTCAGCGCTCATTAATTTAGCGCGGTCGTATGCAGATACGTCTTTACCTTCAGCAACCCAACGGTCGTACGCTTGTTGACGGAAGTTCAGTGTCCAGTTGAATGATGGAGAGTTGTTGTAAACAAGTTTCGCATTTGGCACAACTTCACGTACACGGTTAACCATGTGAGCGATTTCTTCTACGTTTGGAGTCGCAGTTTCGATCCAAAGAAGGTCAGCACCGTTTTGTAAGCTAGTTACACAGTCAAGTACAACGCGGTCAATTTGAGTGCCTTCACGGAACTGGTACAAGCCAGAAGCTAAACGCTTAGGACGGTGTAATTTACCATCACGCTTGATTAGGATTTCGTCTTCTTTCGCTTCAGAGATGTCAATTTCTTGAGTGTCTAAGTAGCTGATGTATTGAGAAGCGATGTCGCCTGGCTCTTTAACTACTGGGATTTTTTGAGTTAAGTCAGCGCCTTCAGAGTCAGTACGTGCAACGATGATACCGTCGTCAAGACCCATTTCTAAGAACGCATAACGTAACGCGTGGATTTTAGCGATGAAGTCTTCGTGTGGAACAGTTACTTTACCAGCTTGGTGACCACATTGTTTCGCGTCAGAAACTTGGTTTTCGATTTGAAGTGCACATGCACCCGCTTCGATCATTTTCTTAGCTAATAAGTAAGTTGCTTCTTCGTTACCGAAACCAGCGTCGATGTCCGCAATGATTGGCACAACGTGAGTTTCAAAGTTGTCGATTTGAGCAGTGATTTCAGCAGCTTTAGCAGTATCACCAGCGTCTTGTGCTTTTTTAAGTGCGCGGAACAAATCGTTTAATTCTTTCGCGTCAGCTTGACGTAAGAATGTGTAGATTTCTTCGATCAATGCAGGAACAGAAGTTTTTTCGTGCATAGATTGGTCAGGAAGTGGACCGAATTCTGAACGAAGTGCAGCAACCATCCAACCAGAAAGGTAGATATAACGGCGTTCAGTAGTACCGAAGTATTTTTTGTTCGCAATCATTTTTTGTTGCGCAACAAAACCGTGCCAGCAACCTAAAGATTGAGTGTATTTGCTTGAATCAGCATCATAAGCAGCCATATCACGACGCATAATCGCAGCTGTATATTTAGCAATATCTAAACCAGTTTTGAAACGGTTTTGCATTTGCATACGCGCAGCATCTTCAGGACTGATGTCTGCCCAAGTGTTGCCGAATTTTGCTTTTAATTCGCGGATTGCATCAATCGCTGTTTGGTATGTAGTCATGATATTGTACCCTGTAATATTATTTAGGATTTATCAATCGAAGGCTAAATCGCGCTTATGCTTGATTGCTCAGATTTAGAGCACTTCGTTACGATGAATACAGAGTAGAGTGACTGAATGAATTAATCCAATATTCTCGTGTAATTCTCGGTATTTTTTAAAAAAATGTATAGATCAAAGTCTTAATTCACAAAAACAATAAAAACACAACCCATTGATTTTAAAAACCTTATTTAGAAAATTAATCAAATATCTTTGCTTACAAATTCATCTCTGTGCCGATATTTTCTGCATTAGACTTAAGTCTTGCATTTCATAAAAAATGCTTGCATTGGCGATTTCTGCCATTTTTTAGCAAAATTTTGCTGCTTTTCAGCACAATGTAAGTGCATAAGTTTCATACAAAATAGAATCTGCTATCAGTTCTGCCAATGCTTTTAAGTGTTTTTGCATTTAAGATTAAAAAGTATAGATGCAGTGCTAGGCAGCTTACATTTCTTTAGGAAATAATGATGGGGCTGGCTGTTTTTATTCAGATTTTTTGCTATTTATCTCGTCGATTTTTTCATCATAATTTATACACAAGCCTTACGGCTTATGGCATAATTCCAATAATTTAGTGATTTTATTTTCGGTATTTATTTTATGAATCTGGAGCGGGTTGATCTTAATCTATTAATTTATCTTGACGTCTTACTTCGTGAAAAAAATGTAACCCGTGCTGCAGAACAATTGGGCGTTACCCAACCTGCGATGAGTAACATTTTACGTCGTTTGCGCAATTTATTTAATGATCCCCTGCTGATTCGTTCTTCTGAAGGCATGACGCCAACTGAACGTGCCTTAGAATTACAACCGCGTATCCGCGATGCCTTATCTGACCTTTCTATGATTTTGGAGCCGCGTACTGAGTTCCGCCCTTATACTTCAAATCGTGTATTTCGGATTATGACCTCCGATTACGCAGAAGCCACTTTAGTCCCACGCTTGGTTAAAGCTTTACGCTCTGAAGCACCTAATGTGGTATTAGACTTTTTAACCCCGAGTGATGTGTCTTATCGCGACATGGAACAAGGTAAAGTCGATTTGGCGATTAACCGTTTTAATGAAATTCCACAAAGTTTCCATCAGGTTTTAGTTTGGCGTGATAGTTTTTCTTGCCTGCTCAATCACAAACACCCTGCTGCCAATAACCTGAATTTAAAAAGCTACTTAGATGCACAACATATTTGGGTTTCTAAAACAGGTATGGGCGTTGGTTTTGGTGTGAATCCAGAGAAACAAGCGGGACTGGGTTGGATTGATCAAGCTTTAGAGCGTATTGGACAAAAACGTAAAATTTCGGTGTTTACCCGTCATTATCAAATGCCTGCACTACTCGCGTCTAATGTAGATTTAGTCGCAACCTTACCTACACGTATTGCGCGCTTACAAGCCAAAAGCCAAAGCTTACTGATTAAAGACCCACCATTTTATATTCCAGAATTTGAATTAAAGATGGCATGGTGTCCGTTGTTACATCATCACCCTGCACACCGTTGGTTACGCCAATTGATTTTATATGTAGCGCGCCAAATGATTGAAGAAGAAAACCGTGAGTTTTTACTGAATAACTCTCAATTTTCAGCCTATTAATTAAAAATTCACTGAACTTATTGGCACAAACGCTTATACTCAGATGAGGAATATTTCGATATTCCTCATTGTTTAATCATGATTTAATAAAGATTCAAATTGTTATATTTAAAATAATATAATCCACAGGTGGATTCGTGAGCCTCTTCCAGAATATTGTTATTATCCTCATCCTCATTGTCGGAGCTGGTTTTTTATCGCTGACTGAAATTGCGTTGGCTGGTGCACGTAAAGTTAAACTGAAAATTCTAGCCGAATCAGGCGATGAACGTGCCCAAAAAGTTTTAGACCTACAAGAAAACTCAGCTGATTTTTTTGCTGCCTCACAAATTGGCTTAAACGCAGTTGCCATTTTAGGTGGTATTTTAGGTGAAGGCGCATTCCGTCCTTATTTTTACAACTTAGTTGTGCGCTTCTATCAAGGACCATGGGCTGAAACGCTTAGTTTTGCCTTGTCATTTACCTTAGTGACTTCGCTGTTTATTTTATTTGCCGACCTAATGCCTAAGCGTTTGGCAATGATCGCCCCTGAAAAAATTGCGGTATCGGTGATTAATCCGATTCAAATTTTTATTCGGATATGCAAGCCTTTGGCATGGATGATTAATGCGATTGCCAACGTGCTGTTCCGTTTATTCAAAGTAAACACCACGCGCGAAGACAATATTACATTTGATGATATTTCTGCAGTCATGGATGCAGGCGCTCAAGCAGGTGTTTTACAAAAGCAGGAACATCACTTTATTGAAAACGTGTTTGAACTTGAAGAACGTAACGTGCCTTCGAGTATGACTACACGTGAAAATGTGGTGTTTTTTACCCTAAAGGAATCTGAAGCCAGTATTCGTCAAAAACTTGCAGAATATCCTTATTCCAAATTTTTGGTCTGTAGCGAAAATATTGATGATGTGATTGGTTATGTTGATGCCAAAGATATTTTGGTCAGAATCCTCAATAATCAATCTTTACTACAACTAAATGAAAGCACCATCCGTAATGTATTAACCATTCCAGATACACTCACGCTGTCTGAAGTCTTAGACCGTTTCCGCTCGACCAAAGAAAAATTTGCCGTGGTGATTAATGAATATGCTTTGGTTGTGGGCGTAATTACCCTGTCTGATATTATGATTACTGTGATGGGCGATTGGGTAACACCTATTGAAGAAGATCAGCAAATCATTAAACGTGATAACAATTCTTGGCTGATTGATGGCAGTACACCAATTGAAGACATTAAACACGCGCTGCAAATTGATGAAATGCCAGATGATGAAAATTATGAAACCATTGCAGGTTTTATGATGTATAAGTTACGTAAAATCCCGCGTCCTGCCGACTCTGTACTTTTTGATGGTTATAAATTTGAAGTGGTCGACGTCGATCATTTTAAAATTGACCAACTTTTAGTAACACGAATTGTAGAAACACAGGAAATACAAAACAACACTGAAGCAGATGGATAGTGAAATTCACTGTATTCGTGTGGGCTTGATCTGCATCCAGATTTTCTAGCATTCATAAAAAAGCACCACATCAAAATGAAGTAGTGCTTTTTTCAAACCTGAACAGATACATCTGAAATTCAGCTGAATATCTATTTAATATTTGCTGATCAATTCATCCAATACCGCTTGATAGTGAATCGCAATATCTTCAGCTAGAATTTTATAGACATTGTCGAATTGCACCATCGGCCAGCCCTCTTTCCAGAAAGGAAAAATGTTGTGCAAATCATGCGTCACCACAGCATCTTCACGCACAATCGCTTGTGCAACCTGAGCCAATACTTGTGCAGTTTCTGTGCCATCAATGGCTAAATAATCAATCCCACGTGCTTTTAAAATACGCACACGGTCTTTTTTATAACGAATTTTTTTCATTTGCGCTTCATTTAACTGCAAAGCCAAACTCACCGCTTCTACAAATTTGCTTTCAAATGATTGATTCAGTGCCACCAACGCTGCTTTATGCGCTTCCTGACGACCTGCTTTCCCACCATTACGGATAATTTCTTTTGCCTCTGTGTCTAGCTCATCACTTTTCATAGACTGCAAAATGTCGAGTATTTCGATATCACTTAATGATTCAGGAGATTGGTCAATCATGTACTGCCCTTGGACAAAAATAGCAAAACGCTATTTTCGCACAATTTAGCTAAAAGCTCGACACATTCCGAAGCAATTGTTCACACAAGGCAGTGCTGCACCTATTACAGTGCAGCAGTTTAAAATTGATCTTTCAGCTTTGATCATCCTTGTTTATTTTAAATTTCTTATTGTTCCCTTAGTTTTTCTCCTGAATTTTACCGTCTATTTAAAACCCGTTATTTCAAATGAATAATCCAATAAATAACAGGTTTAACTTTTCAACTCACTTGTACTTTTTAGTAAAAAATAATTAACAGGTTGCTCTTTACACTTAATACAAGTTTTCGCGTTTATCATGATCGAGGCGGTCAATATAGCGCTCTAAATGTAGCATCGCATGATACATTTTATTTAAGTTCCGAACATTGATTTGCTGACGAACAATATTTTTGTGTAACCGTTTTAATGCACGTAGACTGTGTTTTGGCGTATATGCAGATAAAATTTTCATAAGCCTGCTCTCTCTATCAAATTATTTTACATGAACCGTTTTGTTATCTTGAGAATGAATTCAATGAATATAAAGATAAGCTCTATTATTGACAGGGTGTGTCCTACACTTCCTTAATATTTGACTATTTGGAAAAATTTTATTGTGTTAAATTGTAGTTTAAAGGAATATTTATGTAATTATGATTAAAATAATTGCTAAAACTGATTCAAAAAATCTTTGTTAAAATCCTCTATAAAGTACACATAAAAAACTGACACTCGGTCAGTTTTTTTATGTACGTTGATTTTAAATTTGAGTCTTTAAATCACTTCGACCACTACTTTGCCCACATGCTCGCCTGTATCCATTTCGGCATGCGCTTGCTGAATTTGATCAAACTGAAAGGTTTTATAAATCATAGGCAGACATTCACCTTTGGCTAACAATGGCCAAACTATCTCTTGCAAACCTTTGGTAATTTCAGCTTTTTCTGCAGTATTGCGGGCGCGCATGGTCGAACCCGTAATGGTAAGACGCTTCATCATAATTTGACCAAGTTTTACTTCTTTGGCTTTTGCACCACCTAAGAATGCGATATACACCAAGCGACCATCACGACGTAATAAGTTTAAATTACGTTCCAAATACGGCGCACCAACAATATCTAAAATGATATCGACCCCGGCATTGTCTGTCGCTGCATTAATCACTTGTTCAAAATCTTGTGTCTTGTAATTAATCGCTGTGGTGAGGTGTGAAATTGCCTGTACTTTTTCATCTGAGCCTACAGTTGCAAAGGTTTTTAAACCTAAGGCATTGCACAGCATTAAAGCAGTTGTACCAATACCACTGGTTCCACCATGAATCAGCGCCGTTTCACCTGCTTTGGCTTTACCCATTTGGAATACATTGGCCCACACAGTAAAAAATGTTTCAGGTATCGCAGCGGCTTGTACAAAACTGACACCTGTTGGAATTGTCAAAGTCTGGCTTTCTGGTACAACACAATATTCTGCATAACCACCACCATTGGTTAAGCCACACACTGCATCACCAACTTTAAATTGGCTAACATCTGCACCCACAGCAACTACTTCACCTGCTACTTCTAAACCTGGCACTGGCGTCACGCCTTTAGGCATAGGATACAGACCCTGACGCTGTAAAATATCAGGACGATTCAAACCAAAAGCATGTACTTTGACCAAAACCTCATTGGCTTGTGGCTCAGGTATTGCAACCGTTTCATAGGCTAATTTTTCTGGGCCACCTGGTTCTGTAATAATAATCTGCTGCATTGTGTTTTGTGTCATGGCAAATCCCTGATTGTTTGATGCTGATATGAATTCTGACTATTTGAACATAAAACAGCAAAGCATTAAAACCCAGATTAACTTAGGTATAATTCTCATGCCGTGGTGTTTCATGCGTGATTAAATTTTTATTTATGATTAAAGAGTATGTGATGTCAGAAATTGTGGAATACAACGAAAATAATTACCGTGAGTTTGAATATGAAACAGGCGTTGCGGTGATTCGTTTTTATGCGACGTGGTGTACGCCTTGTGTTCAAAATGCACCATTTTTTGAGCAGCTTGCCCAACTTTTTGATGCTTCGGTAAAGTTTGGCAAAGTGAATGTCGATCAATCTCCAATTTTAACTTTGCGTTATCAAGTCTTTGGTTTACCGACCACTCTGATTTTTAAAGATGGGCAAATTGTTGAACGACTGTCGGGCAATGTTTCTGTCGTACAACTTCAACAAAAAATTCAGAGCTATCTTTAAGCCATGTAGAGTAGCGTCAACATATTAAGTTTGAATTACTACCTGATCGCGTCCTGCATGTTTGGCTTGATACAAATGCGCATCTGCAGCTTTCATAAAATCATCCACGTGCGTATACGCTTGTGCGCGAGTCATCCACGCTACACCGATACTTAAAGTCACATATTGTTTATGGTCTTCTCGTGCTACATGCTCAAAAGCTGCATCACGCACAGCCTGCAAGACCTTTTGCATGAGTGGTGCAATCGCAGGTTGCGGAATATCGTGCAGTAAAATGGCAAATTCTTCACCCCCATAACGTGCCACAAACGCATTTTTAGGCAAAATATCTTGTAAAACTTTAACTAGGTTTTGCAGAATTTGATCGCCTTTTAAGTGCCCATAATGATCATTGTATTTTTTAAAATAATCGACATCGAGCATCGCAAAGACCAAAATATGTCGCTTATTTTGCAAGGTTTCAAAATACAAACGCTGAATTTCTTCATTTAATGCACGGCGATTATATGCCCCTGTTAATGCATCGGTTTTAATCTGTATTTCCAGTTTTTCATTCAAAAGACTGAGTTGTTCAGTGCGTTCCTGCACTTTTAAATCTAACGAGCTGTTTAAATGAATCAGTTTTTGGTTCAAGCGTTCAATGCGCAAGTTATGGTAGGCATAATTTCGTGCCTGCTGAAACATGATAAGCAATGCATAAACACTGGTCGAAATAAAAGATAAATGAATGGAATTGACCAGATTCAGCATTAATAAAAAATCATGAATAAATGTGCCACATAGAATAATTACTGCCCAAAAATTAATTTTGGAATAATCCTCTCCTGAACGCAGGGTTTGATAAAATCCATAAGCAAAATTTGCCAAAATCAAAACAAAGAAAAATGAACTATAAAATGCCAATTGCTGAAAAATAGTGGGTTCTGCCCACAGCGTCACCCCAATATTAAAGCTCAATAACAGCATTGCCGCGCTATATACCCAACGATGCAAATAGCGCGAACTGAGCAAAAACATATAACTCAGGAAAAATAAAATCGCTAAAAAACTAAATAAATATTCGAGTCTTATTCCCCAAGACCAACTTAAATTCAGGAAAGTGGTATAGGCATAGGGTGCAGAAAATAAATTGTGTAATGCCAGAAAAACAATAAAAATGCCGAAAATAAAAATACGCTTGGTCTTTCCACCATTTGCAAGACTAAATGCCGAAAACATCAAGGTAAACAAACCAATACCAAGTACTGCCCCACAAATCATGGCAATACTCATCATCAAACGCTGATACTGTTGATTGATGGTGCGACTTAAACCAATTTTCATTGGATTTTTTAAACCACCTTGCAAGCTCTGAAAGCTAGACGCTTGAATGGTCAGGGTAAAATATTCACTTTCAGGAACAAAATATGCAATTCGTGGGGCATTTTCGGTTTGGTGACTACTCGCATCTGCACCGACTGTGCCAACACGCACCAGTGGATCGCCATTTAAAAATACCCGATAGGCGCCATATTGGTTGGGAATCCAAATCGCAATACGTCTGCCTAGAAATTCTTTTGGAATTTGAAAGTGCCCAATAAAAGTGCCGTAAGTATTGGCATTGCCCATTAAATCTTCAAATGAAGCAGGCAATTCAACGGTATTCGATGCCAGTACCGCACTGGGTTCTTGAATCAATTGTTGCGGATAAAACAACCATCGCCCAGTCAAAATACTCGATTGATCTTCAGTAAATTGAACAGAATTGAGCAGTTGTTGATGTAGATAGTAAGATTCAGGTGCAGACTCATACTGCGCCAACACACGCGGTGGTGTGAGTACACTGCACAGTAAAATTAAGAAGAGTAATGCACACTTGTGCCACATCCGAGTGAAATTCAAAAATGCAAAAGTCCTATTGTGCTTGTTTTTTAATCTAATCGTTCTTGCACTAAATTTGAAGTAAAAAATTAAGTCATTTATGCTAGACCTTACTGGCATCGGATGAATGACTTAAATTCTAGCGGTTTGGCTAAGTTGAAAGGTGTTTATTGATCGCGTGTTTTCACATCATACAATTCAATTTCAAAAATCAAATTAGAATTAGCAGGAATGATATTGCCCATTTTGCGCTCACCATAAGCCAAATGCGCAGGTACGATCAGTTTGCGTTTACCACCCACTTTCATCCCCATGATGCCTTGATCCCAGCCTTTAATGACACGACCTGTACCAATCACGGTTTCAAAATAGTTACCACGGTCTAAGGATGAATCAAACTTGGTGCCATCTTCCAACCAGCCTGTGTAATGCGTAGTAATTAAAGCGCCTTTAACCGCTTCTTTCCCCTCACCCACCACCAAATCAATAATTTCTAATTCTGCACTCATGTTCATCTCCAAATATTTACACTTCGATGTTTAAGATAATTTCCAGCTCGTGCAAGTGTTATTGCAACTGTGTCCACTCAATCTGAGCCTGTGCCTGATCGCCAATCAATGTCCATTCGCCATCCATTACATTCAACTGCAATTGCATGGTACGTTCGCATAAAGCTTGAACGGCTTCGGTACTCGCTGGCGATAGTTGCCACACTTCAACATTATTTAAAGTTTTGATTTTACTGTTACGTTTGTACCATTCATCTACCGATGAACCATAAGCAATAATCGCAACTTGCTTACAACGCGAACTGGCTTTTTTGACTTTGTCTTCATCTGGGCAACCGACTTCAATCCACTTAATTAACTGCCCTGTTAAGTCTTTTTCCCACAAAGCAGGCTCATCGGTTTCAAATAAATCTTTGGTAAATTCCAAAGCTTCATCTGCATAACGTGCGAATGCCAAAATACGCACCATCAATCGCTCAATAGTTTCAGAAGGATGCAATGCCATGGTGAGCTGATAGTCACCGTATTGATGCACATCCATATTGGCAATGTTCAAATCTGCCTTATAAATTGTCGCTTTCAGCGCCATTGTCTATTCCTAAAACTATGTTTAAATTTGCCACTAAGCATAATGGATTTTCTGTGATTTTGCTGTATCGTTTGCCCGATAACGTATAGATTTCAGTCTAGAACCGCAGCAGCATCGACCCGATACGCCAATAGTTCAGCCTCAAATTTTTCCCAATCACGCTCGCTTTGATAAATAATTTCCAACCGATTGTCTATGCCTTCATCGGTAGATTGATAATTAAATTGCTGCGGATTGAAGTTGAAACTTTTCCAACCCTGATTGGTATAAAAAATTCCTTTAATACGCAGCCAATCTTGCTGTTCACAGAGTAAATCTAATAAGGGATAAAAGTCGAATTGCCAACGTTTAGGCAATTTCCAACCTGCGACTGCATATCCTTGTGCAGTTTCGACATAGTGATATGGCAATTGTTTGATTTCTGCAGACTCTTGCAGATTTGTAGAGCTGACCTTCTGTTGCAATTTTAGCAACGGCTGAATTTTACGCTGTGTACCGACATACGGTATATCCATTTCGGTCAAAGCCAGATGACCCTGTTCTGCTTTCAACCATTTTTGCGCGTAGGCTTGATATTCCTGTTGTAGTTGTATGAGGGTTTGCTCATCTGCCGCCTGCATTTGGTCTGCATGTGACACCACAATAATTTGTGCAGCTTTGAGCTGATCGGCATACAGGTTTTGCTGCGTCCACGCCTGATCATGCAAACGCGAACCATCTACTACCGTCACCAAGGCGCGCATCGATAAATGCGTATGCCAATGTGGTTCGGTCAGTTGTTCCAAGAGTTGCGCAGGATGCCCCAAACCTGTCGGCTCGATGAATAAACGGTCAGGCTTCGCTTCGGACAATAAACGCGACAAAGTAATTTGCATAGGCAATTGGCTGCTACAACATAAGCAACCGCCCAATAATTCTTTGACTTGATAACCCTGTTGCTGAGGTAAGAGTTGTTGATCGACCCCGATTTGTCCAAATTCATTCATCAGCACCGCCCAAACTTCATGTTCTGGTTTTTGGCTGAGTAACTGTTTCAATAAGGTGGTTTTTCCTGCACCGAGAAAACCAGAAATAATATGCGTCGGGACTGCTTTTTGTGGTGCAATTAATTTCAAAATAAGCTCACTTTATTGAATTTCAAACAACTCAAGCATGCTAAGCAAGTTTAGCGATTAGTTCAATCTGAATCTAAACACACTGAAATTTATTCATTTCAGCACATCTATCACCATCATGATTTGAAAAATTCGCTTACATTTATTACGTGATGATCTGCAACTTATTTGGGGAAATACACGAGTTTTAGCCGCTTGATGTTATGTTTTATTGCCAACCACGCAATTTTATTGCGGAAAACACAGCCATTTTGATTGGATTTGACTTCATATTTAAAACAAAAATTACCAAACTACGACCTATTCATCATCATTGTGCGGTTCAAGTAACCGTCATTGTTTTGCTTTGTTGCAAGCATTGATCCCATAGCTTTGGCTCTTTAGCATGAGTTCCTGTTCAGCCCGTTCAAATCAGGTGATGACTGACTTGAACACTTTAGCCGCAATAAGTTTTTTTACTTAATGCTTGTGCTGAGCACTCCCTACTACTCATGAAAAACTTTAAATAAGGATGCCAAACCATGAAATTGACACAAATTTTACTCGCTTCAACTTTTGCTTTTGCCACTGCAACTACTTTTGCTGCAAAGGCTGAATCGACAGCAACAGAACAGGAAAAAGTAGTTGTTTCAACGCAGGAAACTGTGGCTGAACCAGCTTCAGAACAAGCTGCTGCACAACCTGCATCTGAAGCAAGCACTGAAACCCCTGCTGCATCGACGCAACAGCCTTAAAACTTAGATACATTTAAAAATGTAAATCGAATACAAAAACTGAGTTTTCCGCCACTCTCTCGGTTTACTCAGTTTTTGTTTATCTACAAAGCCAATCAATATTGCCTTGGACAAAATTAAAAAATAGGCACAAAAAACCTGTCTACAATTGCAAACAGGTTTTCAGCTAAATTTGATGAAAATTTAGTTTTGTTCAGTTTTCTTATAAATGCTGCAAGATGGATGATGATTTTCTTGCAAACGTGCTACTTTACGCTGCTCTGCTGCTTCAAAACGGCAACGCTTCCAGTCATTGTCTAATTTCAACGCAGGGATTTGTTTTGGTTTACCATTTTCATCGACAGCAACCATAGTGAAGTAACAGCTGTTGGTATGGCGCACTGTACGCTTTTGAATATTTTGTGCTTCTACACGAATCCCAATTTCCATTGAAGTACGACCGACATGGTTCACACTAGCAAGGAAAGTCACCAATTCACCCACATGAATCGGCTCTTTAAAGTTCACTTTATCAACCGAAAGGGTCACCACATAACTACCCGAATAGCGGCTTGCACATGCATACGCCACTTGGTCTAATAGTTTTAAAATTGTTCCACCATGTACATTCCCTGAGAAATTTGCCATGTCGGGTGTCATTAACACGGTCATGGTTAATTCTGACTGGTCATCTAACACTGGGGCAATTTGATCTAATGGTGACATTGCGTTCTCTAGACTCTTTTAAAGACAGTAAGATATGAGCCTATTATTATATCGTGTTTATAAAAGTTTGAATGTTCATTTCGGCAACAAGTGCATCATTATTATTTATATTGTTTATGATAACATTTATTTAAAATTATAAGACTAAAGACTAAGACTCCCAAGCTGTTATTTTTTAATCCATTTCTGATTTTTTAGAATATTTGTTCAAATTGAATATTACGTGAATCCCCCTGATTCAAGTGTTCAAAAAACAATCTAAAATCTTTTATTCAATGGATTATTCAAGCAAATTTCGGCGAATTTACACAAAAAAAGTTCAATTTCCCCGTAAATTTTCAAACTTCGCTGCGACATTTAAGCCAAGCGCAGCATTTCCTGCGACACATTGCTATAAGTCAAAGTTTGTTCAGTACTCAGTGCAGCTTCAATCACATAAGAACCATCTGGATTAATCATCGTCACTGTAAAAATAACTTGCTCCATAGTAGCAAGTTTCACCTGCTGTCCAATTTCAAAGCCGTGCATGAAGTATCCCCTCGATTTTTTATAAAGTTTTAAAGTCCTGAAGCACAAAAGTTAGGCCGTCTTGGAAGCATGTTCAATTGGTAAACTGCTTAAAAAACTAATTCAGTAAATGCTGCATAGAATAAATGGAAACAGTGCGAAAGAACACGCTAAAAAATTGATTTTAAGTCTAAATACCTCATCTCAGTATTTAGATATCTTTAGGGTATCTTTATTTTTAAACTATAATATCAAATACTTACAAAGAATAAATCTAAGCAATCTAACATTAAAGTTATTTTTATCAAGCACCTAATTAGACTTAAGTTAAATCTGTTGATTTCATTGAATTGACCTAAATGAAGGATCTGGACAGCTATTTAAACTGTCCATAAAGCCCAAAAGTATTACTCACTTTATAGTCTACAATTCTATGCCCATGCGCATAATGATGCTGTTGATAGACCTGATCAATTTTATTTAATTGCGCTGCGGTTGCTTCTGCACCTGCCAGCATAGTCGCTTCGCGCCCTTTTACATCAAAAATATGGGCTTTTTCACGTAAATCGGGTTGAATGACCACATCTGCCAGTTTCAATTCTTCATTGGCCAAATGCTTTTGCATAATATTAATATTTTGGTTAAACAATCCCCACACATTACTGGTTTCAGTATGAATAGGCTGCGCCAAAATATTCACGGCAATCACAATATCTGCCCCTAAATCGCGTGCAACCTTGACAGGTACAGGGCTCACTAAACCACCATCGACATATTCATGTTCTGCAATTTTAGTAGGTACAAACATACTTGGGATAGACACTGACGCACGCACCGCTTGACCCGTATTGCCATAATTAAATACAACTTTTTTGCCTTCTTTTAATTCAGTCGCCACCACGTACATCGGGATTTTAAATTGCTCCAAACGGAGTTGATCGACTTGTGCATTGACATAATTTTCAACTTTTTTACCATCAAAAAAGCCTTTTAAATCTAAAGTCACATCCCGCACATCATTGGCTTTCATATTCATGGCAATTTCACGTAATTGCTGTGCATTTTTACCACTGGCATAAATTGAACCGACAATGCTGCCTGCGCTGCTGCCCACAATAAAATCAGGATGAATACCGTACTGCTCAAGTACTTCAATCACCCCAATATGTGCATAACCACGTGCGCCACCACTGCCCAAAACCAAGGCGACAACTGGACCTTTTTTTTGTTGTTTTAACTGACGAAAATCAATTTGATTCAGGCGTGACTCTGCTTCAACCACGGGCTGCGACTCACGCAAAGTTTGAGTCGAAAATTGCTGCTGTGATGGCACCACCTGACATCCCACCATCAGTAATGCTGTAAGAGATACATACCCAATTTTCATAATGACCTTCTTGAATCCATAGGTTTCAGTCGATATTTCACCATCAATCGTGTCAAGGTTGATCAGCCTACTTGATACAGCAACCCTCTTAACGTCAACAGTTATGCTCTCTGTTTTTACCTTGCATGAGCGCCCATAGTCTATCTATTATTTTAACCGATCCTTGTAGTAATTCGTTAAACTGTCACGTCTAGCGACTACAGTGGCGCACAATTTGAATCTATCTAACATAATATGCAACCACCTTCTTATTCCTTATTATTCTGGATTTTTCTGCAATTAGGCTGTCTGTCTTTTGGCGGGCCTGCAGCGCATTTGGTATTTTTCCATCAGCGTTTTGTGCATCAACTCAAATGGCTAGATGAATCCCAGTATTCACAAATTGTCGCACTTGCACAACTCTTACCTGGCCCAACTAGTAGTCAGGTGGGTTTAGCGATTGGTTATTTGCAAAAAGGCTATTGGGGTGCAGTCCTAGCGTGGTTGGGTTTTACCATGCCTTCCGCATTGTTTATGGCATTGGTTGCAGTTTTGGGACATCAATATTTAGATGTACTGTCGTCAAATAGCTTTCACAGTATTCAACTGATCGTATTGGCCGTGGTGGCTTGGGCATTTTGGCAAATGTTGCGTAGTTTTTGTAAAACGGTTTGGCAATATGCCTTAATGTTTGCTTCTGCCCTATTTATTTATCTGATGCCCTTGAGCTTCAATCAAGTTTTAGTGATTCTGATTGCAGCTTGTTTTGGCATTTGGATGGCGAAACGCGCAGCATCGACTGCTGCACCATCATCCACCAATACACGGGCGACAGATACGCATTTTACTGCGGCACATTTACTCAAACATCGTCGTTATGCTGTATTTTGGGCGGTACTATTTGTTGCACCCTTTATTGTGCTGTCAGGTCTAAACTGGCTACAACCTCATTTACTCTATGCAGCTAATTTAAGTTTCTATCAAGCCGCATCTTTGGTCTTTGGCGGTGGGCATGTCATTTTGCCTTTATTGCATCAAGATTTTGTTAGCACAGGCTTAGTCAGTGCAGAACAGTTCGATTTGGGTTATGCCATGGCGCAATTGGTACCTGGTCCACTGTTCAGCTTTGCAACATATTTGGGCAGTTTGATTCCAATGACAGAATCTATGCTGCTGAATGCGACTTTAGCCACGTTGGCGATTTTTATACCATCTTTCTTTTTGGTATTTGCCACCTTGCCTTATTGGTCTTGGTTGATGCAGCAAGCCTATATTCGTCATGCGGTTACAGGGATTAATGCAGCGGTAGTCGGTTTGCTGCTGTATATGGTGCTCGAAATGGCACAGCGTCATATTTTGAGTATTGCTGATCTGCTGTTTATTGTTTTGGTGATTGGATTATTAAAATCCAAACTACCTGTTTGGCTCAGTCTAATTAATAGTTTCCTGGTCTATACAGCATTCTTGCATTTCATGGCTTAAATGAAAAATGCTACAGATCAAATAAAAATGCCAGTTCAATTGAACTGGCATTTTTTGTGGATGACTGAATCAAGCCTGAATGCTTTGGAGCTTAGCCACCAAAGAATTTTAGAATAGATTGAATCACCGCAACGTTAATTAAATCGACAAAGAATGCACCACACAGCGGCACAATCAAGAACGCTTTATAAGATGGACCATACATATTGGTAATGGCCTGCATATTGGCGACTGCTGTTGGCGTTGCCCCCATCCCAAAACCACAGTGTCCTGCTGCCAACACGGCTGCATCGTAGTTTTTCCCCATAAGACGGAAGGTCACAAAAGCTGCATATAACGCCATTGTGAGTGCTTGCGCACCTAAAATCACCATCAACGGACCTGCCAAATCGGCCAATTGCCATAGTTTGAGTGACAACAACGCCATCGCCAAATATAACGATAAAGATGCATTCCCAAACACATCAATCGCACGGTCAAAAATATTAACTTTAAAAATACTTTCTAAGACATTACGCAGAACCACACCGCCCGCCAATGCCCAAACGAAAGTTGGTAATTCAAACATCGTGCCTTTGGCAGCGCCTGTCATAAATTCGGCAAATGCCAAACATCCAGCAAATAAACCCAAAGTAGTAATTGCGTTATCTGCTGTAATTAAACGAACCTGATGCGGATATTCAAATGGAATAAACTCATTGGAATCTTGATCCGCAGGCGTATTATCGCGTTTTTCAATTTGTTCGTCGGTACGTGGTACAGCCAATTGATGACGGTTGATTAAAGTTTTAGCCAGTGGACCACCAATTAAACCACCAATAATTAAACCAAAGGTCGCACTTGCCATGCCCAGTGCCAAAGCACCTTGAATACCATATTGGGTTTCTAAAATTTCACCCCACGCACCTGCTGTACCATGACCGCCAGTTAAAGTAATCGATCCTGCAATTAAACCAATTAGTGGATCAATACCTAACAATGTTGCAAGACTAATGCCGACAATGTTTTGCAACACAATAAATGTGGAAATTGCAATCAAGAAAATAATTAAACCGATTCCGCCCTGACGCAATTTTGTGAAGTTCGCGCTTAAACCAATCGAGGCGAAGAAAATAAGCATAAAGCTAGTTTGCAATGCGCTACTGGTGGTAATGCTATAACCCCAAAATTGATTCACCAACAATGAAACAATAGCGGCAACCAAACCACCTGCAACAGGTTCAGGAATATTATAGCGTTTTAAAAAATCAATTTTATTGACTAAAAGTCGCCCTAAGAGCAGGACGATGACCGCAGCAATCAGCGTATAAAACGCATTAAAAGTAAATTCCATGGCAATATCCATATAGTGATTGCAGATTGTTTTTAATACGATGAAGAGCTGTCTATGCAAACCAAAGCATTTGCATCACTATGACTCTAAATCAACTAAAAAATGCCGCAATACAAAGTATGTAAACAGTATCGTATTTGACCGAAGTTTAAGAGGTATGCATTTCGCTCAGCCAACCCATCCTTTGGTTTCACTCAAGCGTTATCATCTGCGTTTGCCTAGAACAGAAGAAGAGAAAGACAAAAGACAGCATTTTCACTTTCGGGGTGACTTCGAGTGCAAACAACTGAATCGGCTTAACACTGAGAGGTAATCTCATATAAGCTCCAAAATATCTGAGGTGGATAAATACCTTCCGATAAAGATATTCAACCACTTGACAAAAAACAGCAAGATTAAAGGTCGATCATTATGCATTTTTTTTGACAAAAAGCTGCTATTTTCTGCGTTTTTTTCTATAAATTTTAATGATTGTTTTCAGCTATAAGTGAAAGTTAAAGCATTTTATAAAAGTGGATAAAATTTAAGTTATTGAATTAATTTCATAAATTTAAATCATAAAAAAACAGAGCTTAAAATTAAGCTCTGTTTTGGATTGTGCTCAAAAGGAGTGACTTAGAAGCTATAGCGCGCCATAAAGCCTACACGGTCATCACTGAATTTTTCACCAGCAAATGTTTCACGTTCACCATTTAGATACTCGATACCTAAATCAACTGGTTTTACAGGTGAATAGATAAAGTTGATCCATGCTTGTTGTACTTTCTCGTTAGCACCAGTGTTTAAACGTGCATAGTCTGTACCATCATCTGCAAATAGTGCACCATAAGCTAGAGTTGAACGTAGTTGTGGTGAGAACTTATAAGTTGCGCCCACTTGTACACCAATCGTTTCATTTTGCTCAATGCTATTACCATCAACTACAAATGCTGAGTTATTACCATATAAGTAATTGCTGTTACCTTTTACATAAGATACGTCTGCAGATACTTTTAAAGGTTCTGCAACTTGATAATTCGTACCTACAGCAGCACCCCAACCAGTTTTATCATCATTTGCTGCTTCTGATTTGTAATGTTCAACCAATGCACGTGCAGAAGCTAAACCTTTACCATCAGCAAAACCTTGAGTCACTTTAGCAGTTAACACCGGGGCACGATAAGTTACTGGTGTACTTGTTGAGACTGTACCAGCTGAGCTATTGCCTTCTTCAGCAGAAACAAATAATTGTGTTGCAGGCGCTAATTTTTGGCTATAACGAACTTGCGGGACACGCGTTGTACCACCACCAATATTCGTTGCAAAGTCAATCATTTCTGGTGCATGATTTGACAAGAAGTTCGATGTGGTTTGACCGAATAACCAGTTGTTTAAAGTTAAATAAGCATGACGGATACGCAAGTTGTCAGATCCGCTTGCAAAGTCAACCTCAACTTTACCGCCTACTTTGTTGTCACCAACAGGTGTATTAAAGTCTAAACCTAAGCGGGTGACTTTTGCGGTAGCACGTAATTTGTCTTGTACATTAGTTGTACCAGTTTTATGAGTAGCGTTAAAGTCATCATCCGCACCATCAATAATATAGTTTGCATCACCACGGATCGAACCATAAATAGAAACATCTGCACCAGATTTAGACTTTAAACTGCTTAATGCACTTACAGGTGCAGCAGGCTTCGCCTGTTGTACTTGGGCAATTTGAGTTTGCTGCTGTTGTTGTACTTGCTGTTGTTGCTGAATTAACGATTTTAACGCTTCAACTTCTTGACGAAGTTCTTGAATTTGTTGTTGCTCAGTTTTTGCTGCGTGTGCAGTACCTACCATTAATGTTGTAACAGCAATAGCTAAACCTTTGATCATAAATTGACCGTTGAGTAATTGACTCATTTATCTCTCCAAAATAAAACAACGCTGCATCCGTGCATGATGATTTTGTTCGTCATCTATCGATTTCACATCGAATTATAAAAATGGCTTAAAAATCAAAACACTTTTGCCAAATAGTCCAAGACACTCAAATATTTCAAATTGTGTCATTTATTACAGGCTTCAATCTATCAAGTTATGACGTTTATTAAAATCAGTTTTCCCGAATAAGAAATCACAATTAATCATAATTACAGATTTAAACAATTAAACCATATAAAATTCAATACTTTAAATAGGTTGATTATTCAAGTATTTACACCACCATTAGACTATTGTATATATTTCAGTTCTGTCTAAAAGCCCGATTTTTGCGAAAAAAATCACCATTTGAAAAAGTATTGACCTCAACTCAGTCTGGTTGCGGTTGTAAAATATGAAAAACGGCGAACATTCCAGACCCAATAAATAGCAGCATTAATACAGCCATATTCAGCAAAGCACTACCTGTTAAAAAATTGAGTAACACCCCACCAATCAAGCCACAAAAGAATTGCACACTACCCATGACCGCACTGGCTGTTCCTGCACGTGCGCCTTGTTTTGCCATAGCTAGTGCCATGGCATTCGGGCCTGTAAAACCAATCCCAGACACGGCAAGAAATAAACCGATCATCACCAATGCCAAAGGTGCATACCCCAAACTACCTGCAAGCAGTAGAATGACCGCACCACTCAGTTGAATCATGCTGCCCAATTTTAAGCGTTGTAACACACCCAATTTGCCACTGATTTTTTTATTCAGGGTCGAAAACAGCATAATACCAATCGCATTGGCACCAAACACATAAGCAAAAGCTGTTTCACTCAAGCCATATTGATCCATCATGACTGTACTCGAACCGCTGATATAACAAAATAAAGCACCACCAGTTAAGCAGCCTGCCAACATCGGCATACGGAAATTTGAATCTTTTAGAATAGAGCCATATAAAGTCAGCACCTGCTGAAAATTCAGGTCTAAACGGTGCTGCTTAGCTAAAGTTTCCTGAAAAAAGAAATGCACGCATATCAAACAAATCATGCCCACACAGGCCAGCACCGCAAAAATGGCTTGCCAATTCATCCATTGCAAAACCCACGCCCCTAAAGTTGGCGCAATAATCGGGGCAATGGTCATCACAATCATCATGCTTGAAAAGGCCTGTGCTGAAGTTTGTAAATCCAAACGATCACGAATTGCAGCCCGGGCGATCACCACCCCCACACAACCGCCAAGTGCCTGTAAAATACGTGACGCAATTAAACTCCATTCATTTTGAGCAAAAACGCACAATACACTAGCAACAGAAAACAGCGCCAAGCCAAAATACAATGGTGGTTTACGTCCTATACGGTCACTGAGTGGGCCATAAATTAATTGCCCCAATGCCAAACCTAAAAAATAGGCAGGCAAACTATTGGCCACCATTTGGGTAGGTACACCAAACGCATTTGCCATGACAGGCAAAGCGGGCAAATACATATCAATCGATAATGGCCCAAGTGAGGTCAATAACGCGAGCAACAAGATCCATGCTGTTGAATATTGCTGTGAAGATGGTTGTGGCGTACCGTTAGAACTTGGTATCGTTTTTGCTATGGTCATATTTGATGATGAAATGGCATACTTGCAGACAAGCTTACACGCTCCATAGTATGATTTGTTGGCATCAAAGATGAATTTTCACATAATTTACCTGACTCCCATAAAACCTCAGTCTAAACAGAGCATTTGCTTAAAGGAATACAGTTGAAATCTTGGCTGACACGGCTGAAACAAGCGACTTATAACACCACGTTTATGTATAACATCCGCATGCTCATTGCATTTGCGGGAACGGCATTTGTCCCCTATTTTATGGGCATGCAACTGGCCACAATTCCACTCACGCTAGGTGTTGTGGCAGCAGGCTTAAGTGATATTGATGACCGCTTTTCAGTGCGGATTGTCAATCAGCTATATACCTATATTGGCTTTTTTATTACCGCCACCTCTATTCAGTTTTTATTTCCACATCCGGTTTTATTTGCCACAGGTTTAATTCTTTCCTGCATTGTTTTAATTCTGCTGGGTTCACTCGGTCGACGCTACGCCACTATTTCTTATGGCTGTTTAGTGGTGTCGGTCTATTCCATGCTTGGGGTAGATTTATTTGAAGAATGGTATATGCAACCACTGCTCTTGGTTGCTGGTGCTATTTGGTATGGTTTAATTTCAACCATTAGCTTTTTGCTGTTCCCCGTGCGTGCAGTACAAGACAAACTGTCGCATAGCTATGCATCTTTAGGCGACTTTTTATTTGCCAAATCCAATTTATTTGATGTCGATATGACAGCAGCGAGTTATCAGCAAAGCATCATCGACCTATCGCTCGAAAATGGTAAATTAATTGGAATTTTTAACGATCTAAAAACTGCTTTGCTGACCCGTTTAAAAGGCGACCGTGGGCAAAAAGATACCCGACGCAGCTTACAGTATTATTTTGTCGCACAAGACATTCATGAACGTGCCGACTCTGCACATATTGATTATCAAAAACTGGCGAAAATATTTCAGCACAGCGATATTTTATTTCGCTTCCAGCGCATTTTGTCTATTCAAGGTAAAGCCTGTAAAGATTTAAGTGAAAGTATTCTGCATCGTAAACCTTATGTGCATAACAAGCGTTTTAAACATGCTTTTGAGAATCTTAAACAGTCTTTAGAAAAGCTGCGCAGTGAACAGCAATATGACCAGGTTTGGATTAATGCACTGTTTGCCTTATATCAAAACCTAAAATCAATTGACGCTCAACTGCGTAATCTTGAAACCGAACGTAATATTAAACTGGATAAATCCAAACATATTGAACAGCAACTGAAAGATGATGACTTAAAAAGTTGGGATGATATTGTCATTCGGATTAAGCAGCATTTAACCCCCGAATCGGTTTTGTTCCGCCACGCCATTCGTTTGTCGATTGTGCTGTTGATTGGCTATATTTTTGTGCAAGTCACCAACATTCAATATGGCTACTGGATTTTACTGACCGCCCTGTTTGTGATGCAGCCTAACTTTAACACCACCAAACGGCGTTTACGTTTGCGTATTATTGGGACGTTAGCAGGGATTGTAGTCGGCTACACCATTTTATATTTTGTACCGTCCGTTGAAGGGCAATTACTGGTTTTAGTGATTAGTGGCATGTTGTTCTTTGAATTGCGCAGTAAACAATATGCACAAGCCACTGCCTTTATGACCATTTTGGCGCTGATGAATTTTAACCTAGAGGGTTTAGGCTATGCCGCAGCTGTGCCACGTATGGTCGATACCTTAATTGGTTGTGCGCTAGCATGGTTTGGCGTGAGTTTTATCTTCCCCGATTGGAAATTCCGTCGTTTATCACGCACGATTCGCCGCTCACTCACCGCGCAATGTGGCTATTTGGCAGAAGTGATTGAACAATATAAAAATGGACGCAACAACGGTTTGAATTATCGTGTCGTGCGCCGTGCTGCTCATAATACCGATGCAGAAGTTGCTTCACTGATTTCAACACTCGCCACCGAACCTGATTTTGACCCCAATCAAAAAGCTCAAGCCTTTGAGTTCTTGTGTCTAAATCACACCTTTATTAGCTATATTGCTGCACTTGGTGCGCATCGTGACAAAATTGACGATCAGGAAGTCTTGCAACTGCTCGATCAAGCGATGGACGATATTCAAGGTGCTTTACTGAAAGATGAAACGCCAGATTTAAGTGCACACAACATGTTGCAAACCATTCGTCAGCGTTTAAGCCAAAACAAAGAAGAAGATCAAAAATCATTAATTATTTTGCAGCAATTATCTTTGATGATGAGTATCTTGCAACAATTAAGTCGCTTAAAACAAAGTTTAAGCCACGAACATGATCAGGACGCAACTGAACTGGCGTCTTTATAAACAATCCTGCAAACGGTCAGTGCCTACTTATTCGCCCTAAGCTGCACAAGTATTCACCGACCTTAGCATGATTTTGCGACAATATACTCACTGCATGACAGCAATTAATGCTAAACTTTTTATAGTTTTAAATTTGTTAGTTTCACTATGACCGCGAAAAGTTTATACGCCTATACCCTACAGCCTGTGATCTACGAAGTTTCTGAAGAAGAACAACGTCACGCACAACTGGTAATTTGGCGCAGTACCAATAAAATTGGCATGAAAGCATGGATTATTATGGGTGTGATTGTTGCCCTTTCCATTTTAGGCATTCTGCTATTAAAAAATTATTCGACAATTTTCTGCTGGGTTGCCATTGTCTGTGTGGTGCTCTACCTGCTCGTGCGTAAATACGGCTTGGAATGGTACGTTAAGCGAAAAATGAATGAATTTCCTGTTCAAGAAATTAAAGGGATTCGTTTAGGCGTACAACCACACGGAATCGTAATGCGTCAGCAAATGGGCGCTCAAGAAGGCGTGGGTGCAATCGGCTGGAAAGATGTGTATGAATGGTACAACACCCCTGAATTTATTTTGATGAACTTCAAAGTAAAAGGTCAGCAAGGCGCTTATATTCTACCTAAGCGCATGGACAGCAAGAACTTTTCGTTCAACACCATTCGCAAACATTTAACCGAAGCTGCAGGCGAAGCCAAGCAAATCTAAATATCCCGATCTAAAAATAAACCTCTATCCCCTGCGATGGAGGTTTTTTTACTTAAAATCAAAATAATGAACGATAATGAGAATAAATAGCATTTGCATTAACTTTGTATCTAGATTATTCTTCTGCAAAATTCGTGCTCAACTCGCATTCCTCATGTTAAAAAAAACTTTTTTCCAAATTCACTGGTTCCTTGGCATTACAGCAGGGCTTATTTTGTCACTCATGGGTGTCACTGGGGCAATTTATTCCTATGAACAACAAATTCTAAAATGGTTGAATCCAGACAGTTACCAAGTTCAAGTTGAGCAGAAACCCAAACTTACTCCTGCAGAAATTTACACACATTTTCAGCAAGTCCAACCAAATTATAAAATTAACAGTATTACCATTGACCAAGATCCTGCAGCATCTTCAAGCATCAATATTGCGAAAGAAGGCGCCAGACGCGGTCAAAATATCATGATTAATCCCTACTCTGCAGACATTTTACCTGAAGTGAAAGGGCGTGATTTTTTTCAATTTATCCAACAATTACACCGCAATTTAACCGTAGGGCCTATTGGTAAGCAAATTACAGCCGCATGTACCCTCATGTTGTTGTTCTTTGTGTTAAGTGGCATTTACCTACGCTGGCCGAAACGCCATTCATTTAAACAATGGTTTGCGCTCAAACCTCAATTAAAAGGACGTAATTTTATTTGGGACTTACATGCCGTAGTAGGCACATGGGTGGTGATTTTCTATCTAGTGTTGGCATGCACAGGGCTATATTGGTCGTATGATTGGTGGCGCAATGGCATGTTTAAAGTCATGGGCGTAGAAAGACCACAAGCACAATTACAAGCAGAGGCACGCAATAAAAAAGAAAATCAAAATAATCAAACACATCATCAAGCAAGGCAGACACAAGTTGTGGAACGTGCCCCAAATACAGAAAAACCAGCCAAGCAAAATACGCTGGATCAGGCACAAATTAATCTTGCTTTGACGCAGGCATGGCAGCATTTCCCACAGCAATTGGGGCAGGATTATTCGAGCATCACTTTTAACGTGCCTAAACATGCCAATAGTGAAATTGAAATTAACTTTGTCGATGTCATTCCACAACATGAACGTGCCCGCAATAGCGCTACTTTTGATTATCAACAAGTGCGTATTACTCAACTTGAATTATATGCAGACAAACAGCTTAATGAAAAAATCATGAGCAGCATGCTGCCTGTGCATCGCGGTAGTTTCTTTGGACCTGTTTATCAATTTTTAGCCATGCTTGCTGCCTTGATGATGCCGCTGTTTTTCGTCACAGGCTGGATGCTATATTTAAAACGTCGTAAACAAAAGCGTTTGACTCTTGCTGCACGTCAAAACCAAACTCAATTTAAGATTGACCCAAATGCTGAACACTGGCTCATCGTCTATGCCAGCCAAACAGGTACTGCCGAACAATTGGCATGGCGCACCGCTACTAGTCTGCAAGAAGCACATCAGCCTGTCACAGTCAAAGCCCTGCAACATCTCAGCCTTGAAGATCTTAAAAACACCACCCAACTGTTATGTATTGCTAGCACTTATGGCACAGGTGATGCACCCGATTTGACCTCAAGTTTTGTGAAAAAAATCCTACCGCAAACCTGTGACCTGAGTCATTTGCGTTATGCAGTACTGGCTTTAGGTTCACGTGAATATGCAGATCATTACTGCCGTTTTGGACATACGATTGCTGCATGGCTGCAACGTAATCAAGCACATGCCTTGTTCAATACCATTGAAGTAAATAATGCCAATCCTGCAGACATACAGCGTTGGAATCAGGCTTTGGTACAGGTCACACAACTTGACTTACCAAGTATGCATATCGAAAAAACTTTTGATACATGGACCTTACAGCAACGTGACTTGCTAAATCCCAACAGTTTAGGCGCACCCGCCTTCAATATTGAACTGTTAGCACAACATGATGTGCATTGGTCTGCAGGTGATATTGCAGAAATTCAGCCTGAAAACAGCACTGCACGGATTCACGCCTTTTTAAAACAGCATCAACTCGATGCCAATACAATTCTTGCTGATGGTCAGCAAACCTTAGTACAGGCTTTGGCAGATAAAGACCTCACCGCGCCAATTCAGACATTTAAAACTGCGGATGAATTATTGGCACAACTTTCACCCTTGCCTAGTCGTGAATATTCAATTGCCAGTATTCCTTCACAACAGGTTTTAAGACTTGTGGTGCGTCAAAAATTCGATGCTCAAGGCGAGCTTGGCTTAGGTTCAGGTTGGTTAACTGCACATGCTGCACTTGGGCAAAATATCGCATTACGCATTCGCAATAATCCATCTTTCCATTTAATTGATGATGACCGCCCAATTATTTGTATTGGCAACGGTACAGGGCTTGCAGGATTAATGAGCTTATTGCATGCACGTACCCGCCTGAATTACACCCAAAACTGGTTGTTTTTTGGTGAACGTCAGCAAGCGCACGATTACTTTTATCAGCACACCATCGAGGCTTGGCAAAGCACAGGTATGCTACAACGCCTTGATTTGGCCTTTTCCCGTGATCAAGCCGAAAAAGTCTATGTACACCATAAGTTACGCGAACAGGCTGAAGAATTAAAACGCTGGATTGAACAAAATGCCGTGATTTATGTCTGCGGTAGCATTCAAGGCATGGCCAGTGATGTCGACCAAGCCTTAAAAGATATTTTGGGTGAGACTCAACTGGAACAATTACGTCAGCAAGGACGTTATCGCCGAGATGTGTATTAGGATTTGTTGACACTTTTTAAATGGCTTGCGCTGTAGCTCTATAGCTAAAACTTGGCAATTCACCCAAGTTTTATCCATAGCCTCAGCCGAAACATAATTCAGTTGAGGCAAAATTTTTCAGCAGCTTCGGCTATACTGTTTGTACAGCATCACAGTACAATAAAATTATGCAAGGCATGCAAGCAAGTCACGTACAAACACAATTTAGTCTATTTAAAAGAATATTGAGTAGCCTAATTGGATTAATTTTAGTATTGGATGGTGCCTATCTCATCAGCTTAAAGAAAATTCATTTCGGCACCGTTTTACCTGTTTTAATAGGCATGATGCTGCTGTGTTATGCCATTTTCTATACTTGGATTCAAAGCTACTTAAAACAACATACACGCTTAGATTGGCTGTGGAAATTCGGTTGGGGCGTATTTTGGCTGTGGTGCATCAGCCTGCTGATCTTTTTTACTTATATTCATTTCAGTACACAGCAGCAAAATACTGTAACCAACAATGCTAAAGTGGTGATTGTACTCGGCAGTGGCATTGAAAATGGACAACCATCGCCCACGCTCGCCAAACGACTGGATACTGCAGCCGCGTATGCCTTAGCGCATCCTCAAAGTTATTTCATTGTTAGTGGTGGCCCTGCATTTGCGGAACAACTCACTGAAGCACAGGTGATGTCTAATTATTTGCAACAACGTTATGCAATTGCAGCATCACACATTATCTTGGAAACCCAAAGCACCAGTACGGCACTTAATTTGAAAAACAGTCAGCCCTTGCTGCATACATTAGGCACAGATAAAACCCAACCGATTATAATTGTCACCAGCGACTTTCACACACCACGTGCAGCAGCCATTGCCAAACGACAAGGATACACACAGTTCAGCATGCTCAGTGCAACGACACCACTCTATACCCGCTATAACGCATGGTTACGCGAGTATTTTGCTTATATCAGTGGTTGGCTGCTGAATGAGTATTAAAAATAAAATCTAGCAAGCAGATCGCTTAATTCAAACGTATCGAGCGTGGTAAAGGAATTTGCATATCTTTAAAAAATTCAGGTTTTTGCATATACACCTGATACAAATAATTTTTTAGATCAAGCAATAACTTTTCAGGGGCAACCAATACATTCTGCCCTTCTGGGCTTAGATTCATCGAAATATTGGTGGCTTCCTGACGTAAAAATGGAATCACTTTTTCAATAAAATCTTTCAGTGAAATTTCTTCGACTTGATAATTGGCCCAATTGTCTTTAATTAACAGTTTTGCCAGACTTTTATTTTGCCACATTGCAAAAGCACGTTGCCCTGTAGGCGTGGCACAGAGCGCCCAGCCATCTTCATACAATGCAAAAACATGCCCCTGAGACACAATGGTCTCAATAAATTGCTTGTAAATATCTTGTGCATTATAAGTTTGCGTTGCTTGCTTAGATGCAGCTTTACGTTGATAAGGATTTCGCATAAGTCACGGATATTAGTATTATTATTAAATAAAAATTTTAGGCGAATTTATTGCAATACGCAAGTAATATAAGATAAATGAGGATGAAAGGATATGGTGGGCGCTGACGGGATCGAACCGCCGACATTCTGCTTGTAAGGCAGACGCTCTACCAACTGAGCTAAGCGCCCTGAAGATTAAAAAATAACATCGTTATTTTTTATGATGCAAGACAAGCAAAGAACGTCGTCTTGAACTTTGAAATACATTTTTCACATCAGGGAATGAAAAATGGCGCAGCGGACGGGGCTCGAACCCGCGACCCCCGGCGTGACAGGCCGGTATTCTAACCAACTGAACTACCGCTGCAACGGTAATTGCGTAAGCAATTAAGGTCTTTTTTGTATGTATGCCAAGCATAAATACTAAAATATGGTGGGCGCTGACGGGATCGAACCGCCGACATTCTGCTTGTAAGGCAGACGCTCTACCAACTGAGCTAAGCGCCCTGATAAGATCAAAACAATATTTTGTTCTGATTTTGCAAAACTGTCAAACTTTGCATTATTTCAGTTTAAGTCTATCAGGCAACCTAAACTTTTCTTTTGAATGGCGCAGCGGACGGGGCTCGAACCCGCGACCCCCGGCGTG
Organism: Acinetobacter sp. YH16053; assembly: GCF_013417035.1. Classification (NCBI taxonomy): domain Bacteria; kingdom Pseudomonadati; phylum Pseudomonadota; class Gammaproteobacteria; order Moraxellales; family Moraxellaceae; genus Acinetobacter; species Acinetobacter sp. YH16053. The sequence continues at coordinate 154,224 of NZ_VPEP01000002.1, forward strand.
ACAGGCCGGTATTCTAACCAACTGAACTACCGCTGCATCGCAAAAGAATCTGGTGGGCGCTGACGGGATCGAACCGCCGACATTCTGCTTGTAAGGCAGACGCTCTACCAACTGAGCTAAGCGCCCTCAAAAGCAATTTATGTAAATGGCGCAGCGGACGGGGCTCGAACCCGCGACCCCCGGCGTGACAGGCCGGTATTCTAACCAACTGAACTACCGCTGCACTTACACAAAGTCACTATTGTGGTACAAACAATGGTTAAAGAATCTTAAGTGGCGCAGCGGACGGGGCTCGAACCCGCGACCCCCGGCGTGACAGGCCGGTATTCTAACCAACTGAACTACCGCTGCACGTAAGAATCTATAACGTAAAGGCTTGGTGGGCGCTGACGGGATCGAACCGCCGACATTCTGCTTGTAAGGCAGACGCTCTACCAACTGAGCTAAGCGCCCTTAACGTCTTTATCGTTTGTGAGGTGCATTATAGAGAATCTTTACCGCCTGTCAAACGCTTTTCGGCTTGTTTTCAGTTTTTTGTGACTGAGTGATTAAAAAATAGGTGATCCGCTATAAAAACAAACAAATTCTGCAAGTTATTTTAGTTTTCAAGCAAAATTAATGTGCTTTTCAACTTGTTAGCTCTGCAATCTATCTGCTCAATATGTTGGTTTTTTATGTTGTGATAGATACAACTTTATTCAATTGACTCGCACCATCAACCAAGCAAACCTAAGCTATTTAAATCTAGCTTGTGTTCAGAAATATAAACCAAGGCTTTTTCTGGAATCAGTTCATACAATTCTAAAATATCGTGGTTACGCATCCGAATACAGCCATGCGATGCAGGAATTCCCATCGGCTCTGTATCTGGTGTGCCATGTATATAAATATAACGCTGAAAAGTATCGCAGCCAACGCCTTGATTAAAACCTTCTTGCAAACCACTGAGCCATAAAATGCGGCTTAAAATCCAGTCTCGTTCAGGAAATTGTTCAGCTAAATCTAAATTGTAAATTTCCCCTGTCGGTTGACGTGCAATGAACACTGCATTTTCAGGTTCATTTTCACCAAACTTTAAAGCGACTTCATGCCAGCCACGTGGTGTTTTACCACTATTTTCAGTTTCACCAATGCCATTCACACCACTCGAGATGACGTAGAGTTTCTGATGCTTCGGCAAATATAAAGTTTGCTCGGCTAAATCAATCAAAATATCTGCTTGTGTGTATAAAAAAGACATTGCGCTACCCTATTCTTCTTCTTTCGTGGGCGGCTGTGGTTCAGGACGTAACCACAACCAAATACACACCACCAACATGGTGGTATTGGTAAAAATTTTGACCGCAACGGGCGCAGTTGTGAACAGCATGATCACGGCACTAATACTCATCATGATCGTTGCAAACCATTTGGCTTTACGCGGTACAGTACCATTGGCGCGCCAATCTCTGAGTGTACTGCCATATTTAGGATGATTCAGTAACCAGTTGTCCATTTGCGGCCAACCGCGTGACGATGCCCAAGCTGCTAAAATCAAAAAAACTGTAGTAGGCATACCCGGCAACAATGCACCAATAAAGCCGAGGATGACAAAGATCACCACTAAACTTCGCCATAACAAGCTTTGCATACCACTGTCCTAAACTACGAATTGCGGTAGTATAAAGCGTTTTTTAATTTTCCGTTGTAATTCTGCATTTTTCAGCATGGATTCATAATGATTGAGTTGTATCAACCCGAACTTCTGCCCGAAGTATGGCTGACCTACAAAACCCCACTCATCCGTCAGTTGGCTTTTAGTGTGGCAAGTCCGAATATTTTATGTGCTGTGCCTGAGCAATTGCCCATTCAACATGCTTTTGAATTCCATTCAGATACTTTTTGGCAGCACCATTATCACGCTTATCAATCACGTTTAGCCTATTTAGATTCACATCCAGAAGCAGTGTACGACTTTTTAAATCAACTGAAAAGCACCCGTTTAGGCTTACGCTTTGAAATGCTGATGTGGTTTTGGCTGCGTGATCGTGATTATCATCCCTTCGAATTATTGGGACACAGTATTCAAATTATTGATGGCGCTAAAACTGTGGGTGAACTGGATTTTTTACTGCACAACCATGACACACAGCAGGTTGAACATTGGGAAGTCGCATTAAAATACTATTTAGCCGAAGCGGATTGCTCTTTGGCACACTGGTATGGTTTAAACCGCTCCGATACTTTGGCGCGTAAACTGAATCATTTTAGTCAAAAGCAATTTCAATTTAAGCAAGCCTTGGATGTGCCGATTCAACGCCGTTTTGCTGTACTCAAAGGACAATTGTATTTCGCCATACATCACTTGGCACAATCATCTACAACACTTACGCCACACTGGGTTAATCGCGCTCGTCGTTTAGGTCTTTGGGGGAGTGATATTCCTGCCCAAGCAGAACGGTTTTATCGCCTACAACGTCATGAATGGATTTGTCAAAATGCTCAAGCCAGTAGCCTACCGAATCAATGGTGGGGCGATGGTTTGTATTATCAAGAGGCACATTCACAATTTTATATGTATCGCGCTGCACCGCTGATTAGCTATCCCCCTTTAACACGCTGAATAACTGTTTCAACATTTTATTACGTAAGCACTATAAAAGTTGCCTATTTATTATTCTGTTTATTTCCTAAGCTAAAAAACACATCAAAATAATCTATCTAGAGCATATTGGAGATGATCATGAAAAAAATTCTAGTGACTTCACTGCTATTAACCTTTGTTTTAACGGGTTGTAATACAATTAAAGGCGTGGGCGAAGACGTATCTTCTGCAGGTCATGCGGTGAGTAACACTGCTGAAAAAACCCAACAAGAAATTCGCAAATAATTCTGAGTATTTCACGAATATCTTCACAAAAACCACAAAAAACCTTGTTCTCGGACAAGGTTTTTTCACGCTAAAATTTCACTTTTGTTGCATTATTCCCCTATTATTAGCACTTACTCTTGATAAACGTCTGAAACTCTCATGACCTCTTCTGCTACTCTGGATTTAAGCCTTCAGCTTTTACGCCAACCGTCTGTCACTCCTGTCGATCACAACTGTCAAAACCTCATGGCAGAACGCTTAGAAAAAATTGGATTTAAGATTGAATCTATGCGTTTTGACGATGTAGATAACCTCTGGGCGCGTAAAGGTACGGAAGCACCAGTCTTTTGCTTTGCAGGTCATACAGATGTTGTACCGACAGGCAATTTAGACGCATGGAATACCGATCCATTCGTACCTGAAATTCGTGATGGCAAACTTTATGGTCGTGGCAGTGCCGACATGAAAACCGCATTGGCAGCCATGGTGGTTGCCTCTGAACGCTTTGTCGCCAAACATCCTGACCACAAAGGCTCAATTGCCTTTTTAATCACCTCAGATGAAGAAGGCCCATCCATTAACGGCACCGTAAAAGTTGTAGAAACGTTGGAAGCACGTCATGAAAAAATGACTTGGTGTTTGGTGGGTGAACCTTCAAGTACCCATAAATTAGGCGATATTATTAAAAATGGGCGTCGCGGTTCGCTTAATGGTGTCTTAACGGTAAAGGGTAAACAAGGTCATGTGGCTTATCCACACTTGGCAATTAACCCGATTCATACCGCGTCTAAAGCGATTTCGGAACTGTGTGAAACGGTGTGGGATCATGGCAATGAATACTTCCCTGCCACCTCATTTCAAATTTCAAATATTCAAGCAGGAACAGGTGCGACCAATGTTGTCCCAGGTAACATGACGGTGACCTTTAACTTCCGTTATTCGACTGAAGTGACTGCAGATGAGCTAAAAGCACGTGTCTTGGAAATTTTAGATCGCCATCAAGTGGATTATGAAATCGAGTGGACGCTTTCAGGTTTGCCATTTTTAACCCCTGTGGGCGAATTGGTTAATGCTGCACGTCAAGCCATTCGCAATGTCACAGGTGTTGAAACAGAATTATCGACCAGTGGCGGTACATCTGATGGTCGCTTTATTGCGCCGACAGGTGCACAAGTGTTGGAGTTAGGCGTACTCAATGCCACCATTCACCAAATTAACGAGCATGTTGATGTGGCTGATTTAGAGCCATTGGCAGAAATTTATGAACAGATTTTGGAAGGATTACTAACTTAAATCCAATAAGATTAGTTGCATGAAGCAGAAAAGGAACTCTATTTGAGTTCCTTTTCTATTTTACAACGGAGAAAATTGCGTTTAGATCGTCAAATTTTCTTGAATGTATTGCAAATTCGGTACATGAAAGACCTGCTCACCCATACGGACATATTGGAATACCGCAGGATCAGTCGTGGTTTGTTGGTCATCATCTACCACTTCAGAAATACGCAAGCGCAGGGTTTTAGGCATTTCATTGCACATCAAAGCAAAACGCTGCTCCATTTCATCGCCTTCAATCACCAGTGCCACGCCCATTTTTTTCTCTGGGTCATTGACCGCATAAACAGGCAATTGCGATTCGTGCCATTCCACAGTTTTAACTTGAGTGGCGTTATCCAGCGCTGACAACACAATATTTTGAGGTATCAGCATCGGGGGTTTACCATGACATTCAACAATATAAGCATCAATAAAACCGGTAGATACGGTAATTAAATGTTGCAGCTCTTGCTGACTGATTTGCCCGAGTAAATTTGGACTATTCGTCTGACTCATCGTTTACCCCTGACTAACTGCTAATAATTGTTCAATATTGGCAAGCAATTCTGCCTCTTGGAACGGTTTACCCATGTAATGCGTCACACCTAAGCTAAACGCTCGTTCGCGGTGTTTTTCACCTGTACGTGACGTAATCATGATGATCGGCAGATTGCTATGCATGTCGTGGTGGCGTACAAGGTTAGTCACCTCAAAACCATCCATACGTGGCATTTCAATATCCAGTAACATCAAGTCAGGTTTGACGTTTTCAAGCTGCTCCATGGCATCGACACCATCTTTGGCAGTCACGATGTCATAACCTTGACGCTCAAGCATACGTGAAGTTACTTTACGTACGGTGACTGAGTCATCCACAATCATAATTAAGCGGCGTGTATCACGACGTTGGCTATCACGTTGATCGCTGGCTTGTTTAGTACGTTGCGTTGCAAGAATTTGACGGGCAATGTTCTGACCATCCAAAATCAAACAAACTTGACCATCACCCAAAATAGTTGCGCCTGCAATTGCACCAATGCTTGAGAACTGTTGTCCAATTGGTTTCACAACAATTTGACCACGCGAACCAATCAACTGATCGACTAGTAAAGCAATGGTTTGACCTGTGCTGCCTTTAATTAACAGAACAGGTAGTGAATGACCCACATGGCTTAAACGCGGTAATGGCTGATTGCCAACGAACTCAGATAAGTAACGTAACTTGTAGTTCTGGTTGTCAATTTGGAAGAAATCTTCATTGCTGTTGAAGTAAGATTCCAAAGTGGTTGGTGCAATACGTACAATACGGTCAATTTGCGCCAACGGTACAGCAAATTGTTGATCACCAACTTTAACCATTAAGGCATCGGATACCGCAACCGTCGTTGGTACACGAATACTAAAGGTTGTGCCTTGACCTAATGTTGAATCTACAGAAACGTGACCGCCGAGCGCCTTAATCTCACTTTGCACCACGTCTAAACCAACGCCACGACCTGAAATTTGTGTAACCGATTGTGCTGTTGTAAAGCCTGGGTGGAAAATGTATTGCAGAATTTCATTTTTATCTAAATTCTGATCGGCTTTGATTAAACCTAAGCTCAATGCTTTTTCTTTAATCTTAGCATCATCAATACCCTTACCATCATCCACAAAAGTCACCATAACATCTGTGCCTTGGCGAGTAATGTTCAGTTCAATTTTACCAACTTCAGGTTTATTGGCTGCAGCACGTTGTGCAGGGTCTTCAATACCATGGTCAACCGCGTTGCGCAGCATGTGTTCAAACGGTGTCACCAAACGCTCTAGAATGGTACGGTCTAATTCACCTTCAGTGTTATAAACCACCAATTCTGTCGGACGGTTTAAGGTCGATGAAGTCTGACGCACAATACGTTGTAAACGTGGCAATAAACGTGAGAATGGTACAAGGCGTGTACGCATCAAGCTTTCTTGAATTTCAGCCTGAATACGTGATTGTTGTAATAACAAACCTTCGGCATCACGAATTTTTTCAGCCAAGGTGCTCTTAAAGTCCACCAAGTCCGATGCAGATTCCGCCAGAGATTTAGACAACTGATTCAACGATGAATATTGGTCCATCTCTAATGGGTCAAAGTCTGCATAACGTGAGTTTTCAGAACCATGCTTGGCAATAATTTGCGATTCCAGCTCGCCTTCCATTCGGCGTAACTGATCGGCAAGACGTTTAATCGCCAATTCCATCTCATTCAACGTACCGCCTAGTTGCCCAAGCTCCATTTCAATACGTGAACGGTTAATCGAGTTCTCGCCTGACAAGTCAATCATCTTCTCGACTAAATCGGCAGAGATACGAATCATCTCATTGCTATTATCCAGCTGTGTGGTTTCGCCCCACTCACCCGACATTGCAGGTGGCTCTGTACCATCACCCTGAACAAACTCATAACTACGGCTTGGCGATAACAAGTCGGTATGCGTTAAACGCTCGGGCAATTGCGCAGATACATCTACAAACTGCATCGCCGACAAGCTCGATTTCAGACTATCATAATTGCTGTAATCGGCTTTAAAGATAGCATCACGCAACCAAGCCAACGTGGTTTGTAAAAGTGCATCGTAAACATTCGAGTTAAACTGATGTACAGCAAACTGTTCAAAGGTACTTTCAAGCTGGTAGGCGATTTGAGCAACTGGCTCAATTTCAGCCATACGTGCGCCACCTTTTAAGCTGTGTGCAGCACGTTGTAACTGTAGCAAAATACTACGGTCACTACGTTGCTCAAACCAATGTTTCAAGCGCTGATCCGCAGAATCTAAAATTTCTTCAGCTTCTTCACGGAAGGTTTCTTCTACTATAGAAAGCAGTTGTTCGTCTTCAGACTCAACCGTGGTTTCAGGTGCTACAGTTTCAGTGATTGGCTCAAATACGGCTGCAGGGGCATCTTCAAGTTCAACTGAAACATCATCTGCCAATACTTCTTCTGCAGGCTGCATCTCAGCTTCAGCTTCGGCGTCTGTTTCAACTTGTGCTGTCTGCTCTTGTTGCATTGAAGGTTGAACAGCGGTAGTCGTTTCAACCGACTTACCTTGTGACAAGCTAACAATGTCAGCCAAAATCGCAATAGATTCTGGCGCTGCATAGTCCACACCTTCTTCACGAATGGTTTGAATACGGTCTGCAATGTCGTCTTGTACTAAGCGAATAATTTGAATCAACGCAGGTGAAACAACAATTTGGTTGTTGATAATGCGCTCATAAATTGATTCGAGGTTATGCGCAATCAAACCAATATGCGTTGCAGCAATCATATTCGCACCACCTTTTAAAGTGTGCAAATAACGCATCAGGTTGTTTAATGCTGATGTATCGCTGGCGTCTTTAGACCACGTGTTTACATCTTCATCCATCCCCACCAAAAGTTCTTCGGCTTCTTCAAGGAAGATGTCCTGTAAATCTGGATCAAAGTCTTTATTGGCATCTGCTGCGTGGATATTTTGACGGTCAGCAGCAATACGCTGTGACAATTGCGCCAAGTTTACCGCACCAGAACTTTCAGTAGCTGCAAGCTCTGACGTAGTCTCTACACTTTCTACTTCAGCAGGAGCAGTTTCAGTGACTTGATCAGTTGCTGCAATCGTGCTTTCAGATGTTTCAAGCGCTAAATCTTCAATATCTTGCTGTACAAATGCAGTTAAGTCATTCAGCGTTTTCTGAATATCTTCAGTTACTGTGACACGCTGCCCAGCGGCCAAAGTGTCAAATAAGTGGATAAACTCTTGATGTGCCTGCGCAAATAGCTCGTAAGCATATTCTGAATTTAGCAACACTGGTTGAGCTAAAACACGGTCATACGCTGCTTTCAGCTCTTGAGTAAATTGATGAATACCAATAGATGCACGGTTATCTGTATGATCCACCAACAATTGTGCCTGCGCACTCAATTCTTGCAAATAGTCTGGATACTGTGCTTGTGCCAATTTATCAAATTCAAACTCAGCATCAAGTAAACGGTCAATATTCAGTTCAATTAATTTAGAGACCAAACCTTGAGGATTGGCTAATTCATCAGTGTCGCTGCTGCTAAAGCCGTAGTTATCCCACGCTTTGTTATAGGTGTCATAAATGACATCTAAACCATCACAACGTCCTTGACGCAGAATATGCAAATAATCACGTACAAATTCTGCATATTGAACTAACAATGCTGTTTCTTTAGAGGTCGATTCAATTTCATCTTGCACAAAGGCTTTGAATAAGTTTTCAACTTTAGAGCTTGCTTCAAATACCTGCTCAATTTGCGCCATAGACGAACTGCCGCGCAGTGTATGTAAAGCACGAATTAAGCCATTATAGTCTTGTGAGTGAATCTGATCTTGCGCCAAGAACTGATCAATTGTTGCTAAATGCTCTTCAGCTTCTTCCACAAAAATAGCCAGAGTTTCAGCCAATAGGCTTGCATCAGCAGCCTCTTCTTGTGCAACTTCTGTCTGCGGCATTTCTTCAGCAGTTATTACGTCTTCAGATGATTCAACTGCTGTGACTACTGCTGTTTCAACTGCAGCATCCGCCAATTCTAGCCCTATCAGTATATCAGTTGCAGTCAGTTGATCCGCTAGAACTAGCAACTCTTCCAGTGCAGGTTCAGGACTTTGGTTTTGCTGTAATTGTTGTCCTAAAAGCACCAATGGGCGTAAATCAAGATCAATTAAACCGACTTGCTTAAAAATTGGATAAAGCTTGTATTGATAAATATTTAAAACAGTTTTTGCGTATTTTTGAATATCAGTATTGAGTGTTACCGCACCCGAAAGCACACGGTTTAAAGTATCTTCAACCGTCCATGCCAATTCGCCCGCAGACTTCGCACCCACCATGCGACCCGAGCCTTTTAAAGTGTGAAAGTGACGACGAATAGTCACTAAAGTTTCTTGATCTGTTGGGTTAGCAAACCAAGTAGTAAATAATGGATTTAATTCTTCGAAGATTTCTTCAATTTCTTCGACAAAAATTTCAAGAATTTCCGCATCTTGCTCAAGATAACTATCTTCAGGAAGCGTCATTGTTTCGACTAAATTTTTTAATATTTCTTTCATAGCTAAGGCTTCTTACGTTTTCAGCACCAAAAGGCACTTCAACTTAATTGTAACCATCCTGAATGCCCCTAACCCAAAAGTTAAGTTCATCTTTGCGATGCTTTATCTCTGAATGATGGTGTACCCATAACTGTGTATAGGTACACCTTTCCCCAAGCTGGAATCCCGCTTATTCAGGTAGTTTAAAGTCAGTTACAGATTCACGTAATGATTCTGCCATGTTGGCCAACTCAGATACCGAACGTGCAGTATCGAAAGTTGCACTGGTCGTTTGCGAGGTAATTTCCTGTACAACGTTCATCGTGGTTGCAATGTGACCTGCAGAAGCAGACTGAAGTTTTGCAGCGTCCGAAATGTTAGAAATCAATTTCGCAAGGTTGGTTGATACCGTTTGAATTTCATCCAGTGCAACACCCGCATCCTTAGATAAGTTCGCACCACGTACAACTTCCGATGTGGTTTGTTCCATCGAAATTACGGCTTCGTTGGTATCAGTCTGAATGGTTTTAACCAGTGTTTCAATCTGTTTAGTTGCAGATGCTGAACGTTCCGCTAGACGCTGTACCTCGTCGGCTACGACTGCGAAACCACGACCTGCTTCACCCGCCATAGATGCCTGAATTGCTGCGTTTAATGCCAAAATGTTAGTTTGGTCGGCAATATCGTTAATCAAGGCAACGATGTTACCAATCTCTTGTGAAGATTCACCCAAACGCTTAATACGCTTAGAGGTTTCTTGAATCTGCTCACGAATGATATCCATACCTTCAATTGAACGGTTTACAACGTCTGCACCATTCGATGCAATATGTACTGAACGTTCTGCTACCGCTGCTGATTCTTCAGCGTTGGCAGATACTTGGTCAATTGACATTGCCATTTCGTTAATTGCGGCAGATGCACCTGCAATTTCTTGCGCCTGATGCTCAGATGCTTCAGCAAGCTGGTTGGTAATGTTCTGTGTGGTTGCCGTATATTGTGCAACTTCGTGCGATGTTTCGTGAATACGCGATACAAGGTCACGTAATTGGTCAATTGCGAAGTTAATCGAGTCGGCAATGGCACCCGTGAAGTCTTCCGATACTGTTGCGTATGAACGTAAGTCACCATCCGCAAGGTCGGCAATCTCATCAAGTAAACGTAAAATCGCGTTCTGGTTACGGTCATATTCATCTTGTAGACGAACCACGCGAGTTTTATCGGCTTCACCACGTAAGTTCAAGAGTTTGAATACACAGAATAAGAACGCAAGTAATGCTGCAATTAAGCCAATTGCAGGAATTGCAATAGACCAACCTGAACCGCTAGACAATTTATTTAAATTGGTTAAAAGCTTATCTGACTGATCAAAAATAGAAGATGATGCCTGACGTACTTTTACAATTTGTGTTGAGTTATTTAAAACTGTTGCAGCAGCAGATTTCAATACATCTTCATATTCTGCTTGAATACCTTCTAATGAACTACGTAAATCTTCTTGAGTAATACGTTGTACACCAAGTTCCACACTACCATTTAACTGTGCTGCCAAGTAAGCACCAAACGTTTCGGTATCGGCACTAAAGTCATCTGCAGATTCACGTGAACTGTCTGTACCTGTTAATACAGAACTGATTGAACGTAAAATACGTTCTGCAATGAATACTTGGTTCTTTGCAATAACCACCTGGCTACTTGGCATGTCTTGACGTGCCATTTGGTCAACCATCAAGTTATATTCAGCCTGAATACCCGGAATGGTTTCAGCAATTGCAATGTTGGTGTCATAGAGTTGGTTAATGATTTTTTGTTGTGAAGCAATCAAATCAATATTTTCAGAAACCGATTTCCACTGTGTTTCTACTTCACGCAAGGTATCCGTATTTGGGTGAATATCTTTCACTGTTTCTAAGTTTGCAGCAAAGGCTTTTTGTGAATCTGTTAAGTTTTTAATAGATTCAGGCGTACCTGATGCAGTCGCTTCAGTTGCTTGACGTGAAATGGTTTGTGACAACAGACGTAAATCACCCAAACTACGGGTAAAATCGTTATTACGCGGCACGCTATAAAAAAGGTATAACAACAGGAAAAGCGATAAGATGATACAAAAAGCTGCGCCTAAAATAAGTGGCTTAGATTTTTCTGTTTCGCCAAATACACTCGCAAACTCTTCTGTTCGCGCCTGTAATTTTGCAAAAAAACCTGGACCACTTGCTTTACGGACGGTTTCTTCGCCTGAATTTTTCTTTTTAAGTTTAAAGCCCATGCAGCTTCTCCCCGATTGACGCCTTCATTTTTTAGGTGCGCGACAGTTAATTTATAAATTTTATAGATGCGTTCATGTATTTTGGGTTTTGCAATAAACGACTAAATAAGAAAACATGCCATTGTTGGTTATGTTGGTGAAAATACCCCTGACAATATTCTTGTAAATTACTATCTAAATCATTGTGTTTAGAAAAGAAACTTTTCTTATTAAAGTGCTGTATACCCAAAACTTGATCTACAACTAAACCGACATAATGGTCATTATGACTAATACACATTACTTTTTGAGTAGGTGAATATTGGCTGCTTTGCCCAGAAACATAATGTGCCAAATCTGAAACTGAAAGTAATCTTCCGCGAATATTCGCTAAACCTACTACCCAAGGTTGGGTATTTGGCACTGGCGTATATTTCGGTGGATAAATAACCTCAGAAACTTCTCCTAATGGAGCAACGAAATATTGCCCCATCATCTCAAAAGCAATGCCTGACCAGCGGTTTACCTCATTTTCGGTACTAACGTAGTTTTTGTTTCCACGTTTAGATAACCGAAGCAATTCAATAAAACCATTTGCAGCCATAGCTTATCCTGCATTAAGGTGTTGATTAATCACATCAATTAATTGTTTTTCGTCAACAGGCTTAGTTAAGTAATCGCTTGCACCTTGGCGTTTTCCCCAAACACGATCAGTTGCCTGATCTTTGGTACTCACAATTACAATTGGAATGTGTTTGGTGGTGTCACCACGCGAAATTTGACGTGTTGCCTGAAAGCCATTCACACCTGGCATAACCACATCCATTAATACTAAATCTGGTAATTCAGCTTGCGCCATGGTCACGCCATCTGCACCATTCGCTGCTTCAATGACTTCAAAACCATGCTTGGTCAAGATTTCTCTGAAGCGGAATGTTTCTGTAGGTGAATCATCTACAATAAGAATACGAGCCATTATTTTCCCCAATAAATCTAACTAACTAATAATTATGCTGTCACGTGGTTACGAATGGCGTTTAATAATTCATCTTTACTAAATGGTTTAGTCAGATACTCATCAGAACCTACTACACGTCCTTTGGCTTGGTCAAATAAACCATCTTTACTTGATAGCATAATGACAGGAATGTTTTGGTAGTTTTGCGAGTTTTTAATTAAGGCACACGTTTGGTAACCATCTAGGCGTGGCATCATAATATCTACGAATACGATATCTGGATTTGATTCGGCAATTTTGGATAAAGCTTCAAATCCATCAACTGCGGTAACCACTTCACAACCTTCACGCTGTAGAAGTGTTTCAGCTGTACGGCGAATGGTTTTTGAATCATCAATCACCATGACTTTTAGATTTTGGAATTTATCGTCCATTCAATGACCCTTCCCATTTTTGTTTGTACAAGCAACTGAGTAGAAAAATTTTACACATTGATCGTATTTTTAACATATCTTTACTTGTAGTTTCAATGAACATATTTAGTGTAAAGCTACACTTTTACACCATTATCACCAAACCGCTCACACTTTCGTGTGACCATTGATATTTTTTTATCGGTTGTATTTTTTTAATTCCTAATTTTGATCTAATATAACACTATTATTACGTGTAATTTAAGTAATTTAGTCAACTTTATTGTGGGGGACAACGTGAGCACTTTTTTTGCAAAATCACTCGCTGTAAAATTAAAACAAAATAAGCAGTCACTCAAATTGGGCATGCTTGCGTTACTGCTATTGCCCTCTGCCCCACTCATGGCTGACAGCCAGAACAAAGCGGTGTGGTATCGCTATTATGATCAACATGGCGTTGCAAATATTAGTAGTAATGTGACACCTAATCATATTCGTCATGGTTATGAAGCATTAGACCGTAACATGCAAGTAATTCAGCGCGCACGTCCATACAACACCGAAACGGATATTAAAAAAGCCCCACAACGTGCTGCTCAAGCGTATCAAATGGAATCTGATCAGCGTTTGAAAAACGCCTATACCAATAGTCAAACTGCAATCACCAAACGTAATAACGCTTTAGCGCATATTAAAAAGCAAATTATTTTCCAACAAGAACAACTCAAACAGTTGCAAAACGACCGTATTACTTTTAAACGTCAAGAAATGGAATATTTACGCAAAGTCAAACCTGTGCCTGCACAACTAAAAACCAATTTGGACAATAACTTAAAAAACATCGAGCTTAAAAAAGATATGATTCAATCTTTACAAACAAGCTATCGAAATACACAAGCAGAATACGACAGAATTATTACTCGCTTAAAAGCACTTGAATAGTTGATTTGAATTACCTTGTCATTTTGGCAATCAATAAGGACAAATATGCATGCACATTGCACAGCGTATCGCAGTTAGGTTTAATCGGCAGCATTTACCCATTTTTCGTATTGGTGCAATCGGTTTATGTATTTTGCTGAGTGCCTGCCAAAAAACAGAAACTGAAAATAAAACAACAGTATCAGAAAAAATTGAACTCATTCAGCAAGATTTAGTGACACCACAACAAGGCAGCGCAATCAGTAAAACTGCCTTTACAGGCACAGTGCGTGCAGTCAATCAAAGTAGTATTCAAGCACAGGTGACTGCCACAGCAACTTCAGTCTATGTCAAAGTGGGCGATAGCGTACAACGTGGTCAAACCTTGCTACGCTTAAATAATCAGGATAATGCTGCGCGTTTAGCACAAGCTCGCGCCAATTTAGCTGCAACGCAAGCGCAAGCCAACCAAGCCCGCAACATGATGCAACGAAAAAAACGTTTGCTCGATCAGGGTTTTATTTCACAAGTGGAATATGAGCAAAGTCAGTTAGATTATCGTGCGCAAATGGAAAATGTACGCGCCCAACAAGCCAATGTCGATATTGCACTAAAAGCCGATCAAGATGGCACGATTACCAGTCCAATTCATGGTGTCATTACCCAACGTCAAGTTGAGCCTGGGCAAACTGTGGCTGCAGGACAAACCTTATTTGAAGTCGTCGATCCGAACCAATTAGAAATTCAAGCGAAATTACCAAGCGACTTACAAGCCGCACTCAAAATTGGTCAAAAAATTGAATATCAACTCCAAGGACAAGCAAACACATTTAATGCACAAATTAGCCGTGTTTCTCCTGTTGCGGATTTAGCCAGTCGTCAAATTGAATTTTTTGCGACCCCGCTTGAGCGTCTTCCCTCTTTAAGTATTGGGGCATTTGTGGATGGTTATATTTTAGCGAACACGACAATTTCAGGGCAAATCATCCCACTCAATACCATTCACGATATCCAAAACAAACCTTATGTTTGGGTGATTCGAGATCAAAAAATTGCCCGTGTAGATATCACAGTTTTAGAACAGCGCTATAGTGACAATACTGCCGTCATTCAAGGCTTACAGAGCAGTGATCTAGTCAGTCGAGTGGTGTTCAACCCCGATCAAATTCAGCAGCAGGTGATCATTCAAAATAACCCTCAATAAATTGAATTTCATCTCAATGCAGTAGTGCAGATGTCCAATAAATAAAAAATCAGGATCGTTGTTATGTGGTTTACCCGAGTTAGCGTCAAGTATCCCGTTTTTACCATCATGATGATGTTTTGTCTAATGGTGCTTGGCTTGGCTTCATGGCAACGTATGGGCGTGGAAGAATTTCCTGACGTCGATTTTCCGTTTGTAGTGGTTTATACCAGTTATCCGGGTGCATCACCTGAAACAGTTGAATCTGAAATCACCAAGAAAATGGAAGATCAGATCAACACCATTTCTGGACTCAAACAACTGGTTTCACAATCCAGTGAAGGGCTATCTACTATTATTGCCGAGTTTAATTTAGATGTTCCTTCGGCAGTGGCGGCACAAGATGTACGCGATAAAATTTCGTCTGTCAGTGCAGGGTTTCGAGATGAAATTCAAGACCCAGTGGTGGAGCGCTACGATCCAACTGCCAATGCAGTGATGTCGATAGTTTTTGAATCCTCACAAATGTCCTTACGCGATTTAAGTTCCTATTTAGATCAACAAGTTGTACCGCAACTACGCACTGTGTCTGGTGTCGGAACTGTTAATTTATTGGGTGATGCACAGCGACAAATTCGGATTGAGGTAGATCCACAAAAGTTAATGAGTTTTGGCTTAGGTGTAGATCAGGTCATCAACACGCTCAAAGCTGAAAATATTGAAGTACCTGGCGGCACACTCAAACAAGCCAATAGTGAATTGGTGGTCGAAATCCAATCCAAAGTCATTCATCCTCTGGCTTTTGGCGATTTAATTATTGCCAATAAAAATGGTGCGCCCATCTTTTTAAAACAAGTTGCCACAATTCAAGACAGTCAGGCAGAGCTGGAAACCAGTGCATTTTTAAATGGGCAAACTGCGGTTGCTGTCGATATCTTGCGTAGTTCAGACTCTAATGTCATTGAAGTGGTAGATAACACTTATAAAACCTTAGAACGTATTCAAACCCAACTGCCTGCTGGCATGACTGCAAAAGTCGTGGTGGATTCTTCTAAAGGGATTCGTGGCAGTATCCGTGATGTAGCGCGCACCATTATTGAGGGTGCGATTCTGGCAGTCCTGATTGTACTGTTGTTTCTTGGTTCATTCCGTTCTACCGCCATTACAGGATTGACCCTGCCAATCGCCCTACTCGGCACACTCACCTTTATTTGGGCATTTGGCTTTACCATCAACATGATGACCTTACTGGCGCTCTCGCTCAGTATTGGCTTATTGATTGATGATGCAATTGTGGTACGTGAAAATATCGTGCGTCATGCCGATATGGGTAAAGACCATGTCACGGCTGCTTTAGATGGTACTAAAGAAATTGGCTTAGCAGTTTTAGCAACCACCTTAACCATTGTGGCGGTATTTTTACCTGTGGCATTTATGGGCGGCATTATCGGACGCTTTTTTTATCAATTTGGTGTCACCGTCAGTACTGCCGTGCTGATTTCCATGTTTGTCAGTTTTACGCTGGATCCAATGCTTTCTGCACACTGGGCAGAAAAACCAAATCCGAATAAAAAACCTGGACGAGTAAAACGCTTCTTAAACTGGATTTCCAACAAACTCGACAATTTAAGTCATCATTATGAAAAACTTTTAAAATTAGCACTACGATTTCGCGTTATCACCTTATTGATTGCCGTGGGTTCATTATTTGCAGCACTCGGATTATCCAAACTGATTGGCACAGAGTTTGTACCTGTACCCGACAAAGGTGAAATTCGGATTAAATTTGAAACACCTGTGGATGCCTCGCTTGAATATTCACAAGCAAAATTAAAACAAGTAGATCAAATCATCCGTCAACACCCTGAAGTACGTGCGACTTACGGAGCCATTAACAGCGTGACAGATCGCGGGAAAAATCATGTTAACTTGCGTGTAACTGTCAGCCCGCGTAATGAACGTCAACAAACGCTGACCGAACTCAATAACGAATTTCGCCAGCGTCTACAAAGTATTGCAGGCATCACCATTACCTCTGTCGCATCTGCCGATGAAACGGTTTCTGGTGGGCAAAAACCTGTGATGGTGTCTATTAAAGGCCCTGATTTAGCAGAATTACAAAAAATCTCTGACCGCTTTATGACTGAAATTGCTCAGGTGAATGGTATTGTCGATTTAGAAAGCTCGCTAAAAGCTCCTAAACCTACATTAGGTGTTCATATTAACCGTATCCTTGCCAGCGATTTAGGGCTATCGGTAAATCAAATTGCCAATATTATCCGCCCACTGATTGCGGGGGATGATGTCACCACTTGGCAAGATGAACGTGGCGAAACCTACGATGTCAATGTTCGCCTTACAGAAAACCATCGTAGCTTGCCGAGCGATGTGCAAAATATGTATTTAACTTCACAAAAAACCGATGCCAATGGACAAAATATTTTAGTGCCTCTAGCAAGTGTGGCGAAGTTTGAAGAAAGTTTAGGTGCAGCGCAAATCAACCGCCGTGATTTGGCCCGTGAAGTTTTGGTCGAAGCTAACACTGCTGGACGTCCTGCAGGTGACATTGGTGCCGACATTCAAAAAATTCAGGATAACTTTAAATTACCCGCAGGTTATAGCTTCGACACTCAAGGCGCCAATGCTGACATGGCTGAATCTGCAGGTTATGCACTGACTGCAATTACCCTGTCTATTGTGTTTATTTATATTGTTTTAGGTTCGCAATTCAACAGTTTCATTCACCCCGCAGCAATTATGGCTTCCCTACCTTTATCGTTGATTGGAGTATTCTTGGCACTGTTTATTTTTAACTCGACCATGAACCTGTTTTCTATTATCGGTATTATTATGCTGATGGGATTGGTCACCAAAAATGCGATTTTACTAATTGATTTTATTAAAAAAGCTATGGATCAGGGCGATTCACGTTATGATGCAATTATAGCTGCAGGGAAAACCCGTTTACGCCCTATTTTAATGACCACCAGTGCAATGGTGATGGGGATGGTGCCACTCGCACTTGGCTTGGGTGAAGGCGGCGAACAAAGTGCGCCTATGGCACACGCAGTCATTGGCGGTGTAATTACATCCACCCTACTCACCTTGGTGGTCGTACCTGTCATTTTCACTTACTTAGATGATTTTAAGAATTTTATGTTACGCCAAACGCGTAAACTGATTTCTTAAAATCTCACGCAAAGTCACACAATCGTTCTGGCTAAATTTTAACGCAAGTTTAGCCCGATTTTTATTGTATAATCTGGCTTTGAAAAAACTCCATTTAACGCTTCACTTTTTAGGACAGTTTCCATGCGCGCGAGTCGCTTTTTATTTGCTACGTTAAGAGAAACCCCAAACGATGCCGAGGTGATTTCTCACCAGCTGATGTTACGTGCGGGTATGATTCGTAAATTGGCTTCAGGTTTATATACTTGGCTGCCAATGGGTGTACGTGTGCTAAATAAAGTTGAAGCCATTGTTCGTGAAGAAATGAACCGCGCAGGTGCTTTAGAAACCTTTATGCCTGTCACTCAGCCTGCTTCACTTTGGGAAGAATCAGGTCGTTATGTGCAATACGGTCCTGAATTACTACGCTTTAATGACCGTCACGACAATCCTTTTGTACTTGGCCCAACACATGAAGAAGTCATTACCGATTTGGCACGTAATGAATTAAAAAGCTATAAGCAATTGCCAATCAACTTCTATCAAATTCAAACTAAATTCCGTGACGAAATTCGCCCACGTTTTGGGGTAATGCGTTCACGCGAATTTATTATGAAAGATGCTTATTCTTTCCATACCGATCAAGCTTCTTTACAAGAAACCTATGATGTGATGTACGACACCTACTGCCGTATTTTCTCGCGCTTAGGTTTAGACTTCCGCCCAGTACAGGCAGATACAGGTTCTATTGGTGGTTCAGGTTCACATGAATTCCACGTTCTGGCTTCAAGCGGTGAAGATGATATCGCCTTCTCTACCGAATCTGATTATGCAGCCAATATTGAAATGGCTGAAGCTATTTTGGTGGGTGAACGTGCTGCTGCAACCCAAGAACTCAACATTGTGGATACACCAAACCAAAAAACCATTGCGGAAGTTTCTGCATTTTTAGGTACAAATAGTAACCAATCAGTCAAAGCGCTCTTGGTTCAAGGTATTGCAGATGAAACAGGTCAAGTGCCTGTGATTGCATTATTCCTGCGCGGTGACCATGAACTCAACGAAATTAAAGCAGAAAAGCATCCACAGATTGCAGCACCACTTACTTTTGCAACCGATGCACAAATTGCAGCGTTAGGTTTAACTGCTGGCTTTGTTGGTCCACAAGGTTTGGTTGAAAAAGGCATAACTGTGATTGTAGACCGTGCTGCATCAGTACTGTCTGACTTCGTTGCAGGTGCAAACCAAGTTGATCAACACGCAACAGGTGTGAACTGGGTACGGGATGCACAATATACTGAAGTTTACGATTTACGAAACGTCGTTGAGGGCGATCCATCTCCAGATGGTCAAGGAACTCTACAAATTAAACGCGGTATTGAAGTCGGTCATATCT
The DNA here is from genome assembly GCF_013417035.1 of Acinetobacter sp. YH16053. Taxonomy (NCBI): domain Bacteria; kingdom Pseudomonadati; phylum Pseudomonadota; class Gammaproteobacteria; order Moraxellales; family Moraxellaceae; genus Acinetobacter; species Acinetobacter sp. YH16053. Next base: position 173,734 of record NZ_VPEP01000002.1, read on the forward strand.
TCCAGCTTGGTACTAAATACTCTGAAGCGCTGGGCTGCAAAGTATTAGGTGAAGATGGCAAACCGTTTACTGTTACCATGGGATGCTATGGGATTGGAGTCACACGTGTCGTTGCCTCTGCCATTGAACAAAATTTTGATGATAAAGGGATTATTTGGCCTGCAGCCATCGCACCATTTGAAATTGCGATTGTACCAATGAACGCACATAAATCACCTCGCACATTAGAAGCAGCAGAAGCACTTTATGCTGAACTTCAAGCTGCGGGTTATGATGTATTACTGGATGATCGTAATGAACGTCCTGGGGTGAAATTCTCTGACCTTGAGCTTACAGGTATTCCGCACCGTATTGTGATTGGTGAGAAAGGTTTAGATGCAGGTACTTTTGAATATAAAGGTCGTCGTGATGCTGAATCTAGCAACCTAACGAAAGAAGAATTACTCATCAAAATTGCCAAATAAGATTGAACACTGAGTATAAAAAATCCCGCACAAGTTGCGGGATTTTTTTCATTTGGAATTAACAGAATTTCATACCACCATAACAGTTAGGGGTAACGTTTTGGTTATTTAAAAGCTTATCCTTTAATGTAATCGTAGCTGGATTTCCTGTTGCATAATTCGTAAATTGACCTACATTAATATTCAATTTTTTTTCAACAGCTACGCCAGCCAAAGAACCTAAAGCCTCAAAAGCACCAACATCAATTGGTTCGGATTTATTGAGCAAATAGTCACTAATCGCTGTAGCTACTTGTGGTAATACCGCAGAAATATCAACCTTATCTGTTGTTGCTAAATATCCCAGTTGTATAGGTTCTTTAAAAGACATCCACCACCCTTGTTGAGCAACATCACCCTGATCGGCTCCTTGCCAATGCACAGGTTTACTTTGCAGAGATAAATACCCTCCTGTGCCATTGAGTGGAATATTGTGAATCATATTTAGGGCTTGGACAAAAGTAATATCCATATTAAGTTCATCCAAACTCGAGCCTGCTGACATTTTAAAGAATGAGTGTGTCCCAAGAGAACCAAATAATAAAGCAGGGAATTCTACATAAAGCTGGTCTTGAGAGAAATCAGGAGTTCCTTGAACACTACCCGGTAAACTCTTACCCGGCTCTGCAACAGCTAAAGGAATAGAAGGAATAGAAGAGCGAATACCACTCACTTTGGCAGCAGTCATACGTTGACCCGTAACCACCGTTTCTGGCATAGTAAAATCTACTTTCATAGAAGGAACTGTAATCCCTGTATGCCCTTCTGTTCTAACACCATTTGTAAATGGCTTACTATCAAACTGTCTTGTTTGCCCCAAAGCCTTTAAACGACCAGAAATAATTTCATCATCGGTCATACCAAATGTCGCTTGCTCAGTAAATGAATGACCTTGAGTTTGTGCCATTTTCATATAACCACTAAAACTTTTAATCCCGTCATTTGGGTTTTGTACGTTATCTGTACCCAAAGTCAGTAGACCTAAAATTTCTTCAGCACCTAAGCGAAAACCAACCACTTCACGTGTTGACGCACTATTTCCACTAATCGCAAACTCAATAAATGGATTGGTAATTTGCGCACTAGTACCCGCACGTTCACCATTAAACTTTGGACTACCTGTTGAATCATAAGATTCATTCAAGCCACTTAATGCAATATTGGAAATATCAATATCACATCCCGCTTTACTACCAATCGCATTATTTACACCACCACAACCCAATTGTAGCGTTTTAATGTTGGCATTGAGCTCCATGAGTGCATCAACACTCAGCTTATAAAAGTTGAGCCCTTGTGATTGATCTGTCGCAGTCATCAGGTTCAAAAGTGCCTGACCTTGTACATGAGATAACTGATCATCATTTAAAGCCTGCATCGCTTGAGCAGAATTGAATGAAAAAGCTGTACTTAAAATAGATGCAACTAAAATTGTTTTTTTCATTTTATTTCTATCCTTTAGCGTGGCGTAATGCCGAATGTGCTGCGCATGGTTCCACCTGTAAGCGCGACAGATGCGATTTTCTGCATATTGCCATTGGTAGACATTGCAAAGTTTGTTTTAAAGGGTTGAGCAATATCATTTTTATAATTAAATTTAACTTGATTGTCTAAAGTGACCGTATCTGCACTGACGACTACTTTTCCTTTAACACCTATATGACCTTCCATTCGATTCAAGTTTATTGAAGAAGTTTGAACAGTTTCATTATTCACTTGATCTTCATTAATCAAACTAAAATAACTACCTAAATTCTTGGGATCTGCCTGTTCTGTGCTATCTAGACTTCTAAACTTAAAGTTCGCATCAAAAGACAAAAAGTTTGAGTTCGGATTAGTATCGGTTGGATCCATTCCAGGAATCACCAACAACTCACCATTTCCATCTAATTTAAAAGCGATTGTGGTCAACACATCATCTTTCTTAGAGAAATTATCATAAGGTATAAAGCCACCGCATTTAGTTGATCCTGTGACGCAGTTGTATTTTGAACCCGGTAGTTGTCCAATCGCTAACTCAGCTTTTGCTGCAACCAATAAATGATCTGCACGAATATAAATCCCTTCATCTTCATAACCAATCACACCATCGGACTGAATTAATGCATCAATATTTCTTAAACCAGCATAATAGTTGACAGCTTCACCAGCATGCAGGCTTTTTTGCCCATCAATTAAGATAATAGAAGTGGTACTTGGTAACCCAGTTTTTGAATCAATGCCATAACCTTCGGTAGAAACAATAGCGTTATAACCAATTCCGGTTTTGTTCGTTCCATCATAAGGTGACAGATATTGTTTACCCGACAAGGCCACATTGGCATTTAAATTATAAATTGGAATCCCAATACCCCAAGAACCACCATCTCCTGTCAATTCATTTAAAGAGTTGTCAGAAATAATTCTAGCTTTGGCTGCAATAGACTGAAAGTCCATGCCACGAACAGCGATCAGTGAAAACTGGTCACCTTCAAGCTTACTCGATAGCAACTGGTTTAAAATAGGACTGGTTGCACCAATAGTATTTTTAATATTTTCATTGACTAAAAAATTGAGGTTTTTCGCTTGAACGGTATTAATATAAATATCGCCAAAATCGATAGAGGCATTTTTATTGTGTAAATTACCTTGTGCATCACGTGTGGTTAGCAATCTTAAATTCGAAAACTCAACCGCATAACTGCCTTTTCCTGTGTGCCCAATTTCTAAGGTTGTTGGTAATTGCCCTGCAGCCAAGCCTGCCGTATTTTGATTGGTAAAATCAGCAGATAAGCCCAAATGCAAACCACCTTGCCCCACCACAGTATCGTAGCCTGTAACTGCGGTATTTTTTGTTTCAATTACACCATTGACCTTATTCGAAACGTCAAAATTGGCAACATTTTTTTGATGCCCATTAAAAAACAATTTCGCATTGCTTACCGCACCTGATGCACCAAAGCGAATTAAATTTTTATCATCATAACGCAAGTCAATATTGACCCCAGGATTGGTTGCATTTTGTCGGCTACTAGCAACATCACTTAAGTCTTTCACTCGTCCAAGATTCACAAAATGGTCGGTGGTGCCATTTTTAGTGGTAAAGACCAATCCCTCATCGGCATCAATGTACATATAGCCGTCAGTCGCAAAATTAAAGTTAAAATCATGCATAGATAATTGATGCTTACCTAAACCATGACTAATTATGGCATTCTGTAACTGGAAGTTTAAATGTGCCGTTTCATTTTGATTGAATAAACCTGCTTTGGTTTCTAATAAAACTTTTAAAGGTGATTTAGTTTCTAAGCCGAACTGACCCAAGCTTTGTGTTTCTTTAGTACAACTATTTCCGACACAGTTTTTTTTGACCAAGTTTAAATCTGCAGTCGATTGAAAAGCATCAATACTCGCATCGATACGCACACCTGCGCCAACATCAGTTTTCCCCACATCTAAAGCAAGCTTACTGATAATAGGCTGGTTATTCTGTCCTTTAATTTCTACATTATGTAAGCCTAAACCCTGTTGAGTTCCAGCCACTAAATCAGGATCATACCAATTGACTTGATTAATCGTGGCTTTAGACATTTCATGGGTGATTACAATACCATCTTGCCCACTTACATCAGACAAATGCTGGTCTGCAATCAGCTCTAAAGCATACACTTGTTGCGCACAAAGTACGCTCAATGTTAATAAATTCAACTGCATTATTTTTTTCATTGTTATTTCCCTATACTGTACTTAATCCTATATTCAACAACGACTTGCTGCCGAACCTGTACAGTTGTAGCTAAATATTTTCACATTGCCAGACATGTGCATATTGCCGTGAATATTTAAGCCCATAAATCCTTTTTCAGCGCCCTGATCAAACAAAGGTACATCTTGCTGAACTAAGTTATAACTACCATCTTGTTGATAATTTCTTCCTTGAAATTTGGTATATACCTCTGAATTTGCATAACCTTCATTTGCTCCCTGACCTGTACCTGTTTCGATCGCCATGGTTGCAAAACCCAAATTTCTTATTTTTAATGGCTTATCATCATAAAACTTAAGCTGCATTGCCGTTTGTGGGTCATTTTTATGATTAATAATAGTCGTGCCATCTAAAGAAAATTTATCTATTTGTATGGTGCCCTGAATTTGTTTAAATACCAGCCATTTTTTATTGCCGTTATTATCTTCATGGTTATTGGGTGCAATGGCTAAACGACAAAGCACATTATTGTCAGCACAATTTTTACTATAGCGATAATAAACTTCTGTAGGTTTAGTCCCACCATTAAATTTAGAAATATTGCTGAGTTCTAAATTTTCGGCATATTCATGGTTTAACGATAACGTCCAACTGAGGTCTGCTCCACCTTGACCAGTAGCCTGCGTTAATTCATGATTTTCCAGTGCAATTAAATTGGCATGGGTCAAAGGACTACACATCAATGCAATACAAGACAGTTTTTTCAACATGATGATTCTCCTTTTATAGACCTGTTGTTTTAAATTTAAGGTGCTGAATCAGCACACCATCTATTGCAACTGAACCTAGATTCTTAGCAGTACCATCCACACCTTTAAATACAACACCTGTGGCATTATCATGATCTTTGGCACGCAACATATTATTTGGCAAGCGTTCTACAGTACCAATTGCAATACTACTATGCGTCGCATTACGTCCTTGATACATCGCAGCACTGTCATTGGCATTGGCTTTTAGCGGTGTGCCACAGCTCACCACATTACAGGTAGAACCTGTAAATGCTGTAGAACCTAAATATCCACCCTTTCCATCTTCATAATTTTGATAAATTTTATTGTAAATTTCAGGAACATTCGGAATACGTGTTACTTCCAGCACAATATTATTGCCCTCAGAACCAACCACAAAAGGCTGATACATATTCCCTAAAACTAAATTGATATTTGGACTGTATAAATACAAACCTTCTATATCATGAAAAACTGGTGCTAATGAACCATCTATTGCTGGTGTGACTGCAGTTCCATCTAAAGTATCTGATTTTGCTGCTGTACTAATGCGAATTCCTTTACTATCTAAGTTTGAATCTGTGAAACCTAAATTCGCAGGATTATCATTGGTATTTAAACGCAATACACTTGCCATACCCAAGGTTTGATGATGATTTGGGTTATCCGAGTCTAAAGTCTGAAATACTCGGGTCTGTGAACCATTTAAACTTAAACCATTGGCAACAAACTGAGTACGTAAACGGTGCTCTTTATCTAAACCCGATTTTGGTGCTCCAGTGCTCGGATCAACCTCTGCGCTTGAATTCAACTGACGCGAAAAAATATCAGTCCAAAAGCCCAATTTAATATTATTATCACTTTCAGTTGGCGTTGTAGTTGCGAGCGGTGCCTCAAGTGCCAAATAACCGACATCTTTTTCTACATTTTTAAATTGTTTTACTTTTTCTGTACCAGCACGGAATAACCATGGATTGTCTGCAGAACCCCAGTTAAAACCCTGATTGCTATAACGACTGCTTAAAGAGTTATCACTTTTAGATAATGCCAGACCATAAATAAAGACATCTGCTTTGGTTCTGAGTGAACCCACTGAAGTTTGTGCTGCTGCTGTTTTTGCTGCTTGAGTTGCGTTATCTACTGCTAATAATTCTAATTCTTTGATTGCATTTGTAGCTGCTGCTTTTGCAACTTTATCACCCTCAAGGTTTAGTCGCTCCTGAGTTACTGTTTCTACAGTTTGAGCAACCTTAGGATCAATATGATTAAATCTTGTAACCCCTTGCGTCCACTGTGTTGAAGGTACGGTATCAATACTTCTATTGCCATATAAAATTTCAATCATTTCATATGTATTCTGTAATGCATATTTGGTAGATGCATCTTTATTCCACAAAGTTGGATTTGCAGCACTAGGAATAGTCGTTCCATCCTTCGTCGCATTAATCCTTCCTTCATTATAATATTCATTATAGCGCTGTTGATAATATTGTTTCATTCGGTCAGATTCAAAGTATTCTGCCACTAGACTTTGACGCACACCAACTGAGATTTCACTGCTCACTGCAGTTTTTGTAGAGCTATAATTTTGTGTTTTATAGTTATTGAAAGTCGTTGTATAGGTACTTTGGTATAATGTTGATGTAGTTGAAACACCTGCCAAATATTCAGCATCATAAACCTGATTATAAACTTTCTTATAGGTATGTTCTGAAATATTCTGATAATTCTCCCCCGTCGGGATAATACGAATAAAGCCCGTATCATATTGACTTGGGTTTTCTAGCCCACGTGTATAGCTCGACCCTGTTGATAGATCATTCGGTTGCTGAAACACCATTTTGAAATCATCAAGGACTAAAGCAACCCCTTCGCCTGTGGTATTTGACAAAGAGTCATCGGAGAGTGCTTGTAAAGCATAACTCGGGTTCGTCAAAAATAAGCCTATAGCAGTGGCTAAGCAACGCTTACGAAAAGGGAAAGTAATTGCGTGTTCAGTCATCTCGACCTTCCTTTTATCTGATGCTCCGCATCTTTCTTTTATTTATCTATAGCTTGGCTATTTATTTGAGTGTTTTTATCCTTAAAAACGTGATTATGCCAAACCATTCTCATATTTAATTATGCTGAATATTTATGCAAATGCAAAACAAACTGGCTAAACAGCACAGCTTTCCGATGAATGAAAAAAAGCGAGCACATTGGCTCGCTTGTTCAACAGAAAAATTGTGATGGGTTAATCACTTATGCTTTAGGCAAGGTCACGCCTGTCTGCCCTTGATATTTACCACCACGGTCTTTGTACGAGGTTTCACAAACTTCATCTGATTCAAAGAACAACATTTGTGCCACACCTTCGCCTGCATAAATACGTGCAGGTAAGTTCGTGGTATTGGAAAACTCTAAAGTTACATGACCTTCCCACTCTGGTTCAAGTGGCGTCACATTCACAATAATACCGCAACGTGCATAGGTCGATTTACCTAAACACACTGTCAATACATTGCGCGGAATACGGAAATATTCAACGGTACGCGCCAATGCAAACGAGTTTGGCGGAATGATGCACACATCTGATTCAATATCGATAAAACTTTTTTCATCAAAGTTTTTTGGATCGACAATTGCTGAGTGAACATTGGTAAAGACTTTAAATTCACGTGCACAACGTACGTCATAACCATAGCTAGAAACACCATAAGAAATGAGTTTTTCGCCATTTTCGTCAAAGCGAACTTGGTTTTCTGCATACGGTTCAATCATGCCGTGTTTTTCGCTCATTTCGCGAATCCAACGATCAGACTTAATTGCCATTTATTTTCTATCCAAAATATGAATGTTTAACTGTGCTGTACTTTAACTGAAATCTAAGTTAATGAAAACCAGCCGTTTCCCTCACATCGCTTTTTTAAGTGCAATGATTATTTGTGGTGGACACAACTTTGGCTTTATAGACTCAACAAAGCCGAATAACTTAAAGGAATTGAAAAGCTCAGCAACACAATAGAAGCTGTTTTTTGTAGATTGCACTGATTGAGCCAGCTAATTTTATTTTTAGCAAGCACGGAACCAATAAATGTCCAGAAAAAGGCAATCGGCACGATTAAACATAAAAATGCCAGCATGTATGCCACATAATAGTCTGCTTTTACCCATGCAATCGTTGGGAAAATTGCAGAGGCGAACAACAATGCTTTAGGATTCAGTAAAGTCGCTAAAAATAGCTCACTCGCACGGATCGTAGGTTGATTAAAGCTTTGCTCGACTTTAGCCGTGCGCCATAATTTAATCGCCAAGAAAATAATATAGCTTGCACTGAATAATTTTAGAATGGTGGGCAACAACGGGAGATGAGTAGACACCGTACCAATTAAGGCGCCCCAAAGTGTAATAGAAATCAAATAACCCAATGCTTCTGCTGGAATTAATCGGAAAGATTTGCGGATACCAACCTGAATACCTGATGATGCAAGCAAGGTATTGGTTGGCCCTGGTGTCAATAAAATTGTGATCACCAAACCGATAAAAAACCATGAAATCATGCATTGACCTCACTACTGAATGAGCGCAGATTAAAATAGTTCATTGCAATTGGCAAAAAGTATTTTGTAAGACAAATTCTTGATCAGTTTAACATTTTAAATTTATTATTTTATTCAATCACTTATATAAAAAATATTTTTTAATCGAATGGTAACTTATAAGTCATTTTTTCTTAACATTTTTAAGGTATTTGAAGATTAAACACCTTTAAATCATATACTTGTGTGTTTTTCAATCAAAAAAGATAGCCCACCGAAGTGAGCTAAATTTTCAAAATATTGTGACTTAGCTTTCAAAGATGGATCACTTAAAATTTGAAGGACGACAACTGAATGACGACAACCGCGATCATTCCAAGCTGAGGTCCCCGTTTAGAAAATACGATTCTGATCTTTTTCGGCTTTAGGCAGTTTTTTTGCAATTTGCTTGGCAATCGCAATGTAACTATCGGCAGCATCATCGCCTGCAATCACTGACGGCGTACCTGCATCCACATTTTCACGAATACTGACATTTAAGGGTAAACGCCCAAGCAACGGAATGTCGTATTGTTCTGCCAGTTTATCGCCACCGCCCTGACCAAAAATTTGTTCTTCGTAGCCGCAGTTTGAGCAGATATGCGTCGACATATTCTCAATTACGCCCATGACAGGAATTTGCACACGATTAAACAGTTCGATGCCTTTCACAGCATCCATTAAGGCAACATTTTGTGGTGTGGTTACAATTACCGCTCCCGTTACAGGAATACGCTGTGCAAGTGTTAGTTGAATATCCCCCGTTCCTGGTGGCATATCAATCATCAACACATCCAAATCTGGCCATAAGGTTTGATTAAAGAGCTGCATTAATGCACCTGTGGCTTTTGGCCCACGCCACGCAACAGGTGTATTGTGGTCACCTGTTAAATGCCCGATGGATAACACAGGCATTCCAAAAGCATCCAACGGTACAAACTGCTCAGCTTCAATCATAGGAGTTTTGCCTGCATTGCCAAGCATGGTCGGAATACTTGGACCATAAATATCGGCATCTAATACGCCAACTTTTAAGCCTAGCTTTTGCAATGCCAAAGCCAAATTTACTGTAGTGGTAGATTTTCCAACCCCACCTTTGCCCGAAGATACTAAAATCACGTTTTGAATACGTGGATGTTTCGGCACATCACGTTGTTGTGGCGCAGGTTTTTGAATCGGTGGATTATTCGGATCGGCTTCTTGCATAGAACTTTGACCTGCAGCATCCACCACTGGTGGTAAATGAGATGCTGTGGTCTGTGTGGTCGATGTAGCGCAGCTTTCACCTTCAGCATGCTGATGCCCACAACTTTCTTTTTTCTGTCCAGTTTTCTGCTGAATCACATGCATATTCAATTCTTTAATGCCGCATTTTTCTAAAGCATCTGCCAACTCATCATGAATTTGTTGTAAATGTTGTTTTTCTTCAGGATAAGTATTGATGGTGATTTGCAGAATGTCTCCTTGCACATTCACTTGAGAAATACGATCTTTTAAGGCATGTTCAGATTCAGGCAAGATATAACTTTGTAGCACGTGCTGAATAGCTTCCTCATTCACCGTATGCGAAGGTGAAAAAACTGATTTAAGTGAAGAAAGCCAAGACATAGATTTACTCCAAAGTTTGGAAATACCGCGATTTTGATAGTGTAACGATAATTCAGTATAAGGTTAAGTCGTGCTTTCACTGAAATACTTAATTCTGAGTATATCAGTTGGTTTTCAACATGGTTTATCTTCAAATGCAGACCAACTCCTTGTTTAGATATTGTATTTAGCCTTCTAGGCGGATTTGAAAAGAATTCATGGAATCCCTTGTGCATCTATGTGCTATCTAAGGTAAAATTGCCCGAATTGCATCGTCCCTATTTGAGAGAGTTATATCCGTGCGTCAAATTTTAGTCACTAACGCCCTACCATACGCCAATGGTCCGATCCATATGGGTCACTTACTCGGTTATATCCAGGCAGATATCTGGGTTCGCGCCATGCGTGCAATGGGACATGACGTGACTTATGTCTGTGCGGATGATGCGCATGGTACAGCAATCATGCTGCGTGCCGAAGCCAACGGGATTAGCCCTGAACAGCAAATTGCCAATGTGCAACAAGAACACATTCGTGATTTTGACGGTTTTGGCGTGCATTTTGATCATTATGATTCAACGCATAGCGACACCAACCGCGCACGTGCCAGCGAAATTTATGTCAAAAATCGAGATGCAGGCAATATTGCCGTGCGTCCTGTTACGCAATTATTTGACCCTGAAAAAGGCATGTTCTTATCGGATCGTTTTATCAAAGGCACCTGCCCAAAATGTAAAGCAGAAGATCAATACGGCGACTCTTGCGAAGTTTGCGGCACAACCTATAACGCGACTGAGCTGATTAATCCAAAATCGACTTTGAGCGGCGCAACACCTGTAGAAAAATCATCAGATCATTACTTCTTTAAATTGCCTAATTTTGGTGAATATTTACAAAAATGGACGCGCGATGAAGGTCGTTTGCCAGTTTCAATTGCCAACAAATTGGATGAATGGTTTGAAAACGGTTTAAATGACTGGGATATTTCACGTGATGCACCATATTTTGGTTTTGAAATTCCAGATGCACCAAATAAATATTTTTATGTCTGGGTTGATGCGCCAATTGGTTATATGTCGAGTTTTGAAAACTACGTAAAAAACAAACGCCCCGACCTGAATTTTGACGATTATTGGAAAAAAGATTCAGACAAAGAAGTCTATCACTTCATTGGTAAAGACATCGTCTATTTCCACGCTTTATTCTGGCCTGCGATGTTAGATGGTGCGGGTTATCGCACGCCTACAGGTTTATTTGTAAATGGTTTCTTGACTGTAAATGGTCAAAAAATGTCGAAATCTCGCGGCACATTTATTAAAGCAGAAACGTATTTACAGCATTTAAATCCTGAATATTTACGCTATTACTTTGCATCAAAACTGTCTGATAAAGTTGAAGACTCTGACTTAAATCTGGATGATTTTGTGCAGAAAGTAAACTCTGATCTTGTAGGTAAAGTGGTGAATATTGCCAGTCGTTGTGCCAAATTCATCAACACTAAATTTGATAACAAATTAAGTGCAAACTGCGCTGAACCTGAGTTAGTACAAAGCTTTATTGCTGCAGGTGACTCGATTGCCAAAGCATACGAAGAGCGTGAATTCTCTGCGGCAATTCGTGAAATTATGGCGCTTGCTGACCGCGCCAACCAATATATTGATGAGAAAAAGCCTTGGGCTTTAGCCAAAATTGAAGGCGAAGAACAGCAAGTTCATGACGTATGTTCTGTAGGGATTAACCTATTCCGTCAATTGGCGATTTATCTTGCGCCTGTACTGCCAACCTTGGCTGAACAAGTTCAAGCCTTCTTACAGTTAGATAGCTTTAACTTTGAATCACGTAAAACTGTTTTAGTCGGTCATGAAATTGCGTTGTTCCAACCACTCATGCAACGTGTTGATCCGAAAGCGGTAGCTGCAATGGTAGATGCATCTAAAGATTCTTTAGCCGCACCTGCTGAAGCACCAAAAACGGAAAAGAAAAAAGAAAAAGCCAAAGAGAAAAAAGCAGAACCTAAAGTCGGTGAAGCGGAAATTATCACCATTGATGACTTTGTCAAAATTGATTTACGTGTAGCAGAAGTTTTAGAGGCTGCAACCGTTGAGGGTTCTGACAAGCTGCTTCAATTGACCTTAAATGTAGGTGAAGCCGAGCCACGTAAAGTGTTTAGCGGTATCCGCGAGTTTTACGCACCTGAAGATTTAAAAGGCAAATTGGTGGTGATGGTTGCAAACCTTGCACCACGTAAGATGCGTTTTGGTATTTCTAACGGGATGGTACTCGCTGCGGGTAATGGCGAAGGTGTTTGGGTGATTTCACCTGAATCTGGTGCTAAACCGGGGGATAAAGTGTCTTAATTTTTAGACACTGATAAAAAGCCCTGCTATATTTTAGTGGGGTTTTTTTATAGCTATAAATAATGAATAGATGGATAAAGTTTTTTTGCTTAGTTCTACCAATAGTCTTGATAATTATTAGTTTGCTAGCTACCTATTTTATTTTTACCAACAAAGCTTTTCAAATTGGAGCAACCTCCTTGATTGATCCAAATTTAGGAGCTTCTTTAGGTAATTTGTATGGAGGACTTATAGGTACTCTCTTAAGTGCATCAAGCATATTCCTCTTGATTTATACAATTATTAATCAAAAAGATGAAGCGCAGAAAAATAATTTAAAGTCTAATTTTTTTAAAATGATTGATTATCACAACCAACATTTGATAAATATTTCTTTACCCAATACCGATCCGCAACACCCACCAAAAGAAGGAAAAAAGGCTTTTGTAACCTTCAAAATTCAGTTCAAAGGAATTTTAGAAACGATTCAAGAAATTTCTGCACAAGAAAATCTCCAACTCAATAAATCACAAATATTAGATATCTCATACGTTATTTTTTACTTTGGTATAGAGGGAAGTGATCCTAGACAAAATAATGGACAGCACGTCCCTCTAAAGATAACGTAACTTTAATCTTTGGAGATTCAAGAAATGGCTAAACGTTTTAGTCCCGAATTTAAACAGCAAGCGATTGATTATGCACTTTCAAACTCACACGAGTCTGTAGCTGCAATCGCCCAGAAATTAGGTGTGGGTTATTCAACATTAGATAAATGGATTCGTGAAACCAATCCGGCAGGTTCAAGCAAACGTCAACTTTCACCAGAACAACAGCGGATCGTGGAATTAGAGAAAGAAGTCAAACAGCTCAAGGAAGCCAATGACATCTTAAAAAAAGCGCATGTGTACTTTCTAACAGATCATGCCAAGAAAAGTACACGGTAATTCAAGATCTAGATATGAATGAAGTCACCGTATCTTCTGCCTGTCAATGCCTAGGTGTCAGCACTTCAGGCTATTATGCCTGGCGAAAACGTCAAGCCAATACGGCACAGAAATATAATGACTTAAAAGCCGTATATTGGCAGCATCATGCACGATTGGGTGCACCTTCATTAGTACATGACATGCATGATTTAGGTTACAACATGAGCGAACGTACTATTGGAAGGATGCTAAAAAAGCTTGGTTTACGTAGCAGGATTGCACGTAAATACAAGCATACGACTGATTCAACCCATCGTTTGCCTACAGCACCCAACTTGTTGGATCGCCAATTTACAGTTACTCAGCCTAATAAAGTCTGGACAACAGACATTACCTATATCCGCACTAAAGAAGGTTGGTTGTATTTATGTGTGATGCTAGATTTATTTAGCCGTCGTATCGTGGGGTGGCAAACCAGCCATCGAATAGACCGCCAGTTGGTGTGTGATACGTTTAACTATGCAATGGCTCGTCAGGGTTATCCAACTGGTGTTATGGTTCATTCGGACCAAGGCTCACAGTACTGTAGTCGTGATTTTAGAGCGCTGTTACTGAAAAATGATTGTACTCAGAGTATGTCTAGACGTGGAAACTGTTGGGATAATGCAGTGACTGAAAGCTTCTTTCATACATTAAAAGGTCATGTGGTACATGGCAGTGTGTTTTCGACTCGAAAAGAAGCGAATGCTGTCTTGTTTGACTATATTGAAATTTATTACAATCGAGTCAGAAGACATTCTGCAAACGGCTGGTTAAGTCCAGAAGCCTTTGAACAGAAATATATTAAAAGTTTAGAGGGGCTGGTTGTCCACGATACTGTCTAGGATCAGTCTAGGATCATCTCCCAAAAGGCATAGGTATCTACACAAATAAATCACTTCATCCCAAAAATTAATTTTAAGCCCAATACTGTCATTACCGCCCCTGCTGCACGGTCAAAAATAGCCTTAAACTTAATATAAGCCTGACGCGGTTTTTCTGCAGACAAAGCCACTGCAACTAATGAGCACCAACCTGCATCAATAAAAAAACACAGAATTGGCAGCACCACATAAAAATAGTTCGGAATTTCTTTAGGCAACAAAGCCGTAAAAATACTCGCCAAGACAATTGCAATTTTAGGGTTAGATAACTGCGTAATTAAACCTGTGGTAAACGCACGGCGAAGGGACATTTGCTGTCCATGTGCAAGATTGGTTTGAATAGGCTCTTTGGCATGCTTCACAATTTTATAAGCCAAAAATAACAGATATAAACCACCACAAATTTTAAGCAGAAAATATGCAGAAGGCACAGCCAATAAAATAGCCTGCAACCCCATCACCGCCAATAAACCAAAAATTGCGGCACCTGTGCCTGTACCCAAAGCAGTGAACAAGCCATGTCTACGTGAAATAGCAATTGAGTTTTTTGCCACATAAATAAAGGTTGGCCCCGGACTCATTGCACCAAGCATTAATGCCAAAGCAATAGAGCCTAAAATCAATAATGATTCCAAGATAGACCTCAAGATTAGAATAATTTTCAACTATTTATTTTACTTAAAAAACCATAATAGAAGATATAATTTTTTGATTTATGTTTATAAATTTAAGGATTTTTCAAGCAATTTGATATTTAGTAAAAAACCAAAAATAGAGTAAAAACTCAATTTAATTTTAATATCAAACAGTTAAAACATAGCATATGAACAGTAAAATTTTATTGTGCATCCATTTTTTCTATTAAAGTTTTTTTCTGATAATAATTTATCATCGATTTTTAGCAGAACTTTCATATATTTTAAAAACACATAATCCCATAATAAAATTACGACTTTAATTTTCTTTAGAACTACAAACGAGGCACATCAGATGCAAAATAAAAGACTGAAAACATTAGACCGCTCTAAATCACATCTTTGGATTGTAGGTGGAGGCATAGCTGGTATGGCTGCTGCTGCTTTTGCGATTCGTGATGCTAAAGTGCCAGCTGAACATATCCATATTTTAGAAGAATTGAATGTTTCTGGTGGTTCGATGGATGGTGGACATAATCCGCTTAATCCGAACCAAGCATGGGTCACACGTGGTGGACGTATGCTAACTGATGAAACTTATTTGTGTACTTGGGATTTATTTTCAAGCATCCCATCTTTAGAAAATCCAGACATTTCTGTTCGCGAAGAATGTCGTGAATTTAACGAACAAGTTAAAACCAATGCTCAAGCACGTTTGATCGACTCAAATCATATTATTGCAGAAGCTCAAAAATTGGGATTATCAACGCTCAACCGTGCTCAAATGTTACGTCTACTGGCATTAAAAGAAGATCGTATCGGTAGTCGCCGTATTGATGAATTTTTTGATGATGCATTTTTCCAAAGTAATTTTTGGCGGATGTGGCGAACCACGTTTGCCTTTCAAAAATGGCATAGCGCAGCGGAATTACGCCGTTATTTTCTACGTTTCATTCAAGAATTACCACGCATCCATACCTTAGCAGGTGTGAAACGAACTAAATACAATCAATATGATTCAATGATTCATCCTCTACAACGCTGGTTGGTGGAACAAGGCGTTGATGTTCGTTTCGGTAGTTATGTCACAGATGCAGACTTTGTCGAAGATGCCCAAACGAAGGAACGTAAGGCAACCCAACTTTATGTCAACATTCCAGAAGGCACTGAACAAATTCAACTGGGTGAGCATGATCTTGCGCTCTTTACTTTAGGTTCGATTACGGCTGATTCACGTTATGGCGATAAATTCGATGTTCCTGAGCTGATTCGTGATCGACAAGATCATGGCTGGCGTTTGTGGGAAACATTGGCTCAAAAAGCTCCTGATTTTGGTCGTCCAATGACCTTCTATGGCAACATTGATGAGCATAAATGGAAATCCTTTACGCTCACCATGCATGATGATGTGCTGCTAAAACGGATTATTGATTACACAGGAAATGAACCGGGTACTGGTGCACTCATGACTTGGTTTGAATCTGGTTGGCATCTATCTGTGGTCGTTCCAGCTCAACCGCATTTTGCTGACTTACCAGAAGGTAAATTCACCTTATGGGGTTATGGTTTTGAAATTGCCCATATCGGCGATTACATTAAAAAACCGATGAGTGAAGCGACGGGTCAAGAGATTTTAATTGAGTTGATTCATCAACTTGGTTTCGATGACATCTTGGATCATGTGTTGGCACATACCGACATTACCACAGTAATGATGCCTTATGCTTCTGCCCTATTTGCATGTCGTAAAGCAGGTGATCGTCCATTGGTCATTCCAGAAAATGCGGTCAACTTTGCTTTCTTAGGTCAATTCGTAGAGCTTGAAGATGATGTGGTTTTCACTGTGGAATATTCCGTACGTTGTGCCATGATTGCCATTTATCAGCTCTTAGGTGTCGAACGTGAAATTCCAGAGATTTACAATGGTTTACTCGATCCTAAAGTTGGCTTAAATGCTTTGGAAGCAGTTTTTCATTAAATTTTAAAAAGCCATAGGGTAAATTGCTGCCCTATGGTTATTCAACTTATTTTGATAAAACGATCTTTGTACACGACAAAAAAAGATAACTCATTTAAATAATGGCATAATACTTGTTTTCTAACGACGAATATGATGACACATTTCAATGAGTTACATCTCATCTTAAACAAATATCTAAAGTGAAACAAGTCACATGTAAAATGTTTTACACTGATTATGCTTGCATTAATTGTAAAACAGAAATGTAATCTTTCTTCTGCATCTAAAGCCTTACCCATCAAGTGCTTACCACAATCATTTTATCGACGTATACAACGCTTCTTTGCAGATCAGTATTTCGATTATCGTCAAATTTCTCAATTAATTTTCAATATATTTTTATTCGATAAAGTCCAATTAACTTTGGATAGAACCAACTGGAAATGGAGAAAACGAGATATCAATATCTTGATGTTAGCCATCGTCTATCGTGCAATAGCGATACCTATTGTTTGGACATTGCTCAATGAACCAGGCCATGTGGAACAGATTTCCCCCGCTGCGGGTTCAGAGTTCAGTGTACTTAAACCTGACAATCCCACAGGAAATTTTACCAAAGTCGTTCAACGTATAGCGGTACGTATCACCATTGATCCGAATCAAAAAGGGATCGAAAATCTACGCCCTGGTATGTCGGTGATCACGTCGGTGGATACCGACTCATAAACCAACACTGACATTCTCAATCAAATACATTTACAATGTGGTCAAATTCATTTCTCGTTCGCAAAAAATGTTTGATCACATTGCTTTTCCTACCCCTTATCAAACATTAGAACTTCCCCAGCCTGTTCAACTGACCATCAAACGCCTTGATCAGATTCATCCCCAGATTTCGGGCAACAAGTTTTTTAAACTCAAATACAACCTCTTGGCAGCACAACAGCAAGGTTTTTCTCAAGTCCTCACTTTTGGCGGTGCATTTTCCAATCATATTGCAGCAACGGCTTATGCAGCTCAACGCTTTGGCTTTCAAAGTATTGGCATCATTCGTGGTCAAGAACTTGCGACCCAAGACTTAAATCCTACCCTACAAACAGCGCAAGATTTTGGCATGCAACTGCATTTTGTCAGCCGAGCCGAATATCGTCTGCGCCATGAAGTGGAATATTTACAACAACTTCAACAGCAATATCCTCAAGCCTTTATTATTCCAGAGGGTGGAAGCAATTCCCTTGCCATTCAAGGGACACAGGAAATCCTCTCCCCTGATGATTTAGAAAATTATGACGTAATTTGTTGTGCTGTGGGTACTGGTGGAACAATTGTGGGCATCATTGAAAGTAGCTCGGAACAACAGCAAGTTTTAGGGTTTTCAGCCTTGAAAGGTGATTTTCTCAAACAGGACATTCAACAATGGACCGATAAAAGCAATTGGTCTTTAACCGATGCCTATTGTGGTGGCGGCTATGCCAAAACTACACCTGAATTATTGAAATTTATTCAAAATTTTGAGCAAAAATATCAAATTCCACTCGAACACATTTATACAGGTAAAATGATGATGGGACTTCTTGATTTAATCCAGCACAATCATTTCCCTGCCCACACTCGAATCCTGGCCATTCATACAGGTGGGTTGCAAGGAAAGCTTAAAGCATATTAAAACCCCCACAAATCTTTTATAATTGCTCGCTTTTCGTCTACCGAGTAATACTCATGGTTCATCAGGTTGATGTTGTTGTTTTAGGTGCAGGTGCATCAGGCTTGATGTTGGCTGCAGAGGCTGGTAAACGTGGGCGTTCGGTTGTGGTACTGGAAAAAGCCAATAAAGTGGGCAAAAAAATTCTGATGTCGGGTGGTGGTAAATGTAACTTTACCAACTTAGAAGTCGAGCCAAACCATTATATTTCACATAATCCACACTTTGTCATTTCTGCACTCACCCGTTATACCAATTGGGATTTTATTGGTTTAGTCTGCGAATACGGCATTGAATATGAAGAACGCAAACACGGACAATTATTCACTTTAAACGGCGCTAAAGAAATTTTAGCCATGCTCTTAGCCGAATGTGAAAAAACCAAATTGGTCGATATTCAAACCAATTGTGAAGTCAAAGCCGTGAATGCGGTAGATGATCAAGGTTTTCAAATTGCAACGACTTTGGGTTATTTCCAAGCAAGCGCTGTCGTCGTAGCAACTGGCGGTTTATCTATTCCAACTTTAGGTGGCTCTGGAATTGGCTATGAAATTGCCAAACAATTTGGTCATCGTGTTTACCCGACCCGTGCAGGTTTAGTGCCTTTTACCTTCTCAGACAGCTTTAAAGAAGTCACTACACGTTTAAGCGGTAATGCGGTGGATGCGACTTTATCAAATTCATTGACTAGTTTTACCGAAGCATTGCTATTCACCCATCGCGGTTTGAGTGGGCCGAGTGCCTTACAGCTTTCTAATTATTGGGATGTCGGACAAAGTTTTAAAATTAATTTTTTGCCTTACTTAGAACTCTATGACTTTTTTAAAAATAAAAAGCAAAACAGTCCTAAAGTTTTACTGCGCACCTTGCTCAGCGAACATTTGCCAAAAAGTGTAGTGGCTGAATTACAGCAACTGATTTGGCCTGCACTCTCTGAAACGGCAATTGGCAATATCAGTGATGAAAAGCTAGAACAGATTGCAGCACGTTTAAATGCCTTTGAAGTCAAACCATCAGGCACAGAAGGTTATCGTACTGCCGAAGTCACTTTAGGCGGAGTCGATACCCAAGAAGTTTCCTCTAAAACTATGGAAAGTAAAAAACAAAAAGGCTTGTATTTTGTTGGGGAAGTTTTAGATGTAACGGGACATTTGGGCGGCTATAATTTCCAATGGGCGTGGTCATCTGCACATGCAGCATCGGAGTATGTTTAAGTTTGCTTTTAGATGAAACATGCAAACAAATGAATGTGATAAAAATGATTCTAGTCTAAACAGAATAATATTGATCTTGCCGATCAAATTGCAAAATGACAAAAGCCAGTTTTTTCTAAACTGGCTTTTTCTTTAACACCGTCACGTACTATAAAGACTTAGCAATACGTGAATCCTGTTATTTTATTCTAAATAATCGGTACGAAATAATACCAATTTTGGCGTATTTGCCAAACGTGACTCAGTTTGCTGCATTTTAAGCACAGCATTTTGTTGATGCATAGGTAACGAATTTGCCACTTGAACTTTTAAACTGATACGTAATTTGTTTAGCATATTGATTTCTCTCATTATTGTCATCCTTGCGCGAATTTTAAGACTCAAATATTTCAGCTTGGTTAAAACCCAAGTTTTTTATTTTTCCCTTAAACCCTCATCAAGCTTTCCAAGCTATTGATCTGATTTATCCAAATCAGTCTTTGGCTCATTCCTGCCAAAGTTGATTAATTTTTAACATAATTTAAGAGCTTGGTCTATCCTCTTTTGGATGATTTTTCTCAACATTTTCAGTTGATTTTGCGGTGGCTTCTGGCTTGGCAAAAACAAATTTATAGGCTGCAACAAAAAAGCCGATGGTGATGCCAGCAATCACGATTGGGGCAAAAAACTTATCGGGTGCTGATTTGGACATTATCGTTTCCTCTTTTTTAATGAATACCGAAAAGAAATCGACCAATACGGTGATTGGTCGATCATCTTAGCGATTCAAATCAAAATTTGAACAGGTTATTTCGGGTCATTTTTTGGATGTTCATCGACATCTGGTTCAGCCTCACCTGTCGAACCAAATGGGTTGTTGACTGGTGGATGTTCAGGATCAACCTTTAAGGTATCTGGCACTGCATGATCAGTTGCCGCTTCAGGTGTTGTAGTCACATCACTTACAGACGCTTGCGGCTGCTCAGATACAATAGGTGTCATCACACTTGATGCTGACGTTGCCGTTTCTGTCTTGTGCAAAGGATTCGGTTGATTTGCCTCACGTTTAGCTTTATCAATCAAATCAGTTAACACACGCTCTGCAGGTTGACGACCACCTAAACCAAAGGCAAGTGCGAAAGCCACTGCAACAGAACCGAGAGTTAAACCAAAGGCCAAGTTCACAATCGAGTCGGCAATACCCATCGCGCGTAAGCCCATGGCTACCACCAAACCCATAATTAAAATACGGACTAAGTTTGCCAACCAACGTGAGCTGTTATATTCACCGCGCTGTACCACTTTGGCGACCAAATTCGCGAGCCAGAAACCCACCACCAAAATGACAGCACCCAACAGGATATCTGCACCAAACTGGATAAACATGGCAATCAAGCCGCTGACTTGATCAAAGCCCAAACGGTTCGCCGCTTCAGATACCGCAAATAGCATGGTAAAGAATACAATCAGATAACCGACTACACATGAAATTTTAGTCGTACCTAAAAAGCGCTGTAAGTCGAGTTTGGCAGGAATATCATCGACTCCTGTACCTGCAACCACTTCCATCACAATATTGGCTACAAAACGCGACACCACATAAGCCAAAATAAGAATCAGACCTGCCGCAATAATATGCGGGATCGCATTCATAATTTCATACAGCATGGCTGTCGCAGGCTGCGAAATGGCTTCAATTCCAAGTGCCTCAAAACCAATAATCAAGGCGGTGATGATCACCAAGGCGAAAACAAACGAACCGAGTAATTTAGGTAAATTTGAATTTTTAAAAATGCCAACTTTTTCAGCATGCTGTTGAATATTCAGGCTGCCTAATAAACCTTCGACAATGCCACGAACAATTTTTGCCAGAATGTATCCGACAAAAACAATCACGCCTGCAATGAAAATATTCGGTAAATAAAGCACAACTTCATTCACCATATTTTGCACAGGGAAAAGTAAACCGTTTAAACCTAAAATTGACAGCACAATTGGCAAGAACAGCAATAAAATCAGCCAATAAACAATTTCACTGATATTTTGACTTAAACCACTCACACCGATATCGGCACTGAGTTTTTCATCCAACTGAGTACGTGCCAACAGTTTTTGCATCCCCACTTTGACCAGATTTGCCAAAATCCACCCAATAAAAGCAACGGCTACAGCAGCCAGTAAAGAAGGAATAAACAGTAAGAACTGCTGAATCATATTACTGAATGGCCCACTGACACTGGTCAGATTCAACACATTCAGCGCACCAATGACCGCAATAATTAAAATCACCCAAAACACGACCCGCGACACAATCACTTCAATATTTGAACGATGCCCCGTTGCATTTGATAATTTTTGATCGGTGCCTAATTTTTGTAGAACCTTTTTAATTCCACCCGCGACCAATAATGCAATCACCCACCCGACAAGTAAAATTGCGACTGCAGCTAAAATGGGTTGAAATTGCTCCCAATAATACATGGCATCAAAAGCTCTGCCATGCAGGTTCCCATTAAAATAATCATTCATCTTGTTTAATCCTCATGGTGATTAGATTCATTTTTAGGTTTGCACCACGGCGCAAAACTGCTTTTTATCGATTCAAATTATTGAGTAAAGCTCTACCCACCATAGAATTTGCATATTTTTTATTCAACCTTGGGATGCAGAATCGCAACAATTCTACAAAGGAGGGATAATAAACCTTGCGAAAATCCACAAAAAAGCCCTGCATCTAGGCAAGGCTGAATTTGTAAATACGATTTTTTGACGCTTAGGCTAAACTACCGATCTGTTGCTGTTGCAGTATTGCTGTCCTCTGCACGTGCTTCATCTCCAGCTGTGCCCGTTGTCGTGCTATTTGGCGTTGCTTGTTGTACGGTTGGATTAGGATGTCCAGGAGGTGCTTCGCTCGGACTCGGATTGCGATCCGCCATCATGTAAATCAGCAATGCCAATAAAAAGATTCCCACCAGTAGAAGCATATAGACTGGAATACGTTTTTTTCGCTTAATGTCTTCAGCTGAGTTTACATGAGGTGGTTTATTGAAATCATGCGGCATGTTCCCCTCACTTATGTATTTATCTGATGAATTTTCATACTAACAAGCTCCTCACGCTTATTGTGTGACAATACATAGCAAGATGGTGAAAAGATGTAATATACCTCAAGTACCACCTATGTTGCCCAATATCGACAAAGCTGCCTCTCACGGGGAAATGCGCTATAATCACGTACCGTTTTTTGTGTACTTTGAACTTTATGGCGTATCGTCAACAAAGTGTATCGCTTGATCTTGACACTGACGTCACTCATCAATGTGCCTTGCACTATACCCGTGATGGGCATCTCATTGGTATTATTGAATTTAGCAAGCCCAGCTATCTGCTCAAATGGGGCGATTTGGAATATTTCCGTCGTCGTACCGAAGAATTTTCGGTCATGCCATTTCCAGATTGTGTGAATGCCATGATCATTGATATTCGCAACATTGCTGCATTTCTGGATAATGAAGTGCCAATTTTACCGTGGCGCTTACTTGAAGAAGAATGTCCTGTGCGTTTGGTGGTTCCTCAAGAGCGCTTAGAGCATTATGCAGGTTTTTTTGAACCGACTTGGCTAAGTAGCGATGTCGATAGCGCGATTCAGGAAATCCGCGAATATATGGATATGTTTGTGCACTAATTTCTTTGAAGAGTCACTTTCAAGCATTGCGTTCAAAAGTTGCTTTCAAAATTGAATCGCACCAAGCAAAAACCTCATCTGCAGCGTTGTAGATGAGGTTTTTATATGAATGGTGAAGATCACCTCAACAACCAATTTTTAGCGAATTGTGAAAATACATTTATTTTCAAAACTCGATTTAGGCAGCCACAAAACCTGCTTAAAACGCACCTGATCTATGCCAAAACTTCGCATTTTCTTAGATGTATAGCGCTTGATATTTTTCATATTCAGGTGCCTGCCCTGCAATGGTTGAGCTTTGCTGAACTTTAATTTTCTGAAAAAAAGCGGTTTCTTTCGCACGGATTGGGCCAATGTAATCGTTATACATTTGCTCCATTTCAGCACTTTCAAATTGCATTTTTTGCAAACTGCCGCCATGCCAACCGAGCTGGCTACGCAAGTTTAAATATTTTACTTTGCCCGCAGGAAATACATAATTGGCACAAGAAGAAAAACAATATTGTCCAACTTCTACATTCAGTTGATGGTCAAAGACCAAATTGCCCAAATCAATACCTAAGCCGATCTCGCCACCCCGACTGTTGATTTTTAAGGTATCAATTTTATCTGACTGTTTAAGTAATTCCGCTGCACGTGCGTTGGCTTCAGGGCTAAGTGGCCCATCATAAATGAGTACGTGATCTTGCACAGCAACCTGAGTTTCCACCGTTTCAGCCTGTACGGTTTGTGCGACTATAAACATCAGCCCTGCGCTGGCTATATATTTGAACAGTTGATATTTGAATAGTTGTATCACATCCTCACCAATAATTTTCAACTGCAATATTACCTTCCCCGCGGCGGTTCATGCTTAAACCACGCGCTTTTAAGGCTTCTTTGGTGTCATCCACCATGGCAGGGTTACCGCATAACATCACATGGCTGGTTTCAGGGTTGAGTACACTGCCTGCAGCCTGTTCCAATTCGCCATTAGCAATTAATACAGGTAAACGATCATGCAAAGCAGCTTGAGGGTCGCGGGTGACAATTGGGATAAATTTAAAGCCCGAATGCCCTTCGCCAAAAGTTTCGGCAATTTCTTGAATTTTATCGACATAAGCCAATTCGGCTGCGCTACGCACGCTATAAATCAAATAAATATATTGATATTTTGTCCACGTTTCAAAATCTTGCAGCATGGATAAAAACGGTGCAAGACCTGTACCTGTGGCCAACAACCATAAATCGTGTGGCGCAGGCAACTGATAACGCGCCAAGGTCAAAAAACCATAAGGGATTTTTTCCAAGTACAGCCCATCGCCCACTTGAAGGTGCTGCAAGTTAGAAGTAAACGCACCATCTGGCACGACAATTGAGAAAAACTCTAAAGTTTCATCAAAGGGTGATGACACCACCGAATAAGCACGTACCACCAATTCATCGCCCACTTTTAACCCGATACGTGCAAACTGTCCTGCGGTAAATTTAAAATGCGCAGGTCGGGTCATGGTGAAGCTAAACAAGGTGTTGGTCCAACGATGAACCGAAAGCACTTTTTCTAAAGTAAATTTTTCAATTGACATGATTTGAGCGTGGCATGAAAGACTGTGCTCATGTTAGCATGTTGGGGTAATTTATGAATATTTTTAAATGTTAAGGCTTGATTCATGCGCATGACTTTACGCCAGTTGGCGGTTTTTGTAGCAGTTGCCCAAGAAGGGACAGTAACCAAAGCCAGTGATGCCGTTAAGCTCACCCAAAGTGCTGCAAGTATGGCCTTAGCAGATTTGGAGGATGGCTTAGGCGCTCCACTGTTTGACCGTTTGGGTAAGCGCCTACAGCTGAACGATTTAGGTCGTTTTTTATTGCCACAAGCCTTAGAAATTTTGGGTCGTTGTGAAGCTTTTGAGCAAGCTGCTAAAGGCGAACTACAAAGCATCGATTTGCGTTTAGGTGCAACTCTCACCATTAGTGACTATTTGATGCCTGATTTAATGGCAGACTTTTTGCAAATTCAACCACAGGCGCATTTACAATTACAAGTGGGCAATACCCGCCAAATGATTGAAGCTGTGAATCAGTTTCAGCTAGATTTAGCCTTGATAGAAGGCTCTTGTCACTTACCACAACTCCAATGTATTCATTGGCGTGATGATGAGCTCGCAGTGTGCTGTGCGCCAAGTCATCCTCTAGCGCAGTTAAACCGTGCTTTAAGCATTGCAGATTTTGAAGATGCCGAGTGGATTTTACGTGAAGAAGGTTCAGGTACCCGTGAAGTGTTTGACAATGCAATTTTAAAAGACCTGCCTGATGCCAATATTCGTTTAACTTTGGGTCATAACGAAGCGATTTTAAAAATTGTCGCAGGTGGGATTGGTATGTCGTGTATTTCACGATTGGCGATTGAACCTTTACTAGAAAAAGGTCAATTGGTGATTTTAGATACACCTTTCTGGCAACTGACGCGCCCGTTATTCATGTTGGTGCATCGTCAGAAATACCAAGGGCCTGGCTTAAAGGCATTTATGAAGTTTTGCGACGCGAAATAGTTTATAAAAGAGTACCGATGATGGTACTCTTTTTTTAGCGATTAAACTGACTCTCACACGGTATGCCGTCACCATCACCGTCCATTTTAGTATTTGGACAATTTCGTATAAAGAATAACGCTTCTTCGTAAGACGTCATTTGACTACAGTGCTCACGCCCATCACAAGTAAAGTTCTGTTCAACAACAGGAACTTCTACTACTTTTTGTACTGATAAAGCTTCAGGCTGGCTATTTTGCCAAGCTTGGTACTTATTAAATACTGCATAAGCCAAGCCGAATATAATCAATATACCCATATAAGTCACAAAATTGGATGAGTTATTTTCAGACTTCTGCTGTCTTTTTTGAATCTGCTTTGTCGTATGAATTGCCCTTGATTGAGGCGTATGCCTTTCGACTGCAACCTTAATATCTAGACGGACGATATTATCTGCTTTGAACTTGCCATTTTCTTCTACTTTACGAAATTTTAGATTTTCTCCCACTTTTGGTGGCAGATTTTTATTGGGAAAATCTTTAATATGAAAAAACAAATCTTTTGGTTCTCCTTCTATTTGAATAAAACCAAAGCCTCGTTCTTCGTTATAAGTTTTTATTTTCCCTTCTAAAAACATAAATTACTCTTTACACGTTAGTTTTTGATTATTGTATAAAAAAAGAGACTGAAATGCCCCTTTCTATTCATGAAAATATTTAAAATTAACCCTTTAAGTTCGATAACAATGCAGACGTAATCGAGGTATTTGCAGCAACCGCTTTGGCCTTTTTCGCTTTTTTGGATTTATCTTCTACAGGTTCAATATTAATGGCTTTATAACGATCACCATTTTGAACCACATTAAATTTAACCCGATCATTGCGCTTTGGATCGCCTTCAGCCGCAGAAAAATCCGAGATATGGAAAAACACTTCACCTTCAGGTGCGGCAATAAATCCATAGCCTTTTTCGGCATTGTATTGTTTGATTTTCCCTTGATATTGTTCAGATTTCATGGCTTAACCTTTTACGAGCTGCACTATATGTGAGTATATAAAAAAGAGACAGTTAATGCCTCTTTTTTACCAACATTCAGCTTAATCTTTTTGGACTGAACCAAAAATTTTATCGCCTGCATCACCCAGGCCAGGCACAATATAACCATCTTGGTTTAAACCTTCATCAACCGATGCAGTAAAGATCACCACATCTGGGTGCGCGGCTTCTACACGTTGAATGCCTTCTGGCGCTGCAACCAAAACCATCACACGGATGTCTTTACAACCACTGGCTTTGAGCAAATCAATTGCTGCCACTAAAGATGAACCTGTGGCAAGCATAGGGTCAATAATCATCGCGATACGATTTTGTACATCTGGTACTAATTTTTTGTAGTAAGTACGCGCTTCTAAAGTTTCTTCATCGCGTTCCAAGCCAAGTACAGACACTTTAGCACTTGGAATCAGGTTCAAGAAACCATCTAACATGCCAATACCTGCACGTAAAATTGGCACAACCGTAATTTTTTTACCCGCAATACGGTCTACAGTGACTGCACCATTCCAACCCGCAATTTCGTGCTCGACCACTGGCAAATCTTTAGTCGCCTCATAAGTCAGCAACATGGTTACTTCTTGTGCTAATTCACGGAAGTTTTTGGTGCTGATGTCTGCACGACGTAATAGCCCTAATTTATGACGAATAAGTGGATGACGGATTTCATGAATAGCCACGGGAGAACACCTAAAAGGAAAGAAAAGCAAATATCGTTTTATTATATGCTGTTTTTATTGTGTATATAAACCAAAAAGCCTTCAATTTATGAAGGCTTTTTGACTGAAAGTTAAACTTCTTTCAAATTATTGCTGTGACAGCATGAAATGGATGGGTGACAAAATTTCAGCTTCAAGTGCAATTTTGATAATTGGGTCTGGATAAACACCAATCACCAATACCGCTAAAGCTGCAGCCAATACCATAATACCGCCCACTTTTTGACCCCAATGATCGACAGCATCCATTTTTGGTTCGTCAGGCGGTGTCATATACATCACCACCATAACGCGCAAGTAGTAGTACAAACCAATACCTGAACCCACGATGATCATCGCAGCTAAGAACCAGTGCTGAGTCGTTACCGCAGCCATCACCACCAAGAACTTACCAATGAAGCCTGCAGTTAATGGAATACCTGCAAGAGAAAGCATCATCACGGTTAATACAGCAGTCAATACTGGACGACGCCAGAACAAACCACGGTAGTCAGCCAAACTTTCAGCTTCTGCTACGTTGTTGTATGGGCTAGACATTAATGCCACTGCACCAAACGCGCCAATAGTCGTCAAGACATAGGTAATCACATAAACGCTGACATTACCCAAGCTTGCATAAGTCATGCTGATCAAACCAATCAACAAATAACCAAAGTGTGCAATTGATGAGTAAGCCAAAATACGTTTCAAGTTCACTTGACGTACAGCAAGGAAGTTACCCACCAAAATTGAAAGCACGGCAATAATGGTCATGATAGTTACAATCGAGTCGATCAGGATTGCCCCTGAACCCAAAATGTAACGCACGAACAAACCAATGGTTGCTACTTTCGCTGCAGTCGCAAGGAAGGTTGCGATTGGTGCAGGCGCACCGTCATAAACGTCTGGTGTCCATTTGTGGAATGGCGCCAAAGACAGTTTAAATGCCACAGCAAAGACAATTAAGCCTAAACCTAAAATTACCAAAGGTTGCTGGATGTTTTGCATTAATGCTTGAACAGAGTCATAGAACGACAATGAACCTGTGTACGCATAAATGTACGCCATACCCATAAGCAACATTGCTGATGCAGTTGCAGACAATACTAAGTACTTCACACCCGCTTCTAAAGATTTAGAACGCTGGTGGGTATATGCCAATAAGCCATAAACAGGAATTGACATTAATTCAAGGCTAATGAAGAACGATGCATAGTGCGAACTTGACACCATCAACATAGCGCCCGCCACTGAACACAACATTAAGATGTAGAGTTCTTCGCGGTTGTCTTTATACGTTTCAATATACGCATGTGACAAAGTAGAACATGCTAATGCAGCGATCAGAATCACCAGTTGATATAACAAGGTGAACGGATCAATCATAAACATGCCCATCACGCTGGCAGGAGCAAAATTCCCGCCAAACATCATGAGTAAAAGGTAAGCAGCAGCGAGGTTCAAGCCCACCACTGATGCTGTAGCAATTAAGTTATGGTTACGCTTAATTGCAGTAAGGATCATCACGATAATCGCAGTTAAAGCCACGATCATCACAGGAGCTAAAGGCATAAGCTCAGAAAATGACATTGTGAAGTTCATGGCTTATTGGATCTCCACATTTTCGAGTTGAGTTGTTACTTCATGAGTAACTTCAACTACTTCTTGAACTGGGATGTAGCTATTCGCTAACCACGCCATACTTGAGTTTGAAATATCAAGGAAGGTTTGTGGATACAGACCAAGCCATACTAGACCCAGCGCACAGATTAAAAGAATCACAACTTCACGTGCATTTAAATCTTTTAACGGATTTGCATAGTGCTGTTTTTGCTCTTCATTTGGCACACCAAACAAAGCTTTGTGAATCAGGATTAAACCGTATACACCTGCAAAGACCAAGCTCACTGCCGCAATAATTGTGAAGGCTGGGAACTGCTCGAATGAACCCATGAGAATCAGGAATTCACCAATAAAGTTACCTAAACCAGGAATACCAACTAACGCTGCCACAAAGAACATAAGGAAGAATGAAAGGTATTGGAATTGACCACGGATACCGCCCATTAAACGCATGTCACGTGTGTGTACGCGCTCATAAATTTGGCCACACATAATGAACAATGCTGCAGATGACAAGCCATGTGCTAACATCATGATCATTAAGCCTTGGTAAGTCAGGATATTACCTGCATAAATTGCAAGTAATACGAAGCCCATGTGCGAAATAGAGGTATAAGCTAGTAAACGCTTCATGTCGGTTTGCTGGAAAGCACACCACGCACCGTAGAACACACCAATTAAACCCAAAATAATGGCAATGTCTGCAAATTGAGCAGATGCCGCTGGGAAGAATGGAATCACGAAACGTAGTAAACCGTATGCTGCAGTTTTAATCAAAATACCTGCAAGGTCGACAGAACCCGCTGTAGGCGCTTGTGCGTGTGCATCTGGTAACCAACCGTGTAATGGGAAAACTGGAAGTTTTACCGCAAAACCGATGAATAAACAGATCATGAAAGCATAAGCGACTGCTGGTAACTGCGCATCAAGTGTGTTCGCCACAGCCAATAAATAGTTGTAGTTGAACGAAATTGTACCTGACATCATGTATCCGTAGATCACTAGACCTAAGATACCAATCAACATGATTAAACCAGCAACTTGCGTATAGATAAAGAATTTGGTTGCAGCGTAAACACGTGAACGACCGTTTGAACCTTTATGACCCCATAACGCAATCAGGAAGTAGATTGGTACAAGCATCATCTCCCAGAAGAAGAAGAACAGGAACAAGTCAATCGCAAGGAATACACCAATTACCCCACCCAAAGACCATAAAAGGTTAAGGTGGAAGAAACCGACGTTCTTTTGAATCTCACCAAATGAACAGCCTACCGCTAAAATACCCAGTAATGCAGTTAAACCCACCATGAGTAAAGATAAGCCATCCACCGCTAAGTGAATGTTGATGCCTAGGGTTTGAATCCAAGGCAACATAAATTCAGCCGACCAAGTTGGAACTTGAGCGCCTAATTCGTAGTTATAGCTGGCACCTTGCCACAATGCGATAGTTAAGCCCAAAGTTACGAGCATACCCACTAAAGCAATGTAACGCGGTAATTTATCGTCGAGTTTATCGACCAACCAGCAAATAAAACCTGCAATGAACGGAACAAGGATCAGCGCGGGTAGAATTAAATTGTTTGGAGCGTCCATCTTATTTCCCCACGACCTGAATCACGATCAAGATCATTAGTAAGACCACAACACCAAGTGCCATACTCGATGCGTACTCACGTAATGAACCTGTTTGACGTGAACTTGTGAAGCTATGACCACCTTTGACCAGTGCAGGCAGTACTAACCACATGCCATCAACTGGATCACGACCTAATAGTTTGGCAATCAGCAAGAATGGTTTTACAAATACGATGTCATACAACGCATCGAAACCAAGTGCATTACGGCAAATGTTGGCAAGGCCCGCACCCAATGAAGTTTGCGCAAAACCTTTTACAGCATTATAAGCAAAGGCAAATAACACCACGCCTACGGCTAAACCAGCCAAAGCCACACCAATTGCAACATACTCTGCACCATGTGCACCTGCTTCCAAAGCTTCAGGAATCACAAATGCTGGGATTTTTGCAGCATCAAGAATGCTCATGACTGGCGCTTTTAATACAATCGCTAAACCAGTTGAAAGTACTGCAAGTACAGCCAATGGGAACCAGTAAGTTGCGCCTTTGATTTCGTGATACGGTGTGTTTTCTTTACCAAAGAATACAACCCAAATTAAACGGAATGTATAAATTGAAGTTAAGAATGCACCAGCTACACCTACCCAATACAAGGTGTTATATAACGGAATACCTGCGATATGACTTTGCGTCCAAACTGCTGCCAAAATAGCGTCTTTTGAGAAGAAACCAATGGTCAAGAATGGAATCGCTGCCAATGCACCGCCACCAATTGCGAAACATGCAAATAGGAATTTGTTCTTGTAGAACAAGCCGCCCATTTTGAAAATGTTTTGTTCGTGATGGTAAGCCAAAATCACCGCACCAGAAGACAAGAATAATAATGCCTTGAAGAATGCGTGAGTTAGCATATGGAATAGACCAGCCTGATACGCTTCAGCACCTACCGCCATAAACATATAACCGAGCTGACTCATAGTTGAGTAAGCCAAAATACGTTTGATGTCGGTTTGAACCAATGCAGCAAAACCAGCAACTAGTAAGGTCACCGCACCTGTAATAGAAATGAACAACATCACTTCTGGTGCTAGTTCAAATACGCTGAACATACGACAGCATAAGTAAACACCTGCAGTTACCATTGTTGCAGCGTGGATCAATGCAGATACAGGTGTTGGACCTGCCATCGCGTCAGCTAACCAAGTTTGCAATGGAATTTGTGCAGATTTACCCGCAGCACCTAAGAACAACATTAACGCTGTCCAAATGGTGATGGATGAGCTTTGAGTCATTACATTGGCTGCATTTTCTACGATGTATTGCGTATTCAAGGTGCCGAATTGTTGATACAGCAAGAACAATGCAATCAGTAAGAAAACGTCACCCACACGTGTTACGGTAAATGCTTTGATTGCCGCAAAACCATTTGCAGGGTTTTGGTAGTAATAACCAATCAGCAAGTAAGAGCACAGACCTACACCTTCCCAACCTAAGAACAATAACGCTAAGTTATCGCCTAAAACCAACAGCAACATGCTCGCAACGAACAGGTTGAAGTAAGAGAAGAAACGTGCAAAGTCTTCTTCACCACGCATGTACCATGAGGCAAAGATGTGAATTAAGAAACCCACACCCGTAATCATGCCAAGCATGAGTAAAGATAAACCATCTAGGTGCAAACTAATTGCTGGCGCAAAACCACCTACATTGAACCAAGTCCATAAATGTTGAGTCGTTGCAACCGAACCGTTGTTCACAAAGTCCATGCCTGCAATTAGCGCAAATAATGCAGACAGACCCACTGAACCTACGCCAATAATCGCAGCAACTTTTTCAGGTAAGTTGTTACGCCCTGCCGCTAAAAGGATAAAACCAATGAGCGGAAACAATACTGTTAGATATAAATAACTCATCCGCGCATCTCACTAGCAGCATCCACATCCAAATGATGGAAGCGATGATAGAACTGAAGGACGATCGCAAGACCGATACACGCCTCTGCCGCAGCAAGTGTCAAGATCAGGATAAACATGATCTGACCATCTGGTTGTACCCATGCACTACCAGCCAAGACAAACGCCAATGCCGCAGCGTTCATCATGATTTCAAGGCCCATTAAAATAAATAGTAGGTTGCGTCGCACCATCACACCGTAAAAACCGAGTGCAAAAAGAATGGTCGCGACAATCAAACCATGTTCTAAAGGGATGTTGCCCATTATTCTTTTTCCTCTTCTGCACTTGGTTCACGTTTACCGATGTGGAAGCCTGCAACCAAAGCTGCAAGTAATAACATTGCGGCAACTTCAACCAACAATAAGTACTGAGTAAAGAGTGCTTGACCCACTGCTTTTGGACCCACCATTTCGGTGCCCATAAGCGCGCTTGGTGCAGTGTAGTCTGAGCTTAATGACCACACTAAAACCAAACCAATTAGGAAGCTCATCAAAGCTGGGTATGCCCAAGTTGATGAAGTCAACCATTTACGCTCTTGCACAACAGTTTGCTGACCAAGGTTCAGCATCATCACCACGAATACGAACAAGACCATGATCGCACCCGCATAAACAATGATTTCCAAGGCACCAGCAAATGGTGCACCCACGATCATGAACATGCCTGCAACTGCAAGCAATGACACGATCAAGCTTAATAAAGCATGTACTGGGTTCGCGTTAGTGACTACACGAACCGTAGAGACAATGGCCACGAGTGCCATCAAATAAAACGGCCACATCATGGTAATAGACTCCGTACATCAACAGGTGCGCTTTCACGTTGCGCTTGACCTTTGTCTTTACCTGTAACAGCCATACCCGTTACACGGTAGAAGTTGTAGTCAGGATATTTACCAGGACCTGAAATGAGTAAGTTTTCTTTCTCATAGACCAAGTCTTGACGCACATATTCACCTAACTCGAAGTCAGGCGTTAATTGAATTGCAGTCGTTGGACATGCTTCTTCACACATACCGCAGAAAATACAGCGTGAGAAGTTGATACGGAAAAACTCCGGATACCAACGACCATCTTCCTGTTCTGCTTTTTGTAGTGAAATACAACCCACTGGGCATGCAACTGCACAGAGGTTACATGCAACACAACGCTCTTCGCCATCTGGATCGCGTGTTAACACAATACGACCACGGAAGCGTGGAGGTACAATTTCTTCGGCTGGTACTTCCGGATACAAAATGGTGTCACGTTTACGTGTCACGTGCGAGAAAACCATCCACAGTGAACGTACAATTGACCCAAACCCAGCTAGAAACTTAAACATATTGTTCTCCCTGCTGTCTTAGGCCGAATGATTCATAAGAATCACAGCACCAGTTACCAAAAGGTTAACAAGCGCCAATGGCAAGCAAATTTTCCAACCAAAGTTCATCACTTGGTCATAACGTGGACGCATTAAAGAACCACGTGCCAAGACAAACATCATTACAAAGAATGCTGTTTTGATAATGAACCAGAAAGCTGCTGGAATGAATGGAATTTCAAGGTTAAACGGCGCAAGCCATCCACCGAAGAATAAAGTCACGATAAGCGCAGAGATCAGTACCACGTTGACATATTCTGCAACGAAGAACATACCCCACTTCATACCGCCATATTCGACGTGATAACCTTCAGCCAATTCTTGTTCTGCTTCTGGTTGGTCAAATGGGTGACGGTGAGTTACCGCAACGCCTGCAACCACGAAAATCAAGAAACCTAAGAATTGTGGAATCACAAACCAAACATCACGTTGCGCTTCAACAATTTCACGCATGTTGAATGAGCCTGCAATAGCAACCACACCCATGAGTGAAATACCCAAGAACACTTCATAAGAAATGGTTTGAGCGGCTGAACGTAAACCACCAAGCAATGCGTATTTGTTGTTTGATGACCAACCACCAAATAACACCGCATACACTGCGATACCTGCCATTGCCATAAAGAACAACAGGCCAATGCTCATGTCTGCCACACCTAAATAAGGTGATACAGGAATAACCATGAACGACAGTACCGCAGTTGCCATTGCAACTGCTGGTGCCATACGGAACGTAAGTTTGTCGGCAAATTTTGGTGTCCAGTCTTCTTTGAACATGATTTTCAGCATGTCGGCAACAATCTGGAACATACCGCCTGGACCTACACGGTTCGGACCATAACGGTCTTGCCATAAGCCCAGTAAACGACGCTCAACAAAAGACATGAGTGCAGCAATCAATACCACAACCAGTAAGATGACAATCGCTTGAATGACTGAATAGGCAATTGGCCAGTTCTCAGCCCACAGCGGCGTCTGACGGATTAATTCTTGTTGCATGAATTACACTCCTACCGCGACTGAAACAGGCTCTGCAAGAGATACCGTTGGTGCAAGACCAATTGGGTAGCCAATATAACCTGTAGGTAAATATTCAATCACTTGTACTGGCAACACGATAGATGTTTCGCCTGCTTGTACAGTAATTGTTTGACCATCTTGTAGATTCAAACGCTGCGCATCCTGCGTACCTACAGCAAATACTGCTTCAGGAATACGTGATTCCATTGCAGGTGTTTTCACCGTAAATTCACCCGATGCAAAAATGTGATGCATTGGAATTAAACGGAAGCTGTCTGGATTTGCAAGTACTGGTGCAGGTGCAACATAGCTACGTGCAGGACGTTTCGCCAAACGGTCGAATAAACGAATACCTGCGTCACCACCTTTTAAGTGACCACCCACGTTGTCTTGGAATTTGTTCCAAGCTTGTGGCGAGTTCCAACCTGCAGACCAAGCAAATGGTACAAGTGCCGATGGTGTTTGGTTACCAACATAACCTTCCATAGAGAAAGTTAATGCAGAATCGACATCGGTCGGTTGTTTTGGTTCGTGAATGGATAACGGTGCACGCATAGCGGTACGACCTGAGTAACGACGTGGTTCACGCGCAACTTTTAAGCCATGTACACGGAAACCTGCATCTGGTGCAACATCTTGAATTGCTTCAAGTGCTGGAACATTCTTCACTACAGATTCAATCACGTCATCTAAAACAGTCCAAGCAATTGCTTTGCCTTTTAAGCCTGTTTCAAGTGCGTGTAACCAGCGCCAAGATTCTTTAATCGCCAATTCAGGTTTGTAGTAGCTTGGGTCATAAACTTGGAAGAAGCGTTGTGCACGACCTTCCTGACTCACCACCGTACCATCACCTTCCGCGAAGCTTGCTGCAGAAAGTACGATATTGGCTTTTTGCACAGTTGCGGTTTCAGCATGATCTAGCACGATGACATCTTGTGCTTTCGCTAAAGCTGCATCGACTTGTACTGCAGGTAAACGACGATATAAGTCATTTTCAACCACAATCACAGCATCGTAATCTTGCGCAAATGCTTGCTCTAAGCTTTGACCACCAAAAATAGCCAAGCCCATTGAGTTCACTTCTGGCACAGTTAAGCTTAAACCTGCGTTTTCACCCAAGTTTTGTGCCACTTGTGCAGCCGCTTCCATAATGGCAGCGTCTAGTAAGCTTGTACCTGAAATCACCAATGGTTTTTTCGCAGCTTTTAACGTGTCAGCAATGGTTTGTGCAAATGCTTTCGCATCGTCATCTAAACCAGTGATTACATCGCCTGCTACTGCAGCTGCAATCGCAAAACCTAAACGTGCGATGTCGTTTGGAGATGCAACCACTTCACCTGTTGCGACATCGGCTAAACGCGTTTGCGTTGCAGCCAAAATGTAAATTGGTGATTTTGCATCTTGTGCGATACGTTGCACAGGTTCAGCCAACCAGTCTGGGGTACGACGCTCTGCAGCCATTTCTTTGGCTTTGTTTTTCGCCGCTTGGCGAACAGACAAGGCCATACGTGGTGCAGTTTGGGTTAAATCTTCACCCAAAATTAACACAGCATCGTAATCTTCAATTTCACGCATACCTGGGTTGTAAATACCTTCGGTTTGCATGATTGAAGCTGCAAGCTCTACCAAGTTTTGCTCTTTTTGCGATAAGCCTGTTGAGTAGTTGTCTTGACCCACTAACTCACGCAAAGCAAAGTTTGATTCAAGCGATGCACGTGGCGAACCAATACCCAAAACTTTTTTGCCTTGAACTTTGGCAATAATCGTATCAAGTGCAGTATCTACAGAAACGGTTTCTACACTCGCACCATTACGGAACTGTGGCTGACGTGGACGATCTTCACGGTTCACATAACCTGTACCGAAACGACCTTTGTCGCACAGGAAGTATTGGTTAACTTCACCGTTAAAGCGGTTTTCTACACGACGTAATTCGCCATAACGCTCACCTGGAGAAATGTTACAGCCAGAAGAACAGCCTTGGCATACGCTTGGCGCATACTGCATGTCCCACTTACGGTTATAACGTGCAGAGTGCGTTTTGTCGGTAAATACACCTGTTGGACATACTTCAGTCAAGTTACCAGAGAATTCAGATTCCAAAGTACCTGATTCAGGACGACCAAAGTAAACACGTGATGCGTTGGCATAAACGCCAAAGTCTGTACCACCTGCATAGTCTTTGTAGTAACGCACACAACGATAACATGCGATACAACGGTTCATTTCATGTGCAATGAACGAACCTAGCTCTTGGTTATAGTGCGTACGTTTGGTGAAGCGGTAACGACGACGGTCATGCTGCGTCATTACAGTCATATCTTGTAAATGACAGTGACCACCTTCTTCACAGACTGGACAGTCGTGCGGGTGGTTCGTCATCAAGAACTCTACAATTGAAGCACGGAACTCAGTCGCTTCCTTGTCTTCAATTGAGATATAGGTATTGTCAGCAGCAGGTGTCATACATGACATCACCAAGCGACCACGAGTATCTTCAGGGTTCGCATATTGGGTCACGGCACATTGACGGCAAGAACCGACAGAACCTAAGGATGGATGCCAACAAAAGTACGGAATGTCGATCCCAAGGCTCAAACATGCTTGCAGCAAGTTTTCCGAGCCATTGACTTCGTACGATTTTCCATCGACATGAATTGTAGCCATAGTCGAATTCCTTAAGCTTGTTCTACGTTGCTAGCTTGAGCAGCAGGACGGCTATTTGCCACTTTTGCTTCAAACTCGCTACGGAAATATTTGAGTGCGCCCATTAATGGCTCCATCGCACCTGGTGCGTGAGCACAGAAGGTCTTACCAATCCACAATTTTTTGGTGAGTTCTTGAAGATGTTGAATGTCTTCTTCTTTCCCCTCGCCATTTTCAATTGCTTTGAGTGCTTTTACAGCCCACGGTAAGCCATCGCGACATGGGGTACAGAAACCACATGATTCGCGCGCAAAGAATTCTTCTAAGTTACGGGTTGCAGAAACCATACATTGGGTTTCATCGACCACCATAAGCAAACACGTACCTA
The DNA here is from genome assembly GCF_013417035.1 of Acinetobacter sp. YH16053. Lineage (NCBI taxonomy): Bacteria > Pseudomonadati > Pseudomonadota > Gammaproteobacteria > Moraxellales > Moraxellaceae > Acinetobacter > Acinetobacter sp. YH16053. The sequence goes on from NZ_VPEP01000002.1 coordinate 212,058, forward strand.
AACGTGAACCTGCTTTCATGATGCTTTCTGCATCCATTGGCAAGTCAATGTGTTCTGCCGCCAAGAAGTCAGTAGATGCACCACCTGGTAACCATGCTTTTAGCTTCAAGCCATCACGCATGCCACCCGCATAGTCTTCAATTACTTCACGTGCAGTCGTACCAAATGGAAGCTCCCATAGACCTGGGAATTTCACCTTACCAGAAGCACCGTAAATTTTTGTGCCAGGGTCTTTCGATTTACCTGCAGATAAACCGATATACCACTCTGCACCACGCAACATGATTGCAGGTAAGTTGTTATAGGTTTCTACGTTGTTGACAATTGTTGGACGACCCCATGCCCCTGCAACTTGCGGGAATGGTGGTTTAGTACGAGGGTTTGCACGACGACCTTCAAGCGAGTTAATCAATGCAGTTTCTTCACCACATATATAACGACCTGCGCCTGTGTGCACGTATAACTCAAAGCCCCAACCTGTACCTAAAATGTTTTCGCCCAAATAACCTTTGGCACGAATTTGCTCAATTGCTTCATTTAAGTACTGTGCAGCTTCGATGTATTCGCCACGAATAAAGATATAGCCGTGGGTTGCTTCAAGCGTGTACGCAGCAATCAGCATACCTTCAATCAGTTGGTGTGGAAGTTTTTCCATCAACAAACGGTCTTTGAAAGTACCCGGTTCCATCTCATCGGCATTACAAATCAGGTAACGTGGACCTGAATTGTCGTTTGGTGCCATCAGTGACCATTTGATCCCTGCTGGGAAGCCTGCACCACCACGACCTTTCACTGTCGCAGCTTTAATGACTTCAAGCACATCTTTAGGCGGCATAGAAATCGCTTTCTTAAAGCCTGCATAGCCTTCTAGTGCTTCGTAATCATCTGCATTACGCACGTGCTCTTGCTTGCTTAAACGCCAAGTTAATGGATGCGTTTCTGGGTTACCGTCACCATAAATTGGTCTTGGTTCGGTATTCATACATACTTCTCCAATAACTGTTGCACCGATGTCACCTCAACTAAACCGTGAGTATCTTCATCAATCATCAAGGTTGGACCCTTATCGCAATTTCCTAAACAGCAAATTGGCAATAACGTGAAACGACCATCTGCAGTCGTTTGACCAAACTGAATGCCTAATTCACGCTGGAATGCTTCTGCAAGTGTTTCTGCACCCATCAAAAAGCATGCAATCGAGTCACACAATAAAATCACGTGACGACCTACAGGCTGGCGATAAATACGGTTATAGAATGTTGCGACACCTTCTAAATCAGCAACGCTGATGGTTAGAAGCTGTGCAATCGCATTTAACTGCGCATCATCTACCCAGCCATTACGGCGCTGTACACACTTCAAGGCATCTAAAGATGCTGCACGTGGGTACGGATAATGACCAATGTGATGTTCAATTTCATGGATTTCTTCCGCAGTCAAAATCCCTTCAACATTCACACGTGGCTTTTTATCAGTCAAAATCATCATAATGCGTTTACCCCTTAGCGATCCACGTCTGCCATTACGACGTCAATGGTCGCTAAATAAATGATTAAGTCAGATACCAGACTGCCGTTAATCACAGAAGGCATTTGCTGTAAATGCGTGAAAGTTGGTGTACGAATACGGGTACGGTAACTCATCGTCGACTTATCTGAAGTCAAGTAATAGTTAGATGCACCTTTCACCACTTCTGCCATTACAGATGCTTCACCAGCAGGCATTACAGGACCCCAAGACACGCTTAAGAAGTGTGTAATCAAGGTTTCAATATCTTGTAATGTCTTGTCTTTTGGTGGTGGAACAGCCAATGGATGATCCGCTTTATATGGACCAGAAGGCATGTTATCTAGACATTGTTTGATGATTTTCAATGACTCTTCGATTTCACGGAAGTGTACCAATACACGTGCGTAAGCATCGCCTTCGTACTCTACTGGCACGTCAAAGTCATAGTTTTCATAACCACTGTATGGACGGTATTTACGCACATCAAAGTCGATACCTGTTGCACGTAGACCAGTACCTGTTACACCCCACGCCAAAGCAGATTTCGCATCATACTGTGCAACGCCTTGCGTACGACCCATGAATACAGAGTTGCGTAATGCCGCAGTGTAGTATTCGTTCATACGCTTTGGCATCCACTCCAAGATTTCACGAATCAGGTGCTGCCAGTTGTTTGGTAGGTCGTGTGCGGTACCACCAATACGGAACCATGCTGGGTGCATACGGTAACCCGTAATGGCTTCAATCGCATCGTAGATTTTTTGACGGTCTGCGAACATATAGAATACAGGGGTCATACCGCCCGCATCCTGAATTGCAGTACCAATGAACAATAAGTGGTTATTGATACGGAATAATTCCGACATCATGACACGAATACATTGTGCGCGGTCTGGCACCGTAATGCCTGCCAGTTGTTCCACACCCATTACATACGGCATGTTTTGGGCACAACCACCTAAGTAGTCCACACGGTCAGTATACGGAATGAATGAATGCCAAGTTTGACGTTCAGCCATCTTTTCCACACCACGGTGGTGATAGCCGATATCTGGCACACAGTCTTTCACTTCTTCACCATCCAACTGCAAAATTACACGGAACGCACCGTGCGCAGATGGGTGGTTAGGACCCAAGTTCAGGAACATGAAGTCTTCGTCTTTATTACCGCGCTTTAAGCCCCAATCTTCAGGCACAAAGCGAAGGTGTTCTTGCTCGAAGTCTTGTTTGGCTTGGTTCTGCATATACGGTGTATATTCCGTTGCACGTGCAGAATACTCTTTGCGTAACGGATGACCTTCCCAATATGTTGGCAACAAGATACGACGAAGCATTGGATGCCCTTCGAAGTTGATACCAAACATATCGTAAGCTTCACGCTCGTACCAGTTGGCATTTGGCCAAATGTTGGTTGCTGTTGGAATGTTGAGATCACTCTCATTCAACGCAACTTTAATACGAATGTCCGTGTTACGCTCAAGCGATAACAAGTGATAGAACACAGTAAAGTCAGACGCAGGTAGACCGTCGCGGTGAGTACGTAAACGCTCATCTACCGCAGACAAGTCGAACAACATCACGTATGGACGTGACACTGTACGCAAGAACATTAAAACTTCTTGTACACGTGCGCGCTCAACCCAGACTGTTGGAAAATCTTCAAAAGTCGTTTGCACGTAGAAGTTCTCACCAAATTTGGTTTTAAGCTCTTCTACAATTGCAAATGCTGGGCGTGAATCAACTGCTGTCGATTCTGGCATAGCAATGTCAGTTTCAGCCATTGGCTTGGCTTCCTATTTAATACAAATTCAGTCAACCTAAACGACAACTACACCCTTCGGGTGCATCAATATTTGTACGTTTAAATTATTTAATTTCATCCATAGAGCGTAAGTTTTTCACCGCAATACGCTGTGCATTCTTACGGTCACGTTCTGGCATCATCTTCGGCTTATACACTGGCTTAAGATCATCACCAATCACCGCAGACAACGGACGACGCTCTAATTGAATTTGGTCTTGTAATAACATTAATGCTTGAATTAATGCTTCAGGACGTGGTGGGCAACCTGGAATGTACACATCCACAGGAATGATTTTATCCACACCTTGTACAACTGAATAAATGTCGTACATACCACCTGAGTTTGCGCATGCGCCCATTGAGATAACCCATTTAGGCTCAAGCATTTGCTCGTACAAACGCTGAATTACAGGTGCCATTTTTACGAAACACGTACCTGCAACAATCATCAAGTCTGCCTGACGCGGTGAAGCACGAATAACCTCGGCACCAAAACGTGACAAGTCATGCACACCTGTTAAGGTCGTTGCATACTCTACGTAGCAGCATGATGTACCAAAGTTAAACGGCCAAACTGAGTTCTTACGCCCCCAGTTTACTGCTGTATGTGCCAAGTCCTCTAAACGAGTCATGAACACATTTTTATTCACTTCTTCTTCAAGCGGATCGGTTACGATCTGACGCTCTTGAAGTGGATATTGATCAGCATCGGGATTCGCACGGGTTAAGGTATATTTCATCCCGAGTTACTCCTTGTCAGATGAGGTAGTCGCAGATTTTTTTACACGACCAGAGGATTGAGCTGGAATTTGACCGGTAGGGTCCGTTACCAATTCTTCAATTGAGTTAAAGCGTGTGATTTCTGCAAGATCCATATTTGGCGAACCAATTTTAGGTTTAATCCCTGCTGCTTTACGCTTATCAGATGGAGCCCAGTTCAGCGCACCAGTTGATAATTCATAAATTAAGCCAACGAGTAAAACTAAAATAAATACAGCAGCCGTTGCAAAGCCCACCCAACCTACTTCACGAACAGAAGCTGCCCATGCGTATAGATAAAGTGCTTCTAAGTCGAAAACAACGAAGAAAATTGCAACCAAATAGAACTTTGCAGATAAGCGGATACGTGCTCCACCAGCACCTACAACACCCGACTCAAACTGCTCTTGCTTCGCACGCCCCCATGATTTACCCCCAAGGAGTAAAGGAACGGTTAGCATAAAGACGCATAAAAATGTAACGCCGATCACGAAGGCAATAATTGCCCATTCGTATGGAGTAATGGCACTCATGCGGGGATAACTCCTGGCAGGCCTATTTATTAACAAAGAATGTATGTATTGGCCTTCAAATACACCAAACACAAAATTAATCACGCCAATTGTACCTGATTTATGATTTCACTTGCTAGTTCATAAGTCTTAGTCTTTCGGATGATTTTTTATTCAAATACTTGATATTTTAGAATTCCACTACTCTGTAGGGCTATTAATCGCTTTAATGAATAGATAAACCATTTATGATTATTTTTTCCAAAACACCAACTGCGCTGTTCGTTACAAAGTTTTTTAATTTCTAAACAGATCATGGCAAATTTAGGTTTCAGCTTAGTGCACAGCATCAAATTCTTTGTGTAGTTTTTGCAACTTCAGCCCAGAGTTTCTTTAATTTTTAGCCTAGAGTGTGTTATTCCTATGAAGCATTAAAAATTTGAATAATAAGGAGTAAACACATGAGCTTAGACTATACCCACAAACCGAATTACTTTATGTTTGCGCAATTATTTATTCGTCATTTACAAAATTATTTTGAAAAGCATCCCGATGCACAAAATGCAATTTTTGACCTACGCGATGTTTATGAGTTATTTCGTCAAGACAAGGCTTCTGCCACCATTAATTTAGACGGCATTATGAATATTGCAGATGAATACCGAATAGAAACTTTACAGGGTGATCAAAAATTGATTAGTCGCTATGCGATTGATCCACAAAACAACTCTCTTTTGGTCGATTTTAACCGAGAGGCTTTAGATAGCTTAAAGCAAGGCAAAACAATTCTTGCTCCGGATGCAACACTTCAGGAATAAAAAGCAAAAAAAGGAGTGAAATTTTAAACCGGTAAATATTTTAAAATAGACTTACTCCAAAGCAACAACATAAAAAAGCGAGCAAATGCTCGCTTTTATTTTTTTGGCACACCGCCAATTTACTTCAATTAAAAATCACTATATTTAAAGGTATCAGTAAACCTAAAGCATCAATTAGCTTTTACGTGACAGTAAAAATTCTGAAATTTTCTGTAGCTCTGTTGCTGCAGCAGTATCAAAAAAAGCCAACGCAGCAAAAGCCTGATCATGTAACTGTTGAGCGTAAGTTTGTGCCTGCTCTAGCCCCATCAATGCAGGATAAGTGGATTTTTCCACCTGCTCATCTTTGCCTGCGGTTTTACCGAGCACTTCAGTCTCTGAAATAATATCCAAAATATCATCTTGTACCTGAAAGGCTAGACCAATCGCTTGTGCATATTCACGCAGTTGTGGAATGGCTTTATCTCGTCCATCAAACACGGTCACAGCAGCCATCATCACTGCAGCAGAAATCAAGGCACCTGTTTTATTACGATGGATACTTTCCAAAGTCGCCTGATCGACTTGTTTGCCTTCAGATTGTAAATCCATAACCTGACCACACACCATTTTTGATGATGCTGTAGCTAAAATTTGAATCTGCTTGAGTACAATCCCTTGATCTACCGCAGCAGACTGATCAAACAAACGACTGCCTAAAATTTCAAATGCCATCGATTGTAAAATATCACCTGCCAACAACGCTGTATCTTCACCATAAGCTGCATGACAGGTTGGCTGCCCACGACGCAACAAGTCATTATCCATACACGGCAAATCGTCATGCGCCAGTGAATAACAATGAATCAGCTCAATTGCAACTGCAGCACGGCGTACTGCTGCATAATTCTGATTAGGTCTTAACGCAGCTGTGGCATAACACAAAGCAGGACGCACACGCTTACCACCCAACATGACGGCATGATGCACAGCAGACTTTAACGGTTCTGGCAATGCAAAAGCCTCTAAAGCGGTAAGCAAGTCTTGCTGAATACGTTGTTGGGCTGCGGTTAATGCATGCGCCTGTAAATCGTGAAGTGATGACACATTCGCCTCGAGTTGTTGGTTCATGTCTAATAAGCAGTAAGCTGCCTGTGTTGCAGCATTGTACCTGTAATTCAAAGTTTTTTAAGCCTTAACTGAACTGATATAACATTTCAGCCATAAATAAGCCCCTATCGAAATAGAGGCTGTATTTAGTTAATTAGGGTCTGTTGACACTTCATCTATGTTTGCGACAACGCATATTTTTTAGCTGATATAAGGCATGGGACAGGAAATTTAGTCATTCTAAATGACTGGCACATAACGCAATAGCAGCAAAAAATATGCTTGTCCTGAAAGGCTGTGGCTAAAACTTTCTCAGATTGCGTTATGAAACTTGGCAATAGACCCACTATTCCCTGCGTTTCATGCCTGATCTGCTCAGTTTTAGCCTACAGCGCAAGCCATTTATGAAATGTCAACAAACCCCAAATCTGTTCGAAGCAAAACTTATTCTAATGTTTCCGCAGGTACACGCACCCAACCTTCCATTAATACACGTGCACTACGGCTCATCACAGCTTTTTTGACTTGCCATTGTCCATTTTCCTGCACGGCTTGCGCACCTACACGAAGCGTACCTGATGGATGTCCAAAACGTACAGCTTCACGCTCACCCCCGCCCGCAGCCAAGTTGACCAATGTTCCCGGAATGGCTGCAGCTGTACCAATCGCGACTGCTGCTGTACCCATCATGGCATGGTGTAATTTACCCATCGACAATGCACGTACCAATAAATCAGTATCTTCAGCCTGAATTTGTTTACCACTTGAAGATACATAACTTTTTGGCGCAGAAACAAAGGCAATTTTTGGCGTATGTTGGCGTTTTTCAGCTTCAGCAATTTCCTGAATCAAACCCATTTGTTTAGCACCATAAGCGCGAATGGTTTCAAAACGTGCCAAAGCTTGTGCATCGCCATTGATTGCATCTTGCAGTTCTGTGCCTGTATAACCAATTTCTTCTGCATTTAGGAAAATTGTGGGAATACCCGCATTAATAAAGGTTGCTTGGAATGTTCCAATATCTGGCACATGCAAAGTATCCACCACATTTCCAGTGGGGAACATTGCCCCACCTTCTTCGCCATCATCGGCAGGGTCTAAGAATTCAATTTGTACTTCTGCGGCAGGAAAAGTCACGCCATCCAACTCAAAATCACCCGTTTCCTGCACCTGACCATGCGTCATTGGAACATGCGCAATAATGGTTTTTTCAATATTTTTCTGCCAAATACGTACGGTACAAATGCCATTTTCTGGAATTTTACTGGCATCAACCAAGCCATTGCTGATCGCAAATGCACCGACTGCAGCCGTTAAGTTACCGCAGTTGCCACTCCAATCTACAAATGGCTGATCAATCGAAACTTGCCCAAACAAATAATCGACATCGTGATCGGGTTGAGTGCTTTTGGCTAAAATTACGGTTTTACTGGTACTCGAGCTTGCACCACCCATTCCATCAATTTGTTTGGCATAAGGGTCTGGACTGCCAATCACACGTAATAAAATTTGATCTCTAATTTTGCCTGGCTGCTGTGCCGCTGCAGGTAAATCATCAAGTTTAAAAAATACACCTTTACTGGTACCGCCACGCATATATGTTGCTGGAATTTTAACTTGTGGTGCAAAACGCATGAATTTTATTCCCTTGTTTTTTGATTGTTATGGCCATATAAAAAGACCCTTTTGCATCATAACGGTTTTTATTCAAAAGGTATCGCGGTCTTGACTTAAGTATAAAAAAACAACATTTGGTAAATTTTACCCTAACCACTCATCTTGATTTATAAGGCAAAAATAAAATTAATATATTGATTCACTTATCTTTTATACAAATAAAAACCATAAAATATTTTAATATTTATCATAAATTTATTTCATTATTGTCTAGCTACTAGGCTAATGAAATTTGATCTATTACAATCTTGTCACTTTTTCCTTGTCGGGCTGAATACTTTGAACAACGAGTCTTCACAACTTCAGCGTGGCTTAAAGAACCGCCATATTCAATTGATTGCCATGGGTGGAGCAATTGGTACAGGCTTATTCTTAGGTTCCGCGCAGGTCATCCAATCTGCTGGCCCTTCTATTATTTTGGGTTACGCCATTGGTGGTCTTATTGCATTTTTAATTATGCGCCAATTGGGGGAAATGATTGTTCATGAGCCCGTTGCAGGATCATTCAGTCACTTTGCCTATAAATATGCAGGTAAATTCCCTGGCTTTTTAGCAGGTTGGAACTACTGGATTTTGTATATTTTGGTGGCAATGGCAGAACTCACCGCAGTTGCCAAATATATTAACTACTGGTGGCCGCATATTCCTGCTTGGACTTCGGCACTGTTCTTTTTCATTGTGATTACCATTATTAACTTGGGCAATGTAAAGTTCTATGGTGAGTCAGAATTCTGGCTAGCAATCATTAAAGTCGCTGCTGTGGTTTCGATGATTGTGTTTGGTTTATATCTCTTACTTTCTGCAGATGCCAATTCAACCGCATCATTCAGCAACCTTTGGGCGCATGGGGGGTTCTTCCCGAATGGCTTTGAAGGTCTGTTCTTCATGCTTGCATTCCTCATGTTTGCCTTTGGCGGCATTGAGTTGATTGGTATGGCTGCCGCAGAAGCGCAAGATCCTGAAAAAACCATTCCTAAAGCCATTAACCAAGTGGTGTTCCGTATTCTAATTTTCTATATCGGTTCACTCACCATTCTATTGTCTTTAGTGCCTTGGAATCAGTTAGATTTAGGTGGTTTAGATAAAAGTCCATTCGTAATGATTTTTAGTCAAATGGGCATTGAATGGGCAGCGCACTTACTGAATTTCGTGATTTTGACTGCGGCACTTTCTGTGTATAACAGTGGGATGTATGCCAACAGCCGTATGCTGTTTGGTTTGGCCAAACAAGGTAACGCACCAAAAATTTTCCTAAAAGTGAATAAACAAGGTGTGCCAATTCCAGCAGTATTATTCTCTGCGGTATTAATTTTCGGCTGTGTATTATTGAACTACTTTGTACCCGAAGAAGCTTTAAGCCACCTCATGTATATTGTTGTGGGTGCATTGGTTTTAAACTGGGCGATGATCAGTTTGACTCACCTTAAATTTACCAGCACACTGAAAAAATTAGCGATTCCAACTAAGTTCCCTGCGCTTTGGTCACCATTTAGCAACTATTTGGTTTTAGCGTTTATTGCAGTGGTACTTTATATTATGTGGACACAAGGCTTTAAAGAATCAGTCATTATGATTCCTGTATGGGTGGTCTTGATGTACATTTTATTTAGAGTGCTTAATGCGAAAAAACCTTAATTTGCATAGTACGCATAGTACAGATTTCTAAAAATTAAAAAGTTATTGCTTCGGCAGTAACTTTTTGCTTTTAAGCCCCCCTTTTAATAGCCCATAAATAAAGTGCTGCACTTAAAATAATTTAAATTCCAACCCATTCTTTTCAGTTGATATTTCAACTTTTTTGTAGCAAAAGCTACATCATTTACATTCTAAATGATAAAAAGACTCTACATGAGAAGAATTCTTAGTTATCATTTGAGCACAAAATTTGTCGTGTGAATAAACTATGAATGCGTACGCTGCTCAACCTGCCAATGTCTTGACGATCCAACAGCTCAGTAAAAAGTTTGGTTCGCGTTTTGCAGTGCAACAAGCAACATGGTCAGCGATGAGTGGACAAATTGTGTGTTTATTAGGTCATTCAGGCTGCGGCAAAACCACAATGCTACGTCTGATTGCAGGCTTGGAAACACCAAGCAGCGGCACAATCCAACTGGAACAAAATACCTTGTGGAGTGAACATGCACAGATTCCTGCAGAAGCTCGCCATATTGGTTTAGTCTTTCAAGATTACGCACTTTTTCCGCATTTAAGTGTGTTAGACAATGTTATGTTTGGCTTAAAGAAATTTCCCAAAGCGCAGCGGGAAACTATTGCCAAACAAGCTTTAGCGCATGTTTCCATGTTGCATCATCAAGACAGCTATCCATATACACTTTCAGGCGGCGAACAACAACGCGTTGCCTTAGCACGTGCCTTAGCACCAGAACCACAAGTCTTGTTAATGGATGAACCTTTTTCAAATTTGGATCATCGTCTGCGTGATCAAATTCGTCAAAACACCATTCAACTGCTCAAGCAAACTGAAACGACTACGGTTATCGTGACACATGACCCAGAAGAAGCATTGCAAATTGCCGATCAAATTATTTTGATGCATCAAGGTCAAATTATTCAAATTGGTTCACCGAAACAACTTTATTTACAGCCTAAAACCTTGTTTGCTGCACGTTATTTTTCAGCATTGAATGAAATCCCAGTGCAAATCAATCACCAAGAAATTCATACCGTATTTGGCAAAATTGATTTACCAGAACATACCACCGCTCAAGATTCACTGGTTTGCTGCTTCCGTCCGCATCAATTGCGTGTCAGCCAAACACCAAGTGAAAATGCATTGCCAGCAAGCATTGTGTCATCAAGTTTTATGGGCCATGCGCAACAACTGCGTCTAAAACTACGCGATCACGATCTCACTCTTTTGGCGCAAGTCAGTCATCTTCAAGATATTCAGCCCGCTGAACAAGTCTATGTTTCTGTCAATTTAAACAGCTGTTATTTCTTGGCGTCTGATGAACAATCACCCACTGCTTCATCTTCTACTCAAGCTACTGTTCAGGTTTAAATTTTTAATTAGGAATACTGCATGAAACCACTGTCTAATTTATCATTGCTTGTTACAGGTTTACTTGCATTTGGTGCAAGTGTCGCACAAGCAGCGGAAGTCAATTTATACACCACGCGCGAACCTGTGCTGATTCAAACCTTATTAACCGAATTTACCCAAAAAACTGGGGTAAAAGTCAATACGGTTTTTATTAAAGATGGTTTATTGGAACGTGTAAAAGCAGAAGGTCGTCGTTCTCCTGCCGATGTGATGCTGACTGTAGATTTTGGCAATTTGGTTGATTTAGTAGAAAGTGGTTTAACCCAGCGCGTAAGTTCTAAAACCTTAAATAGCGCAATTCCTGCCAATTTACGAGCTGCAAATGGTCATTGGTATGCTTTGTCGATGCGTGCACGTGCAGTCTACGCCTCTAAAGACCGTACACCGCTTAATGCGATTACTTATGAAGATTTAGCCAATCCAAAATGGAAAAATAAAATCTGTATTCGTTCAGGCAACCATCCATATAACACTGCTTTAATTGCAGCGTATATTGCCCATCATGGTGAAAAACAAGCCGAAACTTGGTTGCGTGGCGTGAAAGCCAATTTAGCACGCCCAGCAAGTGGTGGTGACCGAGATGTGGCGCGTGATATTTTAGGTAAAATTTGTGATATTGGCGTTGCCAACACCTATTATGTCGGCACGATGCGTACAGGTGATGCGGAACAAAAGCGCTGGGGCAATGCCATTAACGTGGTACTTCCGCGTTTTAAAAATGGTGGAACGCATGTCAACGTATCGGGTGCAGTGGTTTCAAAACATGCACCAAACCGCAAAGAAGCCGTGCAACTGCTTGAGTTTTTAGCTTCAGATCATGCACAAGCCATCTACGCACAAAACGGCTTTGAATACCCAGTCAAACCTGGGGTAAAAATTGACCCTATTATTGCTAGCTTCGGTAAACTCAATATCGATTCGATTCGTTTAAGCGATATTGCACGTCACCGTAAAGCTGCAAACTTATTGGTCGATAAAGTCCAGTTTAACCGCTAAAATTTTCTGCTTTTATCTTACAGTGCAGCGCTTTGCACTGTAAGATGCTCAGCTGTTCCCTCCCCCTTATTTAGTACCTCTATTGCAATGCTTAAAAATAAATTTAATTTTTTATTTTCGCTCAGTGGGTTATTGACACTACTCGCCTGTTTACCTGTGCTCGCTTTAATTTGGACAGCATTACAAGGCGATAGTGAAATTTGGGGACATCTGCTGCGTTATGTGATTCCACACACGTTGGCAGAAACAGGGATTTTATTGTTGGGTGTGGGTATTCTCACCATCCTGATTGGTACAGGCAGCGCATGGATTGTAACAGCATATCAATTCCGAGGTCGTGCATTTTTAGATTGGGCCTTACTGCTACCTTTAGCCGTACCGACTTATATTATTGCGTATAGTTATATCGACATTTTGCATCCTATCGGCCCTGTACAAAGTATCCTGCGGGATGGGTTTAATTTAGAATTACAACAGTTTTGGTTTCCTAATATTCGTACTGTTTGGGGCGGCATCTTCTTGCTTAGCTTTGTGCTGTATCCGTATGTGTATTTAAGCACCCGTGCAATGTTTCTGATGCAATCGGCCAGTTTAATTGAGGTTGCTCGTTCATTAGGATTAAAACCCGATCAAGTGTTTTTACGTGTTGCAATTCCACTGGCACGTCCTGCAATTGCTGTGGGTACTAGTCTGGTTTTAATGGAAACCATTAATGATATTGGTGCAACAGAATTTTTAGGCATTAAAACCTTAACTTTGTCGATTTATTCAACCTGGACCAATCAGTCCGATTTAGCCAGTGCCGCACAAATTGCCATTTTCATGTTGATGATTATTACCTTATTGGTGTTAGTAGAGCGTTTAGGTCGGCGTAAACAGCGCTATATGAACTCGGCTCAACGCAGCCGTTTAATGCCTGCACAATCAGTCAAAGGTGTTAAAGCACTCGTATTATTGGGTTTAGGTTTAATTCCTGTCTGTATTGGCTTTTTAATTCCCACCAGTCATTTACTTGTAGAATCTTATAAACGTATTCAATATGCAGGGTTCTCAGATTATCTGATCCAAGCATCCATCAACACACTGACACTTGCTAGTATTGCCACCATCTTCACTATTTTGATTGGATTCTTCATTGTCAGTGCAGCACGTTTTAGTAAACACACTTGGTTTAGCCGCATTTCTAGCTTAGGCTATGCCATTCCAGGAACCGTTTTAGCCATTGGTCTCATGTTGGCTTTGGGCAAAATTGATCATGCCATTGCAGATTTTTTAGAATTTAAATTGGGGATACACACTGGTTTATTATTTCTCGGTACTAGTTTTACCCTTATTTATGCTTATGCTGTGCGTTTTTTAGCTATTTCAGTAGGTGGCATTGAGTCAGGCTATAACCGTATTCATGGTGTTTTTGATGATGCTGCACGCAATTTAGGGCAAAACAACTTTGCACTGTTGTGGCGTGTACACCTGCCATTATTACGCCCTGCTATTATTTCTGCAGCTTTATTAATTTTTGTAGATTGCATGAAAGAGCTACCTGCCACTTTGTTGCTCCGTCCCTTAAATATGGAAACACTCGCTACTCAGCTATATGCAGAAGCGTCTAGGGGCACTTATGAAGATGGCGCAGTAGCAGCTTTACTAATTGTATTGGTTGGGCTGATTCCTGTCATTCTTTTGGCAAAGCTTGGAAAAACCACACGTTAATGCACCCCATTTTGTTGCAAGATATGCCTTGCAACAAAATGAATTTTGATAAAAAGTATTTTTTTTAACCAATTAAAAACATTTAAACAATAGATTGATTTTTAAATTTTATTATTTAATTTCAATCACTAACAAACTAAAAACCCACACCAATTAGAACAAATACTCTATTCAGCGTGTTTTTTATACTGATTAGTTTTTTCTAGAGCATTTACTCTTATTTTAATTGTGATATTTTTGTCACATGGAGTAACAAATGGTCTCGGTTTGCACAAGTCGAAATCATCCTAAATGAAAGCTTAAAGCATCAACAAAAACTGTCATAAAAGACTTTATAGCCCAAGGGAAATGTATAATGAAATTAAAAGCACTTAGCACAGCAATGATTTTAGCAACTGTACCAATGACAGGTGCTTTTGCTGCAGCTCTAGATCGTTCTGGTCAATCTATGGCTGCGTTCTTACAACCGGGTAACTATTTTGAAGCAGGTATTTCTGTATTAGATCCGAGTGTTTCTGGTAATGTAAAAAGTGGCTATGTACCAGCAGGTGCACCTGCTGCTCTAGCTCCAGTATTTGGCTTAGAAAATACAAATGTTGGTGAAATGGCTGGTGACTACTATTTTCCTCATGCAGCTCTAAAACTTCAATTAACCGATAATTTTTCTTTCGGTTTAATTTACGATCAACCATTCGGTGCTAAAGCTGAATTTTCCGCTAATACCAAAACAACTCCACCAGCTGCGGTACTAGGTTCAATCAGTCCCGCTTTGGGTGCCTTTGGTGGTCAAGGAGCTTTTCACGATGGAACAGAAGGTTCTAAAGTTGAAGTTGATACTCAAAACCTCGCAATGGTTTTCGGTTTCCAACCAACTGAAAACTGGAATATCTATGGTGGTCCAGTGTATCAAACTGTAAAAGGTGACGTACAACTTCGTGGTTTAGCTTATGGTGGTTCAGCTACATTTGGTTCGTATAATGCTAATATGAAAGAAGATTCAGCAATTGGTTGGCTAGCTGGCTTTGCATATCAAATTCCTGAAATTGCGCTAAAAACTTCAGTAACCTATCGTTCTGAAGTTGAACATGAATCAAATACTAAAGAATCTTTTAAAACTGGTTTATTTGCAGGTTTAAATGCCGCACCAGATGCAAAAACAGAAATCACAACACCACAATCTGTTAACTTAGATTTCCAAACTGGTGTTATGGCAAATACTGTTGCTTTTGCTAATTTACGCTGGGTAAATTGGAAAGACTTCTCTATCCGCCCAGATAAATTTGGTAAAGCATCAGTTGTAGCTGGTCAAAACCCTGCTATTAATAAACCAACTGGTTTTGATATTGTTGGGTATACGGATGATCAGATATCTGCAACCGTTGGTGTTGGTCGAAAACTGAATGAGCAGTGGGCAGGTAATGTCTCTGTGGGTTGGGATTCTGGTGCAGGTGATCCTGTAACAACTCTTGGACCAACTGAAGGTTATTGGAACGTAGGCTTAGGTGTTCAATACTCACCTGCAGCTAACTACTTTATTGCGGGTGGTGTAAAGTACTTCATGCTTGGTGATGCTAAAGCTCAATCAGGTGCACAATTTGGAACGAATGAATATGTTGCAAATTTTGAAGACAACGATGCTTGGGCATACGGCTTAAAAATCGGTTACCGCTTCTAATCTATTGCTTTTCAAAGGAGCCACCCTTCAGGGTGGCTTTTTTTTCAACTAAAACTCCCATTTTTTATACGAGTGTTAACTAAATGTTCAAATTTAAAACACTTAAACTCATATTTACCCAAACATTACCCTAAAAAATTATTTAATAGAATTCATTTACTTAAGACTTTAAAATAGTACTTTTACTCTAATCAACTGCGATTTATAACTTATTCAGTTCATTTATTCTGCGAAGTTGAGCATTTACTCTTTTTTTAAATATGTTACTTTTCCTGCACTTTTTGTTACATAAAGCATCAGGGAACGACCATGAAGCTCAATAAAATCTATTCGGCTATTTTACTTAGCACTCTCCCACTTACACCTGCGCTTGCTGCTGGTTTAGACCGTTCTGGTCAATCTATTGCTGCATTTTTACAACCGGGTAATTATGCAGAAGCAGGTATTTCAATTTTAGATCCCAAAGTTCAATCTAATCAATTGAAAGTTAACGATATGGCAGAAGATTATTATTTCCCTTCTGCTGCGATTAAAGTACAAGCAACTGAACACATTTCTATAGGTCTTATATATGACCAACCATTTGGCGCCGAATCTCTCTACCCTTCAAATAATCTAGTTTTTGGCGCGAATGGTGAAGCAACCCAAGTAGAAGTAGAAACACACAATCTTTCAGCTTTAATTGGTTACCAACCTACAGAAAACTGGAATTTCTACGCAGGTCCTGTTTATCAAACAGTTAAAGGTAATGTATCTTTACGCGGTACAGCCTACTCATTACTTTCTGGCTACAACATTGACCTGAAAGAAGACGATGCATTTGGTTGGTTAGCTGGTGCAGCTTACCAAATCCCTGAAATTGCTCTAAAAGCAGCGATCACGTATCGCTCTGAAATTAAACATGAATTAGATACTACAGAAACTTCAAATGTTTATATTCCATCATACGGTATTGATCTACGTTCTATGACAAGCCAAACAGAAGTGGTTACACCACAATCTGTGAACCTTGATTTCCAAACAGGTATTGCAAAAGATACTTTAGCTTTTGCTAATCTACGTTGGGTACATTGGGATCAGTTTGCCGTAAGCCCAGCAGCTTTAGCAAGTGCTAGTAAACTCGCTAAAGGTAAAGCTCAAAATTTAATTGACTATTCAGATGATCAAATTTCTGCAACCGTTGGTGTAGGTCATAAATTTACTAGCAAATGGTCTGGTTCTGCATCTGTAGGTTGGGATTCTGGTGCAGGTAACCCTGTAACTACTTTAGGCCCTGTTGAAGGCTTCTGGAGCGTAGGTTTAGGTGGTCAATATAGCCCTGCGGAAAATTATTTTATTCAAGCTGGCGTAAAATACTTCTGGTTGGGTGATGCCACTGCACGTACGGGTACAACAGACGTTGGTGAATTTGAAGACAACTATGCTTTGGGTTATGGTCTAAAATTCGGCTACCGCTTCTAAATCAATGCACTGTTAATATTGCATAAAAACAAAGGGCATCAAATGATGCCCTTTATTGTATTCAGCTTCAGATTAAGCAGGAATATCTCGTACCGAAGCACCACGAATTGCTTCTTTTAATGCTGCATAACCATGAATTGCAGGGAATTGTGGGAATTCTGCGATCACATTATCAGGTGCATCAAATAAGAAACCTTTGTCCGCTTCACCTAGCATCGTTGTATCATTATATGAATCGCCTGCAGCAATTACGCGGAAATTTAAACCGTGTAAGGCTTTAACCGCCTGGCGCTTTTGGTCGGGTTGACGCAATTTATAGGCGGTAATCATGCCATTTTCATCTGTTTCTAATTTGTGACAGAAAATTGTTGGCCAGCCCAATTGCTTCATCAACGGATGTGCAAACTCATAGAACGTGTCTGAAAGAATAATCAATTGGAAGTGTGTGCTCACCCACTCTACAAACTCTTTCGCGCCAGGGAATGGCCCCATATCCGCAATCACCGCTTGAATATCATTCAAACCCAAGCCATGCTGTTTTAAAATATTTAAACGCTGAGTCATCAACACATCGTAGTCTGGAATATCACGTGTAGTTGCTTCTAGTTCTTTAATTCCAGTTTTTTTAGCAAAGTTGATCCAAATTTCTGGAACTAACACACCTTCAAGATCAAGACATACGATTTCCATGGGTTCTCCCAAAATACCAATAAAAATTTTCACTATCATAGCCGAAGATTCGGTTTTTGCCTTGTTCTTTTTTAAATCTATTTAGTTCATAAGCATTTATTTTTTAGTGATAATAGAGTTTTGACAATTCTATTAAAATAAGCGCTTAATTCAGTAAGATTAGCTTCTCCAAGCCGAATGCTAGGAACATATAATGACCACCATTCCAACTATAGATATCGTTGATGCACTCGCAACCGAATATACAGACAAATCGCCTAGCGAGATTTTAAAACTTGCTTTGAACCAGCAGGGTGAAGTTGCAATTTCTTTTTCTGGCGCAGAAGATGTGGTACTGATTGATATGGCGTCTAATTTAGGTTTGCCATTTCGTGTATTTAGTTTAGATACAGGACGTTTGCATCCTGAAACCTATCAATTTTTAGAAACTGTACGCAAATATTATAATATTGAGATCGAAATTTGCTTTCCTGAAACCGAAGCAGTCCAACAATTGGTACAAGAAAAAGGCTTGTTTAGCTTTTTTGAAGATGGACATCAGGAATGTTGCGGAATTCGTAAAGTTCAACCTTTACGAAAAAAACTGGCAACACTAGATGGCTGGATTACAGGGCAACGTAAAGATCAAAGCCCAGGTACACGTCAAGATATTCCAGTGGTACAAGCCGATGCAGGTTTTGCTGGTCCAGATAAACAATTAATCAAATACAATCCACTGGCAAACTGGTCAAGCAGTGACGTATGGAATTACATTCGCATGATGGAAATTCCATACAATCGTTTGCATGAAGAAGGTTTTATTTCAATTGGCTGTGAACCTTGCACCCGCCCTGTGTTGCCAAATCAACATGAACGCGAAGGTCGTTGGTGGTGGGAAGAAGCAACGCACAAAGAATGCGGTCTACATGCTGGAAATTTAAAATAACAAATCTGTTACTACAATAAAAATCACAGTTTTACTGTGATTTTTATTGACTTGCGATGGCGCAAAAATCACTATATTTGTTTGATAAAAAAGATATACTGAATTAAATCTTATATAACTCTAAAAACCTTGTTCAGATAAGAACAAGCGTAGAAATTGCAGTGAGGCAATCCACAATATGCGTCCATTACACCCTATTGATTTTATTTTCCTATCACTCGAAAAACGTCAACAGCCCATGCATGTGGGTGGATTATTCTTATTCCAAATTCCAGAACATGCGCCAGACACTTTTATTCAAGACTTGGTTGCCGATATTCGCAATTCAAAGTCGATGCCTATTGCACCATTTAACAATAAGCTCAATGGTCTATTTTGGGATGAAGATGAAGAGTTCGATCTCGATCATCACTTCCGTCATATTGCCTTGCCAAAACCAGGTCGCATTCGTGAATTATTAACGTATATTTCACAAGAACACAGTTCACTGATTGATCGCGCCAAACCTTTATGGACTTGCCATATTATTGAAGGTATTGAAGATAATCGTTTTGCGATGTTCTTTAAAATTCATCATGCCATGGTAGATGGTATTGCTGGCATGCGTTTGGTGGAAAAATCCCTTTCGCACGACGAAAATGCAAAAAGAATTGTACCGCCTTGGTGTGTGGAAGGTCCGCGTGCTAAACGCCTGAAAGAACCGAAAGTCAGCCGTTTAAAGAAAATTTTTGGTGGAGTTAAAGGTCAGTTTGAAGCAACCCCTCGCGCAGTTTATGAAGTATCACAAACTGTTGCCAAAGATATGGGACGTAACCCCGATTATGTTTCTAGCTTCCAAGCACCAAGTACCATCTTAAACCAACGTGTCAGCGCCTCACGTCGTTTTGCCGCGCAATCTTTTGAGTTTGCACGTTTGCATCGCATTGCTAAAGCTTTGGGCGTAACCATTAATGATGTGGTACTGGCAATTTGCTCAGGCGCATTGCGTGAGTACTTACTCAGCCAATATGCTTTACCGAAAAAACCTTTAATTGCGATGGTGCCTGCCTCTATTCGTGATGACGATTCTGAAGTATCTAATCGAATCACCATGATTTTAGCCAACTTGGGTACGCACAAAGAAGATCCGCTTGAGCGTTTAAAAATTGTGCGCCGCAGTGTACAAAATGCCAAGCAGCGTTTTAAGCGCATGAATGCCAATCAAATTATGAACTATAGTGCTTTTGTTTACGGCGCTGCTGGTTTAAATATTTTGTCAGGCATTATGCCAAAACGTCAGGCCTTTAATTTGGTTATTTCCAATGTACCTGGCCCACGTGAACCTTTGTATTGGAATGGTGCAAAGCTAGATGCACTATACCCTGCTTCAATCGTGTTAGATGGACAAGCTTTAAACATTACCATGACCAGCTATTTAGACAAATTAGAAGTTGGTTTAACTGCTTGTCGTCATGCCTTACCGAAAATGCAAAACTTATTGCAACACTTGGAAGATGAAATTCAGCGTTTTGAACAGATTATTGATGCGCCTGAAGGGGTCAATAAAATCGTGGATTGATACGTCAATCCATCAGAAAAATAATTCAATAGAATCAATTAAGGGGCAATTGCTGCCCCTTATTTTTGAATAGTACGACACTGTTTTAATAATTGCTGACAAACCGCGCTAACCATTGCGGTGGTAATTTGAGTTTCTTTACCTTGCTCATCCACAATATAACCGTTATGTGTCACTTTACGATCTAATACTTTTAAACTCTTTTGAATCACAACTTTACTCATACCCATGACATACCTCATTTGCTAAACCGAGGGAGATGTTCGGCTTTGGCTACTCTGTATGCTTAGTATTGAGAATTCACTCAAAAAAGTAAAATTTCAGATGTAACAACTGTTTAGCGATATCCTGTTACAATTTCAGCTCAAAATGATATCGTATTGCTCTTGCGTATATAAATTTTCCACCTGAAATTTAATCACACGGCTGACAAAGTGCTCTAAATCCGCCACTGCTGGCGCTTCGGCAGTTAACAATCGGTCAATCACCGATGGGTGCGCAACGACAGTAAAGCCACGTTGTGATTCAAATGCGCGTGCGTATCTTAAAATTTCTCGAAAAATTTCGTAACATACTGACTCTGCTGTTTTGACATATCCCCGTCCCTGACAAGTTGGACAGGCTTCACAAAGTAAATGTTCTAATGATTCACGGGTGCGTTTACGGGTCATCTCGACCAAGCCCAGTTCAGACACTTGGGTAATTTTGGTCTTGGCATGATCTCGTTCAAGCATACGCTCAAACTGACTCAAGACTTCATCACGATGCTGTACTTCTTGCATATCAATAAAGTCGATAATGATGATGCCACCCAAATTACGCAAACGTAACTGGCGGGCAATGACCTGTGTGGCTTCCATATTGGTTTTAAAAACAGTGTCTTCTAAAGTCCGACCACCGACATAAGAACCCGTATTCACATCAATGGTGGTCATGGCTTCGGTCTGATCAATCATCAGATAACCGCCTGACTTTAATGCCACACGGGTTTGCAACGCTTTTTGAATATCTTCTTCGACATTGTATAAATCGAACAGTGGGCGCTCGCCTGGGTAATGAATCAGGCGATTGTGCATATTGGGCACAAACTCATCCACAAATTCTTTTAATTTGGCGTGAATTTCACGAGAATCGACATAAATTTTGGCGGTGTTATCATTCGCCAAATCACGAATTACGCGTTGCGGTAACGGCAACTCTTCAAAAATCAAAGAAGGCACAGCAATGCTTTTTTGTTTACGCTGAATGTATTCCCACAATTTTGCCAAGTAACACATATCTTGCACTAAGGCCGCTTCATCGACGCCTTCGGCTGCTGTGCGTACAATCACTGAGCCTGGTAATTTATGCTCAGCCTGAATGGTTTCAATGATCCCGCGTAGACGCTCACGTTCTTCACTCGATTCAATGCGTTGTGATACGCCAATATGACTGCCATACGGCATTAGAACCAAATAACGCGAAGGAATGGAAAGATCAGTGCTCAGTCGTGCGCCTTTAGTACCGAGCATATCTTTCATCACTTGCACGGTTAGAATTTGCCCAGGCTGCAATAATTCAAAGACATTCGGTGTAGGTTGGCTGCGCGGCCAAATCATGTCATTGATATGCAAAAAAGCAGTACGCGATAAACCAATATCGACAAAAGCGGCTTGCATGCCTGGCAGCACGCGCACCACTTTGCCTTTATAAATATTGCCCACCAAACCACGCTTGGCTGTACGCTCAACGAATAGTTCATTGACCGTGCCGTTTTGAATTAACGCCACCCGACACTCCATCGGTGTGACGTTAATCAACAACTCGTCAGACATAATAAAACTCAAAACATTATAAAAATTTTTGTGCAGCAGTTAATTTAGTGCCTTAACTGTCTGTAATAACTGTACGGTTTCATAGAGTGGCAGGCCGACAACATTGCTATAACTGCCCTCAAT
This sequence comes from Acinetobacter sp. YH16053, assembly GCF_013417035.1. Lineage (NCBI taxonomy): Bacteria > Pseudomonadati > Pseudomonadota > Gammaproteobacteria > Moraxellales > Moraxellaceae > Acinetobacter > Acinetobacter sp. YH16053. The sequence goes on from NZ_VPEP01000002.1 coordinate 234,242, forward strand.
ACGCGGAATATAACGTGCTGCGATGCCCTGAATCGCATAAGCACCCGCTTTTCCAATCGGCTCACCTGTTGCCCAGTAACTTTCCATATCATCTAGGCTAAGCGATTGAAATTCAACCTGTGTACGTACCACTATACTGGATTTTTTCTGTTTTGTACGCACACAAACCCCTGAAAAAACATCATGTTTTCGACCAGAAAGTTGTGACCAAATGGCAAAGGCATGTGCTTTGGATTCTGGCTTGCCCAAAATCTGCCCATCTACGCCTAGACTGGTATCGGCAGCAATCACAATAGCATCAGGAAATAGCCGTAAAACCGCATCGGCTTTGGCACATGCCAACCGCTCAACATACGCGGCAACATCTTCGCCCGCTAAAATAGATTCATCGATGTCTGGACTGTAAATTTCAAATTCCAGCCCAAGCTGTTGCAGGAGTTCCCGACGGCGCGGTGAACTTGAGGCAAGAATTAAATGCGCCATTTTCGCAAGAAATAATACAGCACAGGCCAGAGCAAAATACTACTCAGCAAAGGTTGCCAATGACGGGCAAATGGGAACTGAATCCCACCCATGACTTGCATCACCCAAATCAGGGCGAGGTGAGCCAAAATTGCGATTACACTAATGACCCATAAATTCGCAAACGTCATAATACGGCGCTCACGAGTCAGGAAACGCGCCACAAAAGTAATCACCACAAAACTTAGGGCATTCATGCCCAAAGGTGCATCGAGGAGCAAGTCTGCAAACAAGCCTGTACCAAAGGCAAACCAAATACCACACCAAGTTGGTTGCCCAAGCACCCAAAACAAGGTCACCATCAACATAAACAATGGTCGCCAACCCGAGCCTGTATAAGACAGCGGATACACCATGAGTACAGATGCAGCAATTACAGAAAAAATAATCGGAAATAGTGGATCTTTATTCTTGTTTTGTCCGAGTCGGGTTTGTCCAATTTTAGCGATTGGCATTTGGCTGCTCCTTCGCTAAAGATTCTGAGAACAGCACCACCACATGATGACCACCCGCCAATTGTGCTGCAGGCATCACATCAATTTGTGCAAACTCACCAGAATTATGTCGGCTGATTTTGGCAATGCTTCCAACCAAATATCCTGCAGGGAAATGCTCGCCCAAGCCTGAGCTATAGACTTTCTCTCCAACCTGAATATTGGCACTGGTCGGTACATATTCCATTTTCAAACGCCCTAAATCGCCCGTACCCGACACAATGGCTCGCATGCCTGTATGTTCCAAACGCACTGAAAGTGAGTGTTCTTTGTCAGAAAGCAACATGACACGGCTACTGTGTGGATACACCGCAATGATCTGCCCCATAATGCCTTTATCATCCAAAACGGTTTGCCCGACTTTGAGCTGATTTTGTGAACCACGGTTAATCACAATAATGTGGCGCAAAGGATCGGCATCGGTACCAATTACTTCAGCAATTTCCATGCGTCCATCAATGATTAGAGGCGTATCGAGTAGACCACGCAGGCGGGTATTTTCTGCAGAGAGTTCAGACAATTTTTGCAAACGGACTTGAGCCTGTAATAGCTCTGCCTGCATCGCGGTATTTTCACGACGCAATTGAGCCTCAGACTTACTTTGTTGACTTAGCCATTCTCGCGACAATACAGGATAGCTTGCAAGGGCATAAATTGGATTATATGCCGCATACAAAACATCACGTGCAGGTTGAATTACATGCGGGACACGCCAGTTAAAAAACAGGATGACCAAGCAAGTAATGACCGCAATTATAAAAGAGCGAAAAGATGGCGGTTGTCTGGAAAACAGATTTGTTTGCACCGCCGAATCCTATGTATTAGCCAACAAATAACATATCGTGGTTTGGATTATCAAAGAATTCCAAGACCTTGCCGCCACCACGGGTAACGCAAGTTAATGGTTCTTCTGCGACTACCACAGGCAAGCCAGTTTCTTGTGCCAAAAGCTTGTCTAGGTTACGTAATAACGCACCGCCACCGGTGAGCACAATTCCACGCTCTGCAATATCGGAAGAAAGTTCTGGTGGAGTTTGTTCCAGTGCAGATTTTACTGCCGATACAATGCTTTGTAACGGATCAGAAATAGCTTGGGTAATTTCATCAGAAGTTACAGTAATGGCACGTGGCACACCTTCTGCCAAGTTACGACCACGTACTTCAATTTCCAGTGGTTTAGCACCTTCATCTGGCAATGCCATGCCAACTTCTTTCTTAATAGTTTCTGCTGTGGTTTCACCAATCACACAACCATGTGCCTTGCGCACGTAGTTAATGATTTGCTCATCAAACACATCGCCACCAATACGCAATGAATCTGAATAAACACAACCTTGTAATGAAATGATCGCGATTTCTGTCGTGCCACCGCCAACATCTACCACCATTGAACCACAGGCTTGCTCGACTGGCATACCTGCGCCAATTGCTGCTGCCATTGGCTCTTCAATTAAACGTACATCACGTGCGCCCGCATTAAACACGGCTTCACGAATGGCACGGCGCTCTACCAAAGTAGATTTGCATGGTACACACACCACTACACGCGGTGCAGGTGGGAATAAACGTTTTTCATGCACTTTGCCAATAAATTGGTTCAGCATGGTTTCAGTCACTTCAAAATCAGCGATAACACCATCTTTCATTGGGCGAATTGCAGAAATGTTTGCAGGGGTACGACCCAACATTTGTTTGGCATCAAGACCGACTGCGGCAACAATTTTCTGTGAACCGCTGTGACGAATTGCCACAACTGTCGGTTCATTTAATATAATGCCTCGTCCTGGCGCATAAATAAGTGTATTTGCTGTACCTAAATCAATGGCTAGGTCTGGCGAAAACAAGCCAATTAGTCGTTTTAGAATCACGGAGTCGTTCTCGATTAAACTTTATGTGGACGCAAGTTGGCAACTTTAACTAAATGTGGTGCGTTGAACAAGTCAATCGCTTATTATAACGCACGATATTTTGAAATTTTTTATTAATACTGATTTTAGGTGATGTTATGTCTACCTCGGATGCTCAGCATTCTGCAGATTTAAATGCACAAACAGTTTCAGCAATTGCCCATCTTGCTCGTCTTAAACTCAATGATACGCAATCTGCTGAGTATGCTCAAAGTCTAAATAAAATTTTAGGCATGATGGAAAGCTTAAAAGGCATAAATACCGATGACGTTGAGCCTTTAAAAAGCCCATTTGACCACCCTCAACCATTACGTGAAGACGTCGTAACCGAACAGAATCATCGTGAGCAATATCAAGCTGTTGCCCCTGCAGTTCAGGATGGCTTGTACCTTGTTCCACGTGTGATTGAATAATTTATTCGGCTGTTACATTTTGACTTCATAAAAAGGTAAAAGAATTTTTCTCATGACAGATTTACATCGCTTATCGATTCGTGAAATCTCTGAGGGTTTAGCGGCAGCCAAATTCTCCTCTCGCGAACTAACAGAACATTATTTAAAACGTATTGCCAAAATTGATCCGCAAGTGCGCTCTTATGTCACCGTGACCAATGAAGTAGCACTGGCACAGGCGGATGCAGCCGATGCATTACGTCAGGCGGGTCAAGCGACAGCACTGACAGGTATTCCTGTTGCACATAAAGATATTTTTTGTACCCAAGGCATTAAAACCTCTGCGGGTTCAAAAATGCTGGACAATTTTATCTCGCCTTATGACGCAACTGTGGTGGCACAAGGTAAAAATGCAGGTTTGGTCACTTTGGGTAAAGTGAACATGGACGAATTCGCAATGGGTTCAACCTCTGAAAGTTCGTTCTATGGCGCGACCAAAAACCCATGGGCACTTGACCATGTACCGGGTGGTTCGTCAGGTGGTTCGGCTGCTGTCGTGGCGGCTGATCTTGCACCATTTGCTACAGGTACAGATACAGGTGGTTCAATCCGTCAGCCTGCGTCTTTCTGTGGTTTAACAGGTCTAAAACCAACTTACGGACGTGTTTCACGTTACGGCATCATTGCTTATGCATCGTCTTTAGATCAGGCAGGCCCAATGGCACGCTCTGCAGAAGACTGCGCATATTTAATGAATGTGATGGCAGGTCATGACGCCAAAGACTCAACCTCTATGGATAAAGCGGTTGAAGATTATGTGGCGAACCTGAATGCAACAACGCTCAAAGGCTTACGCATTGGTATTCCGAAACAATACTTCAATGTGGCTGGTTTAGATGCTGCGGTGAAAGCACGTGTTGAAGAATCACTAAAAAAATTAGAAGAATTGGGCGCAGTATTGGTTGAGATTGATCTCAACATGACTGAAAGCTACGTGCCAACTTACTATCTGATTGCCCCTGCAGAAGCATCATCTAACCTTTCTCGTTACGATGGTGTGCGTTATGGCTACCGTGCAGAAAATCCTCAAGATATTTTAGACCTCTACAAACGCTCGCGTTCTGAAGGTTTTGGTGCAGAAGTGCAACGTCGTATCTTGATTGGTACGTATGTTCTTTCTGCGGGTTATTACGATGCTTACTACGTGAAAGCACAAAAAGTACGTCGTTTAATTCAGCAAGACTTCTTAAAAGCCTTTGAACAGGTCGATGTAATTGCAGCACCAACTGCACCAACAACTGCCTACAAAATTGGCGCGTCTTTAGACCCTGTTGAAATGTATTTGGGTGATATTTACACCATCGCGGTGAACTTAGCGGGCTTACCTGCAATTAGTGCGCCTGTTGGTTTTGACCAAGATCACTTGCCTGTGGGTTTACAATTAATTGGCAATTACTGGTCTGAATCACAACTGCTATCTGTGGTACATCAGTATCAACAAGCGACCGATTGGCATACTCAACGCGCTGCAATTGCTGAGGAGAACGCATAATGGCGAAGAATACTGCTAAACCCAAATCAAACCTGATTGATGGTTGGGAAGTCGTGATTGGTATTGAGATTCACACTCAGCTTGCAACCCATTCTAAAATTTTCTCAGGTTCATCAACCGAATTTGGTCAAGACCCAAATACGCAAGCCAGCCTTGTTGATTTAGCCATGCCAGGCGTCTTGCCAGTGCTGAATAAAGAAGTGGTGGATTTGGCAATCCGTTTTGGTTTGGGCATTGATGCTTACATCGACCAAGCATCTGTATTTGCACGTAAAAACTATTTCTACCCTGACTCTCCAAAAGGCTACCAGATCAGCCAGATGGATAACCCGATTGTAGGCTTGGGTCATATCGACATCCAACTTGAAGATGGCACAACCAAACGGATTGGCGTAACCCGTGCACACCTTGAAGAAGATGCGGGTAAGTCGATTCATGATCAATTTGAAGGCATGTCAGGTATTGACCTCAACCGTGCAGGTACGCCTTTGCTTGAAATCGTATCTGAACCCGATATGCGTTCGGTTGAAGAAGCGGTTGCTTACATTAAAGCGATTCACACACTGGTTCGTTGGTTAGGTATTTCTGACGGCAACATGGCAGAAGGTTCATTCCGTGCGGACTGTAACGTGTCGCTACGTCGTCCAGGTCAGCCATTCGGTACACGTTGTGAGCTTAAAAACTTGAACTCATTCCGTTTCATTGAACAAGCGATCAATGTTGAAATTGAACGTCAAATGGAAATCTTGGAATGGGATGGCACCATTGATCAGGAAACACGTTTGTTTGACCCTGTGAAGATGGAAACGCGTTCAATGCGTTCGAAGGAAGAAGCGAACGATTACCGCTACTTCCCTGATCCAGATTTGTTGCCTGTGGTTATTCCAGATGCGCAAATTGAAGCAATTAAAGCCACTATGCCTGAATTGCCTGCGACACGTCGTGCACGTTTTGTAGCAGACTTTGCTGTGACTGAATACGATGCTCACGTTTTAACGCTTACTCGTGAAATGTCAGAATTTTACGAAGCTGTAGTTGCTGCGGCTGGTGGTGCGGCACAAGGTAAGATTGCTGCAAACTGGGTAATGGGCGAATTCTCAGGTGCTTTAAATAAAGCAGGCTTAGACTTGGCTGATTCTCCTGTATCTGCGGAAAAACTTGGCGGTATGATCGCGCGTATTGTAGACAACACCATTAGCGGTAAGATTGCAAAACAAGTGTTCGGCTTTATGTGGGATGAAGGCAAAACTGCAGACGAAATTATTGCGGAAAAAGGCTTGAAACAGGAAACTGATACAGGTGCGATTGAAGCAATTATTAAGGAAGTGCTTGCTGCCAACGAAAAAATGGTTGAAGAATATAAGTCTGGTAAAGACAAAGCCTTCAACGGTTTAGTCGGTCAAGTGATGAAAGCATCTAAGGGTAAAGCCAACCCTGCTCAAGTGAATGAATTAATGAAGAAATTGATTGGATAATTTATTCGATAATTAATTGATTTTATGTTATAAAAACCTCGCTTAATGCGGGGTTTTTTATATTTAAATCTTGTGCTATCACAGATAAAATGAGGGGGATAACAAAATGAAAAGAGCAATAAGCCTGATATTGAGTTGCGTTGTATTCACAGGATGTGCTACTTCATCCAAGAACCTTACAGCATCATACGTATCACCATTACAGTATCAGCAATATAGCTGTGATCAGCTAGGACAAGAGGCTAGCAACATTCAAAACAGAGTAGCTGAAATTGGCGGTTCAGTAGATTCTCGTGCAACACGTGACAAATGGGTAACAGGTGCAGGATTAGTACTTTTTTGGCCAGCACTCTTCTTTATTGGAGGAAATAAAGCTCAGGAAGCAGAGTTCTCAAGATTGAAAGGAGAATACGAAGCTGTGCAAAAGATGGCTGTACAGAAGAATTGTTTAACATCTCCAGCATCGAAGTAACTCTATTTAATAGAAGCTTATTTACATTAATAAGCTTCTATCAATTATAACTATAACCATCTGCAATTTTTCCCAAAACTATGTGCTTTCAACATCGGTTGGCATGAACAACCTACTCGGGAAATTTATAGCTATATCCAACCTAAAGGCTATTTATTACGTGGCGAAGCAGTGAATAAAGAATTTGAGAAGTTATATCCAAATCTTATTTAATTTTATCTCCCATTCCCACAGCGAGAGGAAATATCACACCCTCAATAGAATATTAAAATTACCAACAAACCTTCTCTTAAAAACCGAGGTCTTTACAAACATTCTCCTTGTCTAAACCCTTGAGTAATACACGATATTCTTTGGTTTCTGCATCAATTTTCTTTGGATTAAAATGTCGATTGGCTTGGTTTAAAGCAATAACATCTTGATAGTACTTACGAACATCCACACACAAAATACGGATTTGCTCGCGCTCATCGCCCCTGAGTCTGGCTCGTGTCATCTTTTCATCTATAGCACGATTAGAATCTAGCCCCAAATAATAACGCTCTGTCACATAATCATGCGCAGTGGCTTGTTTCAGGCTTTTGGCAGAAATATTAAAACTGAATAAAGCCAATATACTAAATCCTGAAATTTTAATTGTGCTATGCAGCAAATGTTTTAACTTCATAACTGTGGATGCTCCGTCGGTAGTCGATTCCAAAACCAATGAATACGGCCTTGTGTATCAAGCAAAGTATGTGTCTTAATCTGCTCATGTGTAACATTGTTGCCCCAGCAGGCATTTGCACTATTTCGGTTATTATGTAGATATATTTTTTCAGTCGTATCATCAATTTTTTGTGGTGGAATGCAGACTGCATAGCCAGCAGGAATCCATAAATCTGCCACAACTAAAGCTTGTTGTTTGGTGTCATATAGACCAACAGAAATCACCAAGTCCAAATAAGGGTCGCTGGAAACGAACAAATGCGGAAAATTATGCCCTTCTAAATCTGTGCAAATTGTAGGAAATAAAGTCCGATCTTGCCCTGAAGATGCTGTGTCTAAATATGGATTGGCATAAGCTGCAAATTTTCCGTAAATGTATTCACAATAACTAACGATATCGTACTCATTTTCAATCTTGATACTTTTGCCCTGTCCAATCAAATGCATACCAAAAGCTGCTGCCAATTCTGGCGTGATTTTGAAAGGTGGATAAACAATTGATTGTGTAACCTCAGGAAAATCAAGTTCTGTGATCACCCCCCATTTGGTTTTTTTCTGATTTTTTGCTCGAACCCGAATGGGTGCTAAACAACTTAAATCAGCTGCTGTCACAGCTTCGGTCTTAAGCAAAGTTCTCTGAATTCTTTTATTCAATGCGGTGAAATGTGGCCTGCCCCGTTCATTAAAAAAATACGGTGTCGCGCTTAAATCTACCGTAATTTCATCGACCATCTCATTCAACAGCATGCGTGAAAAATAAGTCCCCGTATCTACACGCTGCTCTGTGTTTTCTTTTTTCATTTTATTTTCTTTTAAATGACTCAATTCATTTGAATACCCAGCTTATAAAGCTAGGGGTTGGTTATTTCATTTGATTTAACATATTTTTTGCGCCCGCATGATTATAATTTTTGGCTAAATTCTGCAAAATGCGCTTGGCTTGCACTTCTGCGTTTGGAAAACGACTGCGATAACTCGACACACTGGTTAAACAACGTGCCACCAACATGCCAGATTCTGTATAAATACGCGTACCCTCTGCGCCCTGTAACTTGCCATAGTTATAAGCACGTTGCGCATTATTACAGGCATTAATTTGATTACGCCCACTGTTTAAATCACGACGTGCCGCCACATATAAACGTGTCTGTTGCTGTTGTGGTGTCTCAACCACGCGTGGTGGAGCTGTTTTTACTGGCGCAACTACAGGCTCTTTTTTCTCTTCAGGTTTTTCTTTCATTTCAGCAACTTTGGTTGCATTTGTTGTTTTTGGATTACTTTGAGCTGCTTTAGGTGCAGCCTTTGCAGGTGTAGAAACCGCGCGGTAAAAACGTCGTGCTTCATCTTCAGACATTATTTTAGTGACCAAACTCACTACTCGCGCTTCACCACGCTGTTCCAACTGGCGCTCTGCCACAGGTTCAATAGATACAATCCAACTTTCGCCCTGATTACCTACACAGCGGTATGCCCCAATCCCCTGTTTTACATCTCGATAAGTATTGAGTAGTTTTTTAGACCATGCATTTTTGACTAAACTCATTGAGCTTTTATAGGCCAGCGTTAAGCGTCCATGTTGTGACTGACAATAGCTGCCCATATATTTACGTGGAATCATAGATTCAGCAGGCTGATCTTTGCGCTGTGGCCCCCAATAATAGACATATTCTTTAGCGACACCACTCGGCTGATTTAATTGTTTTTGAACAATCAGTTCTTGTGCAGATGCAAAATGCTTCACCGAATTTGGGCTGTATTGATCGACTGTTGCACAACCAAATAATAGGCTGCCCACCCCCCCCATTAAAAGTATTTTTTTGCAGGTCACGTTTCAATTCTCAATTGTTTTTATAGGAATGAAAATATATGAATTGGCGGAAAATAACAAATCTAACACCTTGATTTTATAATTAAATAATCATCGCTTTATTTGAATCGAGTTTGATATTTTTATAAAACAATCCAGTTCATCACAGTTTTTTATGATTTTGAACACTAACACTCATATTATTTTTATACAGCTGTTCAGATCTATTTATATTTAGCAACCATAGTTCTGAACATGTGAACGCGACATCCACAACAAATCATGGATGTCGCCACCACAACTAGTGATCCAATGTCGATTCAAATGCTTTTAAACGCTTATAGATAGACAAGAGCTCAATAATGGTTGGCCAAGATGCAATCAGATACTGAAAAGATTCACGGACTTTGCCAAATACGTTGGCAATTTGCATCATCAAACCCAATGTAATAGCCCCTGCGGCAATGCTTGGGAATAACACAAATAAGCCGTAAATATTGTCTAATTGCATATACCAAATGCGTACCAAGTTAAAATAGGCATAGTGGAAATATAAACGGAAATAGTTCAAACGCACTTTGCTAAACAGTTCTTTTAAACTCAGCGGATCAGCACGTTCAGCGTGATCTTCACCATAAACCAATTCTTTACGATAAGCCGCCTCAACTTTTTGGTTATTAAATTCCAGACCTGGTAACTTCGCACCCACCACAATTAACACCACCGTACCAAATACTGCCCAGCCAACAGCCGCCCACACTAAGGCATACGGAATTTCCCCAATTATAGGCAAGGCTTTGACATGCACAGACAAACTAAACAGCACAGGTAAAAATGCCAACAAAGTCATTAGGGCTTCGACTAAATTTACCCCTAAAGTTTCCATGGTTCTGGCAAAGCGCATGGTATCTTCTTGAATACGCTGTGAAGCCCCTTCAATATGTCTGAGTTTTTCCCAATGTGCGGTGTAATAATTATTCATTGCTGTACGCCAACGAAAAACATAGTGACTAACAAAAAATAAATTCAAAACCATTAAGGTCACTGCCACCATGGCGATGTATAAAAAGGTCAGCACACCTGCATAGAGTTCATTGACATCTCCACCGCCACTACTGAGCATTTTTTGAATCAGGTCATAAAATGGGTTGTACCAGGCATTCACCACAACATTGACTTGTACCCCAAACCAAATATTAAACAGGATGAATGCCGATCCCCATACCGACCAGCGCTGCCATGGGTGATTTGCTTTAAGTTTCCAGAAAATGGCAAACAGCGTCGTTGCCACAAAAAACCACAGATAAAACCATAAAAATGCAGGTGACCAAAAACGGCTGACATCGATGGGTAATGTTGCTTCGGCATAGCCTTGCGGGAAGCCAATCCAACTACCCCATGCGCTACCGCCCGAGTACCATAAAGCCAGATTGATCGCGAACCAAACAAGCAATGAAATAAAAAACCACTTTGGATTTGGAAAAAATGACTTAAACATGCAGACAAAAAGCCTTTATTTTTTAAATTGGAATGTAAAACCCAGTGCCTTCACCACTTAAAAAAGCGTGAATGGATACTTTAACTTTTATACTTTATACGCTGTTTTTTCAGCAATAATTTTATTTTTATACTGAAAACTGTAAATTTCATCAATCGGCTATATTTTACTGCGCTGTTCATTTGCCATTCATCTAAGAAATTACATCAAATTTCAATTTCTTATATTTTTAAAATGTCAAATTATGAAGTATTGGGCAAATTTATTGCGATTTTTTGACCAACAATTCAAGTACAAAATATTTAAACCCGACACAAATTTACGATTTTGTGTAGATTATTCATCAATTTACTATATAATACAGTTGATTAAAAATAACTCATTTAGGGTGCGGTATGGAATCTCCAACAGAAAACATTGCTATTGAGCTACTTGAACCTATTGTTCTACGTAAAGAAAACTGCGCACCAATTGAATTCGAGCAAGGTACAATTTTAAAAGTTTTATTGGTTAATCCTAACTCCTACTTGGTTACCGTAGACGACGAATTTAACTTTACTGTCTCTTTAGAAGATGAAAATAAGGTGTGGCGTAAACTTTAATTACTGAGTCGCCACAAACTTTAATGATTGAATGTACGCAAAGCACATTCAATCATTAGATAAAGCTTGATAAATACGCTACTGCTTTCATGGCTTATAAAAACTAAACTTTCATTACACCTATCAATCACAGCATCCTTTTAATTTTTCAGAAGTCCACTTCGGGTATGGCTCTCTGAAAATGTTGCCTAAGATTCAGTTTTCAATCCTCTGTATATCATTGTAGATTTTGCAACAATCTCATCAAAATCACCTTTATATTGGGCAAAATGAGATAAAAATTAGCTTTAAATTTTCATCTTATTTTCTCTATAAAAATCAATAAAATATACCAATTTATCAAACCAAAACAACAACAGCAATGACTTTAAATTCACTTTTACAACTAAGCAAAACCAAAATTAATCAAAAATTATGATAAGATCATGCTTCTTGTAAAACACATTTTTTTATAAAGATGAGTTGCTTAAGCAATTTTTACTGTCTTTAGTGTGTTTTATTTTTTCTATTTTTTTAATTCACATCCTATTTTGACAAGATCTACTTGATCTCTAAATTTAGGATTGTATTTGCTTATTTTTATAATGCGGATATTTAAAATCCTGAATTGTGTCACTCAAAATTGGAGAAGTAATTAAGAACTCAAAAACTAATGGAGATAGCAATGGATCGAATTGCAATTATTGGCGCTGGCCCAAGCGGCATGGCCCAATTAAGAGCGTTTCAGTCAGCAAAGGCCAAAGGTCTACAAGTTCCTGAAATTGTATGTTTCGAAAAACAAAATGATTGGGGTGGACTCTGGAACTATACTTGGCGCACAGGTATAGATGAACATGGCGAACCTGTCCACGGCAGTATGTACCGTTATTTATGGTCAAATGGCCCTAAAGAAGCGCTAGAATTTGCCGATTATACTTTTGATGAACACTTCAAAAAACCAATCGCGTCTTATCCGCCACGCGCAGTGTTGTGGGATTATATTCAAGGTCGTGCAGAAAAAGCACAGGTGAAAGACTTAGTCCGCTTTAATACCGCCGTTCAGCATATTCATTATGATGATGCGACGCAAAAATTTACGGTTGATGTCGAAGATTACGCACAGCAACGTCATTATTCAGAACAGTTTGATTATGTTGTGGTGGCCTCTGGGCACTTTTCTACCCCGCGTGTCCCTGTTTATGAAGGCTTTGATCAATTCCATGGTCGTATTTTACACGCGCATGATTTCCGTGATGCACTGGAATTTAAAGGTAAATCAGTGCTGTTGGTGGGCAGCAGCTACTCTGCCGAAGACATTGGTTCGCAATGTTATAAATACGGCGCCAAACAAATTTACAGTTGCTATCGCAGTAAAGCCATGGGCTTTAAGTGGCCCAAAAACTGGTCTGAAAAACCACAATTACTGCGTGTAGATGAAAATACTGCTTATTTTGGTGATGGAACATCGGCCAAAATTGATGCCATTATTTTATGTACGGGCTATTTACACCACTTCCCGTTTATTGAAGATGGCTTGCGCCTCAGAACGCATAACTGCCTTTATCCACTAGGTTTATATCAAGGTGTGGTTTGGGAAAAGAATCCACGTTTGTTCTATTTAGGCATGCAGGATCAATGGTACACCTTCAATATGTTCGATGCGCAGGCATGGTTTGTCCGTGATGTGATTTTAGGCAAAATTGCATTGCCAAGTACAGATGAAATGCAAAGCCATACCCAAACCTTGCATGAAAAAGAACAACGCTTAATCAGCGATGAACAATCTGCACGTTTCCAAGGGGATTACATCAAACGCCTGATTGCGCAGACCGACTATCCATCTTTCAATATTGATGCAGTACACGATATTTTCATGCAATGGAAAAAGCATAAAAAAGAAAATATTATGGGCTTTAGAGATAAAGTTTATCGCTCAGTGATGACAGGAAAAATGGCTAAACCGCATCACACACCATGGCTTTATGCACTAGATGATTCTTTGGAAAGTTATCTAGAAGATGAAGCTCAACGTGAGGCAATTTAAGGCGTAATCTAAAAGATCAAAGTAACGAAAAAACAGCTACAAGCCTCAAAAGTTTTGCTGATGAGGCTTGTGGTTTAAAGATTTATTTCAACTTAGCGTTATTTTAGAAATAGCGCTGATTATAAGTCTGACTTAGCACGTTTTAAGGCTTGTTGCCAACGCGCTAAATGTTCTGCACGCTCTGCTTCATTCATTTGGGGTTCAAATACCCGATCTAACTGCCAAGATGCTGAAATTTCAGATAAGTCAGAAAATACACCCGCCTTTAAACCTGCCATAGCTGCTGCTCCCCAAGCGGTTGATTCCAACATTTTAGGACGTAACACAGGCACATTTAAAATATCGGCTTGGAATTGCATCAACATATCATTTTGACTAGCACCACCATCGACTCGAAGCTCTTTCAGTGGATGATCTAAATCGGATTGCATCGCAGTGAGTACATCCGACACCTGAAATGCAATGGATTCCAAGGCAGCACGGGCAATATGTGCCTTGTTGGTGCCACGTGACATTCCACATAAAAGCGCTCGCGCTTCACTGTCCCAATGTGGCGCACCAAGCCCTGTAAATGCAGGAACTAGCACTACACCATCGCTAGAAGTTACACTATTGGCAAGTTGTTCCACATCGCTGCTTTTTTGGATAATACCCAAACCATCGCGCAGCCATTGCACTACAGCACCTGCCATAAAAACACTGCCTTCAAGGGCAAAATGGGTTTGATTTTGACATTGCCACGCCAAAGTAGCGAGTAACTTATTTTGGCTAAATTGCACCTGATTGCCTGTATTAAACAACATAAAACAGCCTGTGCCGTAGGTATTTTTTGCTGTACCAACTTCAAAGCACGATTGCCCAAACAACGCCGCCTGCTGATCGCCTAAAATACCTATAATTGGGATATTCGCCCCCAATAAACCCGTTGCGGTATCTGCAATATAGCTGTCGGATGCAATAATTTTAGGTAAAACTGATGCGGGAATTTGAAATAATTCCAGCAATTCTTCATCCCAAGTTTGGTGATGTAAATTCATCAACATCGTTCTTGAAGCATTACTCGCTTCAATGACATGCTCTGCGCCTTGGGTCAAATTCCAGATTAACCAACTGTCGATGGTGCCAAAAGCCACATGCCCCTGCTGTGCCAATGCTTTTAATCCATCGACATGCTCAAGCAGCCACACCAGTTTGCCTGCACTAAAATACGGATCTATACGCAGACCTGTTTTTTCCTGAATCAATTGCATCTGATTATTTTGAATCAAGTGATGACACCAATCAGCCGCACGACGATCTTGCCAAATTATTGCAGGCGCTAATGGTTTACCTGTGCGTTTATCCCACACCACTGTGGTTTCACGTTGATTGGTCACACCAATTGCGCGAATGTCTTTAGCCAAAATACCTGCAGTCGCCAGAGCCTGTTGCACCACAGCAATTTGATTTGACCAGATTTCTTGAGCATCTTGCTCCACCCAACCTGAATGTGGGGTCTGAATATGGGTTTCTCGTTGTGCCGTTGCCTGAACTTGTCCGTGTTCATTGAAGATGATAGCGCGACTAGAGGTTGTGCCTTGATCGAGTGCTAGTAAATAACTCATATTTTTTATTGTGTTTGACTTGAAAAATAAAATATTAGCGCAATTATGTAACTAAGCGCATCGAAATGTGTAATTGTGCAGAAAATACATCGTAATTTTTGCCAGCTATGCTATGATTGCGCTGTGATATGGGGATGTTATTGGCTTCGACGCTGATGATGAAGCTCATAGATGCATGCCGAGAGCGCATTTTCTCTCGTAAATCAAATTTGCATTAAAATAGTCGCAAACGACGAATCTTACGCTCTAGCTGCCTAAGGGCCGCTTGTCCGCTTCACTGAATACTTGTGGTCAGTGAACCCGACTGAAGCGCACGCACACAAGTCCGTATAGAGTTGAGCCTCGGGACTTTATACCAAACTTAGAGGATCGCACTTTAAACCCTGTTCGTCGGGTCTTAGAGTGTTAAAACAATAGACGATATCTAAGCATGTAGTATTCTCGAGTGTAGTGTTGGCGGACGCGGGTTCAACTCCCGCCATCTCCACCAAATTCTTAAATTCATATGAAGTTACATAACTAAATATGACTAAAAAAGCCTTAAACATCAGTGTTTAAGGCTTTTTCTATGGGTTTTGCGTCCAATGCTATCCAGAACAAATTGACCCAAATTTGAATAAATTGGGTCAAAATTGCGTCAATTTGACCCACAACTTTTAGATCTATAATGACCTGAAGCGAAGCACATCTCTCAAACAACCCTTGTCATAAATTTGTAATGTTTGTTGCTTATAAATTCTTAGAAATTTCAACTTTATATTTTAAGGTTCAGGAATGTCAGCAAACATCAGCTTAAAGTATCTAAATTCATTGATCAGTGATGCTCAGACTAAAGGCAATAAAATTGAGAAAATATTATTGGGCTATAAGGCTTATTATTTTTTCATGTCAGATAGTGATTTCCATAAGGCAGTGACTAGCTCTGCACTCTCGCCAAGCAAACGTAAATATAAAGACCATAAAATTAAAGTGACCCAAGACGACTATCAAATTGAGGTAAAACTTCACGAAAAATGATCAGGATTGCTCACTTTTGCACAATACAGGTTCAAATCCACTTTTAGGATTTAAGCCTTTTTATTGGACGGTTTATTCATCTCCAAACATTTTTCGCTTTCATCCCCCCAAACCGAATAACTCCCCCGCACAACAACAAAATAGATTATATTATCCTTAATTGATAAAAAATTATGCGGAGTACACATGCAGGTATTTCCCTTAGGAAAGCGAACTATTTCCGTGATTGTGGTCATTGTAGCTCTGGTTTTATTGTTAATTTACGTGGTCTTACGCACAGGCCCATTTGCCCCTGTCAACGTCACCCTCACGCAAGTCAAATATCAATCCATTCAACCTAGCCTGTTTGGCGTAGCAACCGTTGAAGCGCGTTATAATTATAAAATTGGCCCAACTGCAGCAGGTCGCTTAAAAAACTTAAAAGTAGATATTGGCGATAACGTACAAGCAGAACAACTGTTAGGCGAAATGGATCCTGTCGATCTAGAAGATCGTTTATTGGCTCAACGTGCGATAATCCAAAAAATTACCGCTCAGCAACAAGACACTCAAATCCGTCAAAATTTTGCGCAGCAACAAGTCAATCGTTATCAACAACTAGCTAAAATCAATGCCACCAGCCAAGAATCTTTAGCCATTAAACAACAAGAGCTCGGTTTGGCAACGGCGGCACTCAGCGCGATGCAACAAGAACTCAATAAAGCACGTGCAGACCTGAATACCTTACAAGCACAGCGTGATAATTTAAATTTAGTGGCCACAGCTGCAGGTGTCGTCACTGCACGTTATGCAGAACCGGGTTCAACGGTGGTAGCAGGTCAAACCGTACTAGAAATTGTCGATCCTAACTCCATTTGGATGAATGCCCGTTTCGATCAATCCAGTGCGATTGGTTTAGCTGCTGACTTACCAGCTCAAATTCATTTACGTTCACGGCAAAATAATGCTTTGGCAGGTCATGTGTTATGGGTAGAACCTCGTGCCGATGCCATTACCGAAGAAATTTTAGCCAAGGTGGTTTTTAACCAACCTCCAACGCCTCTTCCGCCTTTGGGTGAGTTAGCAGAAGTCACTATCAGCCTCGCACCATTGGCACGCAGCTTAACCATTCCCAATGCGGCAGTTCACCGTATCAATAACCAAGTAGGCGTGTGGAAAGTTGTGGCCGAAAAGCCGCAATTTGTTGAAGTTCAATTAGGACGTTCAAATTTAGCGGGCGATGTGCAAGTGCTCGCAGGCTTATCCGAAAATGATCAAGTGGTGCTGTATAGTGAAAAACCCCTACATGCCAAAAACCGTTTACGGGTTGTCAAGCAACTTGCAGGAGCAGCTAAATGATTAGTCTGGCAGGTCGTGATATTTTCCATTCATGGGGTAAATTTGTATTTACTGGCTTTGGACTCGGCTTGCTGATTGGTGTGACCTTAATTATGGCTGGCGTGTATCGCGGCATGGTAGATGATGCCAAAGCCCTGCTGAATAACAGTGGTGCTGACCTATGGGTAGTGCAGCAAGATACACTTGGCCCTTATGCAGAACCTTCAAGTGTGCGTGATGATTTATATCGCAGCGTGATGAATATGCCCGGGGTGGCGCATGCTTCAAATATTACTTATTTAACCATGCAAGTGCATCATCAAGATAAAGATATTCGCTCGATGGTGGTCGGGATTCAAACAGGTGAACATGCGTGGAATAACTTGGGGTGGCCGCCACATTTATTGGCAGGACGTCAATTGACCCGCGGGCACTATGAAGCCGTAGCCGACATGAGTACGGGATTAAAGTTGGGTGATCGTATTAAAATCCGTCGTAACACCTTTACCGTGGTGGGTTTAACCCGACGCATGGTGTCTTCGGGTGGTGACCCGATGATTTTTATTCCGCTGAAAGATGCACAACAGGCGCAATTCCAAAAGGACAATGCTGCCATTTTACAAGACCGTAGACGAATTACAGTAAACCCAATTTATAACCGCCCTGCTTATCCTGACTTGCTTGAAAGCGTACTCAATGCACAAAGTAGCAACCGTTATGTGAATGCTATTTTAGTCCGTTTAAATGCAGGTGCTTCAGCTGAAGAAACAGCAGCACATATTCAGCGTTGGCAACAACTAACAGTCTATACCCGCCCGCAGATGGAACACATTTTAATCAGCAAAATGATTGCCACATCCGCCAAACAAATTGCCATGTTTTTGGTGATTTTGGCCTTGGTCAGCGCCGCGATTGTGGCATTTATTATTTATACCCTGACTATGGACAAAATTCGTGAAATTGCGGTCTTAAAATTAATTGGCACACGCAATCGCACAATCGCTTGGATGATCTTGCAACAAGCACTCGCGCTGGGATTAATTGGATTTGCTGTCGGTAAAATCAGTTCAACTTTTGCAGCACCATATTTCCCGAAATATGTCTTATTGGTTCCGCAAGATTCTATTTTTGGATTTATTGCGGTGATGCTGATTTGCATGTTAGCCAGTTTGGTTGCAATTCGGATGGCACTGCGCATTGACCCTGCCGAAGCAATTGGGGGATAACATGACACACGGCATTTTAATTAAAGGTTTAAAAAAGCGTTTTGGACAAGGTGACAATGCCTTTTATGCCTTAAAAGATGTCAAAATGCAGGTTGCACCCGGTGAAGTGGTTGGGCTGATTGGCCCCTCAGGTTCGGGTAAAAGCACCTTGCTCAAATGTTTAGGTGCCGTGATTGATCCTACCGAAGGACGCATGACTTTGGGCGATGAGGTGATTTTTGATCAACGTTGGTTAGTCAAAGACTTAAGTGCCTTACGCCGCGATAAAATTGGTTTTATGTTCCAAACCCCGTACTTAATTCCTTTTTTAAATGTTTTGGATAATGTAGCGCTGCTGCCGATGTTAGCAGGCGTAGCCAATGACATTGCCCGCGCCCGCGCATTGGAAATTTTAACGGCGCTCGATGTGCAGCATCGGGTACATGCCATGCCTGGGCAATTGTCTGGTGGTGAACAACAGCGTGTAGCCATTGCACGTGGTTTGATTAATCAACCGCCTGTGATTTTAGCCGATGAACCCACTGCACCATTGGATAGTGTACGCGCGATGACCGTGATTCGCTTATTACACGAAATGGCAGAAAAATTTCAAACTGCAATTATTGTAGTCACACATGACGATAAAATCATCCCTACCTTTAAACGCTTGTACCACATTCGAGATGGTGTGACTTATGAAGAACAAGGCGAAGGACGTCCTTTTAAGTAGGCTCTAAAGTTTTCAGCGCTGGAAACTGATGTTTTAGCTCAATATCAAAAGCAATAAAATATCTGCATTTCAAGTTACATGCGACACAATGCTAAAAAACGGTTGATGTGGTATTCTGATAGCATCAGAAATGCAAAAATATAATACTTACTAGCTTCATACTGTTCTTGGAATTTAATCAAAATACGCATATATTGATTAAATAGAGCAATTTATTCTTAATCCAAGAATTGACGCGCTAACCATGAAACTTAATCACCTAGAGGTTTTAGATATGTCAACTAGAAACCGAACCAATGAAAGTGAAATCGCTACAGCTGCAGCTGACGTTTTGCGTGAACGCTTCATTGCAGTAGCTCACAGTGATCGAGTACTTTATGTGGAAAATGATGCCTTAGTCAGCAAAACCCCGAATGGCAAACCAGTTTTAATCAAACAGTTATCTGGTCGGAACCCTGATCTAGCCCGCCAGTTTAATGGTCGCAGAACCTTTAAAATTAGAAAACGTAACATAGAGGCTACTGCAGAATAATTTATGTTGCCAAAAACACCTCGAATCAGAATGTTTGCGGGTCCAAATGGATCGGGCAAAAGTACGATGATTAATGGTTTAGATAGCCGTTTATCTAAATTGTTTTTGAATGCTGACAACCTTGAGCGCGATCTTAAAGCCACACCCATTCTTGATCTAAGTCAATTTGATATACGCATTAATGCAAACATATTGGTTGATTATCTTACTCAAGCAAGTCGACCACTAAAAAATGCAGATGGTACTCTAAGCAAAAGTCCTCTCCTCTCAGTAGATCCTGTGATTGATGGAAGCTTAATCGACTTAAGCGGGAACACGATTGATTCCTACCTCGCAGCCCGAATTCTTGATGTCATCCGTAAAGAGTTACTTACGCTTAAGGTTGGATTTACATTTGAAACCGTAATGTCTCATGAGAGTAAAATCGAGTTTTTGCGAGATGCTAAAACGCAAGGCTATCGTACCTATTTATACTTTGTGACGACTGAGGACCCTGATATTAATGTGGACCGAGTTAAACAACGTGTGAAAAATGGTGGTCATCCAGTCGAAGAAATTAAAATCCGTGAACGCTATTTCCGCACTATGCACATGTTGATTGATGCGATTGAAGTATCTGACCGAGCGTATTTATTTGATAACTCAAGTAATGCGACCAAGAATATGGCTTCTTATATCTGTGAAGTGACTAACGGAGATACATTGATCATTAATCCAGATTTTAAAGGAGAGTTTCCGATCTGGTTTGAAAAATATGTACTTGTTCATTTGGTTGATGAAGAATAAAAAAACCGCGCTTGAATCATTCAAACGCGGTTTTTTAAATATTCACAGGTCAGTAAACTGAACCCATCGGCATCTTACTCAGCCAACATTTTACTCAGTATTCATAGCCATTGTTGATTGACCATTGCTGCAATTTGCCATAATAGATTTCATCGTTGAACAGTAGGTCTGCTTTAGAGGCAGCATTACTTTCTTCGGTTGGGCAGAAACCATCATCACAATCGGCATCGACAACCCAGCAACCACGCACAAATAATACTTTATTGCCTTCTTGCTCCAGTTGTTTCTGAACGCGATCAATCGCTTCATGTAAGTCATCTGCGCCTAAATATGCGGTCAAATACGCATAAGAGCCTGTTTCATCGGATGCTTTACGGAACTCTACACCCACACAAAATAAATGTTTTTTCATTCTTGGCTCCTTGTCATCTTATACAACTAAGCTAATCTTTAATTTGGTCTAGGTCTAGTGCTTTTTCTTACACTTAACAATACGTTACCTATTCACAATACTGCAGTTCAAAGTAAAAACCTAGTATCCAAATATTAGACTTAAGCCATAATCGCTGTATAAATGAGGTAGAACGCAACACCAATGACTGTTGTAGCAAATACCTTTTGTACAGTATTGCTATTCATGCGATGTACCAAAGTACGTCCAAGTAACATCCCGACAATACATGCCAGAACAAAGGTGATGGTGACTGCCATTGGGTACTGAAAGCCATCTAAAACGTGTGCTGAAATACTCACGCCACCAATCAGGAAAATAATCATCAAAGAGGTTGCGACGATACTGCGCATATCCAAATCGGTAAATTTACGCAATAACGGCACAATAATAAAACCACCGCCCACACCCAACAAACCCGTCAATAAGCCTGCAATTACACCCACACCACCAAGCAAAGACGCCGTTTTAACATTCCAAATTAAGCGTCCTGTGTTTTGGTTTACCTTACACGGTGGATTAGTTTGGTCGTTGACCTTATTAAAGAAAATACGATACGCCACAATAAACATGACCAAACTGAACGCCAGTGTTAACCACATGGGCGGCACAATACCTGCCAAATGCACCCCATAACGCGCAGATGGAATACTGATTAAGGCAATCCACAATGCAGCACGATAACGCACAATACGTTTGAACAAGCCTTCAACTGTGCCAACCAAAGCTGCCAAAGTGACTGCCAATAAACCCACGGGTGCAGCCTGCGCCACAGTCCAGCCTTGGCTTGCCATAAGAGCAGGAACGGCAAGAATACCGCCCCCTGCCCCTGTCAAACCCAGCAAAGTACCAATCGCCAAGCCTTCTAGGATTAACATCCACATGCGTATTTTCCCCTATTCCATCACTGTGTTGTACTGTGCAAGCATTACTTGCCGCAAACTTTATTGGCAGGCAAAGCCACATCAATATGTTTTGGATAAGGCAGTTTTAAATTCTGCATGAGGGTAATAAATTCCGCTTTGGTGCGCCCTTGTCCTAAACGCGAGTTATTGCGTTTTTCCTGCCCAACGGTAGAAGACACACGCCCTTTGTAGTCATGCCCTGGGTACACCAAAGTGTCATCAGGTAAGCTAAAAATTTGTAGATGAATGCTGTCATATAAAGTCGCCGGGTTGCCTTCCTGAAAGTCAGTACGACCACAACCATCAATTAACAACGCATCGCCAGTGAATACCATGCCATTGACCACATAGCTGGTACAGGCGTTGGTATGACCCGGGGTATAACGTGCTTCAATCAATAATTCACCCACACGAATGGCGCTGCCATCGGTAATGAAAATATCGCCACACACCACACCTGAATTACGATGTAATACAGTTTTACAACCAAAACGTGTTCTGAGTTCGTTGGCAGCAGTAATATGGTCAGCGTGTACGTGCGTATCTAAGCTATACACCAATTGCAAATCATGCTGTTCTAGAAAAGCAGCATATTGCTCAACCTCTGAAATTACAGGGTCAATCAGCACCGCTTCACGGGTTTGTTCAGATGCCAATAAGTAAGTATAGGTCGAGCTGTCAGCTTCAAAAAATTGATGAAAGATCATGAGATAGATACTGAGTTTTATATTTTGTTATTCTTAATTTTGCAAATATAGTGCCAACTTAATCTCTTTTAAATATATTAATAAAATACAATATATTAAGAGATATTATTAAATTTAGATCATCCTCCATGTTTCACATCTGTTGCATTTTGTGTTTCAATTGAATCAATAATGAAACAAAAGATGAAACATCATGAATGCGATACATGACTTTGAACAACAAGCCAGTCTTGAAAGCTTTTTGTTTCATTTACAACAACTTTGTCCAGACAGTTTGCTCTATGTTTATGACGACATTGCTCAAACATGGATTTATGAATATGCACAAGATGCTTCTGTTTCTGCAGCTACGGGTAAAACATTAAAAAACCAATTATTGAAATTAAAACTACAATCACAATCAGCATCACAACCACAGACAGGTCTGCTGCAACTCCCGAATAGTGCTAAGGCATGGCACTACCACAGCTTAAATATTCGTGTCCATACAGCCGATTTCACAGGATGTTTATTCTTTCTGCAGCCTAGCGTTGCAACAGTGTCATCACAAACACTCACCCCATCTGCCCAAGCACAAAATAGTTTGGCGGAGTTTTTCCATAGTGATTCGCCACAAATGCAGCATATGTATTCCATTATTGAACGGGTAGCGATTACTGAGTTTCCTGTTTTGGTGCGTGGTGAATCTGGTAGTGGTAAAGAGTTGGTGGCGCAAGCAGTACATGCACGCAGCCAACGGCATGCACAAGTCTTTATTGCGATTAACTGTGCGGCTTTAAATGCCAATATTTTAGAAAGTGAATTGTTTGGGCATGTGAAAGGTGCATTTACAGGGGCAATTCGTGAGCATAAAGGTGTGTTTGAACGTGCTGCAGGTGGTACTTTATTTTTAGATGAAATTGCAGAAATTCCACTGGAACTGCAAGCCAAATTATTGCGAGTATTAGAAACGGGCGAATTCACCCCTTTGGGCGGTGAAAAAGCGATTAAATCGAATGTCAGAATTATTACCGCAACCCATCGCGCTTTACGTGAAGAAGCGCGTTTAGGCAGATTTCGCCAAGATTTACTTTATCGTTTACGGGTGATTCCAATTTTTGTGCCACCACTACGTGAACGTAAACAAGATATCCCTAAAATTGCAGCATTTATTTTGCAACAACAAGCCCAGCTTCAGGTCACGCCACATTTGACCGAGCAAGCACTGAAGGTATTAATCAATTACGACTGGCCGGGCAACGTGCGTGAATTAAAAAATACCTTGCTGTATGCATTGACCATGTCAGCAGGTAAAACGGAAATTGATCAACACGATTTACCCGATGAAATTGTGCATGCTAGTTTGAAACTCGCCACAGCTCCCCCAACGCCACAACCTATTGAGCTGCCCATCAAAACCAACAATAAAGTAGATAAAGACACACTGCAGGATTTACTGGAAAAATATCAGGGGCAAACTGAATTGGTGGCACAAGCCTTGGGCATTAGCCGAACCACCTTATGGCGTTATCGCAAAAAGTTTCATTTATGACTTAGATGACTTAAGGTTTTTTAGATTGAGCAACATAGCTTAAAGGACTCGACTTTTTACTTTTGTCGGCATAGTGGTAAATGGTGTCTAGATCTTTTTGAATAGACGCAGCCACAACATGCGGCATTACCTGATTCAATTTCACAAATATTTTTTCAGGATAACCAACTTGGTACGATTGCCCTGATTGATTCAAAAATTGATATAACTCCTGTGCCACAAATTCAGGACTATCAATTTTTGTGCCCATTTTAATATTCATTTCTATCACATCGGGATTGTTCATACTGGTATTGGTCGCGCGTGGGGAGAAATATCTAAAACGAATGGCAGTCTGACCATACTCTCGCGCCAATGCTTCAGTTGCACCACGCAAGGCAAACTTACTGGCGCAATAACTCACATAGCCAGGGTAGCCGATGCTGCCAAAAGTCGAGCCAATATTGATGATCTGACTCAGCTGACTGTCCGACATATATGGAATCACATCCTGAATCAGTTGCAGCGGATAAGCCACATTGACCAACATCATTTGCTCAATGGTATCCTGTGATTGCTGCGCAAACAGACGAAAATCATTCATGCCTGCATTGTTAATATAGTAATGAATCGGCTGTTTTAATGCGGCAAGTGCCTGAATAAAATCATGACGACTGCTGGCATCAATTAAATCACAACGCAGACTGTGTAATTGCAACTGAGGATACTGCTGCGCCAGACTTTGCTCTAGTTGTTGCAAGGTGTCTTGCTTACGCCCAACCAAAATTAAGTTTAAGCCTTTTTCAGCAAAATGATGCGCAATCGCATGACCAATCCCGCCTGTTGCCCCGAAAATCACCGCAGTTAAATTTGACATAAAAGATACTCTCAATTTTAAGATATTCGATACAACTCAATTATAAAAATGCAGGATTCAGTCCCAAGCCCATACAAATATAGAGTTTACGATCTTCTAATGGCACCAATATTTCACGTCTGCCATGCATAAAGCGCTTGTTATCAATGAGCACCACATCACCATCTTGCCAGTCAATTTCTGAGGTTTCACGCTCGCAACGCTCTGCCAATTCTTCCAATAATTCTGCTTGGATTTCGCTGCCATCGGCAAAGTAAAAACGCGGCTTTTCGTAATTATAAGAAGGCCCCAACAAGGTATTGGCAAAGGCAGGCACAGCTTTTAAATTGTCATGGCGAATCATCGGCATGTTCAAGTCATACTGCACACCTTCATCATGCGCAGGACGAATCCGTTGTCCAGGAATCATCTCAATAAAATGAGCGAGTTCCTGCTGCCCGACCTGTACGGCATCGGCAATATTGAGTGCTGTCGCCACATACTTTTGCCACATCGCTTTGGGTAAGTAACGGCTGATGGTCATCGGTTCAGCAAATTTCTGCTTCAGTGTGTCAGGCAGTTTTTGCCATACCTCATGTCCATCACATAAAGTAGTCTGCGAACCACGCGAAGCACTTTTTTCACTAAAAAAAGCAATAATATCAGGCGGCATTGGGGTTGAACCATTTTCTATATGCAGTCCCATTGCCTGCGTACCTGCATCTACTTTTTGCGATTGTCGGGTCACATTTTCACGTGCAGGGTCATAGGTCAGCTTTTGGCAAATATTGCTCATCAGCCCACTAAACGCATTCACATCATAATGTTCATTTCTAAGTAAAACCCAACCGTGCTCCACCAAACGATCTTTAATTTGTTGTGGGGAATGTTTGAATTGCTGTTGTGCAATATTCATGTGATTTCTCTCTATCTCTATTGATGACTGACAGGTTGATGTCTATCTGTGAAACATCTCCAAGATCAGCCATTAAATACGTTGTAGGATGTGCCAAAGCTGTCTGATACTGTTGCTGAATGACTGCTCTACGCAATTTTCCGTTATCGGTTAACATCTGATTATTTAAAGAAAAAGGTTGTTCAGCACGGCACCAGTGTTTAATTTGGGCATAATCAGGCATACGGGTATTGGCACGATAAATCGCGGCTGCCAATTGCGCATCTGAACGATGTTCCTCGGCATAAATCACTGCAGATAATGACGGCTGCGCTTCACCAAACACGGCAATCTGTTGAATTTCAGGCTCACTCAAACTGTTCGATTCAACCCATTCTGGTGAAATATTGCGCCCAAAACTGCTGACAATAATTTG
Organism: Acinetobacter sp. YH16053; assembly: GCF_013417035.1. NCBI lineage: Bacteria > Pseudomonadati > Pseudomonadota > Gammaproteobacteria > Moraxellales > Moraxellaceae > Acinetobacter > Acinetobacter sp. YH16053. The sequence continues at coordinate 260,645 of NZ_VPEP01000002.1, forward strand.
CTTGATACGCCCCGTGATATATAAATAGCCATCTTCATCAAAATAACCTGCATCGCCTGTGTGAATATCGGCTGATACCGCATCCTGCTCACGCCCAAGTTCATGCATATATCCCAACATGGCATTGCCCTTGACCACCACTTCTTGATTGGCAGCAATTTCGACTTGAACATGCGGCAATACGCGGCCAACACTGCCAATTCTGCGAGCTTCAGGCAGGTTTAAACTCACGACCGATGCACATTCAGACAGACCATAACCTTCATAAACAGGTAAATTGAATTGCTGACACTGCTTGAGTAAATCTGCAGACACCTTGCCACCACCCACGGCAATAAACCTCAAAGTATGCAAGCCTGCATCGCCATGTTGATGGATATATTCCACAATCGCTTTGAGCATTTGTGGCAATAAAATCACGCTTTCAATATGATATTGCTGCACGGCATCGACAAAGCGTGAAACATCAAACTCATGGTTGGACAGCAAACCAAACTGACTGACTTCAGCCACCACCACTGCACGCCCCATGTGAAAAGGCACATACACGCCTGCGATATTTTCAAGCAATGTTGCAAATGGAATTAGACACAAATGCCGCCCAAGCTGGCTGCTTTGCAATGCCTGACTTAAAGAGTACGTAATTGAATTAATGGTGGCTTCTGCCAAACACACACCTTTGGGAGTACCCGTACTGCCCGAGGTATAAGTAATTTTTGTAGGCTGCTCAGCAGAATTTGGGGATAAATGCGGTTGTGCTGTTTCAACGCTTAGACGAAACAACTGCCCTTGATATAAATCTGATGGTGGCAAAACCTGTGCCTGAACTGCATCAATCATCTCCAACAAAGCTTCTGGAATAGCAGTATTTCCAATAGCCGAGTTAACATTGGACGGAGTATCGCTTTGTGCAGTATCCGTCAAAATACACAGCAACTCGGCTTGGCTGTCTTGCAGTAAATGTTGCACTTGTGCAGCAGTAAAAAATAAAGGCACAGGAATGACTGTCATTGCAGCTTTACGTGCGGCTAAATCGACCACAATCCAATCGGCCTGGTTCACACCCCACAACGCCAAACGCTGTACTTGATAAGTTGCCAATTCTGCACTGAGCAACTCAACCCGTTGCTGTAATGTGGCATAACTCAGTGTGGTTTGTGCCGTCACAATTGCTTCACGCTCAGGGTCTGTTTGGGTATAGTGATTCAGGTTTTCAAACAACTCATTCATCTTTCAATTTCCGCCTTTCTGCATAACCTTAGGCATAAAAACAATATTGCTGTTGCGTGACCGCCAACGCTGCTGCAACGTCAATCGCCAGTACATAAGGCTTCTGTTGGTAATAACTGCCCCATTGATGCTGTGCATCGCCCAAGGCTTCGGGGTTGGCTTTTTCTAGCACCTGAAAATGCAGTCCCATTTGCTGTAACACATAGCGCACTGCTGCTGTTCCTGTGCAAACTGCCCACGACACATTGTTCTGCGATAAATGAAACACCAAAAAAGCCACCATCAATTTGGCTTTGCTCATGTCTTGCGCTGCTAAGTTGCCAATTTCAACAATCTGCGCGCGCGTTACAGGCACTTGGCTCAATTGGGTTAAAATGGTTTCAATGGGTGCACCTAAATACTGTTCCAAAAAGGCTTGGTTCGCGCCCAATGGTTGCATGCCAATCACCACTTGCATGTCGTGGTTTACATAGCCTGCAAACAAGGTATCTGAAAAAGTATTTATGGATGCCTGATGGACTTTTTGGTATTTATCTCGAATAAAATGCTCTAATGCCAAGCGTTGTTTGCTAGCATCTTGGGTCACAGTTGTCACATTTAAATGTTGTGCTGTTGTGTGTGCTTGAATCACCGAGGCATAGCTGTGTAATACATCTAAATGTGGCTGTTCTAGGTTCAACTGTTTTGGGTTCGTTTGTGGTTTATACGGCTGCGCTACAGATGCATACCCGTTGAATTGTTTTTTATTTTTTTGCTGATGAAAATTCGCATCCAGAAAATGCGTTTGACTGGATGATTGAGCATCAAAATTAAATTTGATCATGTGCATCACATTGGATAGAAAATAACTCAATGCTCAAGATAGAAATCTAAACTTAAAGAAAACTTAAGTCGCTACAAACTGTCACAATTCAAAAAACTCTTCATGCACACAAAAAAAGGAGATGATCACTCAACTCCTTATATGTTTAAAACAATAAACTAATCAAAAATAAACAGTCATCCAATTATGCAAAACACAATTGTTCGCGCCCTACCTTAGATTTTAATAGGCATAAGACGCAATTGCCGTTGCAATTGGTTTATCTTCATCATTGACCATCGTCATACGCATGGTGCAGCCTTTACGCCCTAAACGCAAAGTTTCCGCACGGGCAATAAAATACTTGCCGCGTCCCGGTGCTAAATAATCCACTCGCATATCTACCGTAGCCAAACGAGTGACTTTTTTAATGGTATCGGGCAAATCGTCAGGTTCTGTCCGTTTATATAACTCCCCCATTGCCACAATACCGCCCACACTGTCCAAAATGGTTGCAGCAACACCACCATGTAAAATTTGGAAAGCCACGTTGCCCACCATATACGGTTGCATCTCAATATAGGCTTCAATTTGACCATCTACCACACGCATGCTCATGCCATTGTGTTGAAAAAATGGCGATCCATTAAATGCATTGACCAATTGTCTTAGCACGACATCAATATCGACTTTCGCGCCTAAATGTATATTCCCAGTCCAATTTTTCTCTGCATTACTCATAACGTGCCCAAAAGTCCAAACAACTCAATTTACCAACAATAAAAACAGCCAATGTATGCCCAAATGAAATTTAAGGGGCTACAATAGTCGTCTAGTTTAATACTGATCAGTGAGATTTTTATGACCTATACGTTCAATCGCCCTGCATTTCCTGCCACTCGTATGCGTCGTATCCGTAAAAATGATCAATTACGCGCCATGGTTCGCGAAACTCACTTAACCACAGATCACTTGATTTATCCTGTATTTGTTTTACCGGGACAAAATCAAACCCAAGATATTCCAAGCATGCCGAATATTCAGCGTTTATCGGCAGACTTATTACTCAAAAAAGCCGAGCGTTTAATGCAGCTGGGTGTGTCTAAACTGGCATTGTTTCCAGTCACGCCACAAGAAGATAAAAGCCTGACCGCAGAAGCAGCATGGCGTGAAGATGGCTTGGTGCAAAACACACTACGCCTGCTGAAAAAAGAATTGCCAGAGATGGTACTTATTACCGATGGCGCACTCGACCCGTACACCACTCATGGTCAAGATGGCATTATTGATGACACAGGCTATGTCCTGAATGATGAAACGGTTGAATGTCTAATTAAACAGGCTTTAAGCCATGCCGAAGCGGGTGCAGATGTGGTTGCGCCAAGTGACATGATGGATGGCCGTATTGGTGCGATTCGTCAGGCGTTGGAAAGCAACGGGCATATCTATACCTCTATCATGGCTTATTCAGCCAAATATGCCTCTAGCTTTTACGGTCCTTTCCGTGATGCAGTCGGTTCTGCCAGCAACCTAAAAGGCGGCAACAAATACAATTATCAAATGGATATTGGCAACCGTGCCGAAGCCTTGCATGAAATTGCACTGGATATTCAAGAAGGTGCAGACATGGTGATTGTAAAACCAGGCATGCCTTATTTAGACATTGTACGTGAAGTGAAAGATAACTTTGGTGTGCCAACCTTTGTCTATCAAGTGAGTGGTGAATACGCCATGCTTGCTGCCGCGATTCAAAATGGCTGGTTGTCGGACAGTGTGATTATTGAATCGCTAATGAGTTGCCGCCGTGCAGGTGCAGATGGTATTTGGACATATTTTGCCGAAGAAGCAGCACTCAAACTTAAAGATATGGCATAAACAGGCGACTTTCATGCACATCGCAATCATTGGTGCAGGCATCAGCGGTTTGTTGTCTGCACTCGAACTGGTAGAGCAGGGCTGCTCTATCAGTATTTTTGATCAACAACAAGCAGCACAAGCGGCATCATGGGCAGGTGGTGGAATTCTTTCTCCCATGTATCCGTGGCGTTATCCTCAAGCGGTCAATGACTTAGCCCAATTTGCCAAACCGCAGTACCAAGCATGGAATGAAAAACTCAAACCTATTACAGGCATTGATTTTGAAATCCATGAAACAGGCATGTTGATTTTTGATGAAGATGATTTTGAGATTGGTTTAAATTATGCCGAACGTCATCATGAACCGATGCAGCAAGCTGAATGTCTGAATCGGGAACAGCTCGAACAAATTAACCCGCATATCCATCCCAAATTTAAACAAGCCCTGTATTTCTCACAACTTGCCAATGTGCGCAATCCGCGTTTATTACAATCGCTCACGCAATATTTGAAACAACATCCGCGCGTGCGATTTTTTGAACACTGCCCAATTCAGCAATTTCAGATCACTGAAGATCGTATTCAAGCCATTCAATCTGCCGATGGTCGCTTGCATCGTGCAGATCATATCGTGCTTGCGACAGGTGCATGGTCACAGCACTGGGCGGCACAACTGGGTTTAGATATTCCTGTACAGCCTGTACAAGGGCAAATTGTGTTATTTAAAACCCCTGCACAATGGTTGCCAAGCATGTGCATGAACAAGGTGATGTACTTGATTCCACGTCAAGATGGGCATGTGCTATGCGGTTCCAGTATGCGTCACGTTGGTTTTGACACCACACCAAACCCGCAAACCCAACAAGATATTTTAACGGCTTGTTTTGAAATGGTGCCTGAATTGGCACAGTTCCCCATTGTGAAACAATGGGCGGGTTTACGTCCAGGCTCGCCTACAGGTGTGCCGTATATCGGCAAAGTGCCAAGCCTAAATAATGTATGGATGAATTTCGGACACTTCCGTAATGGCTTATGTATGGGCACTGCTTCAGCGCAGTTATTAAGACAGCTCATGCTTGGGCAAGAAACGATTGTTGATCCTGCCGCTTATGATCCAAAGCAGTTACAGCCCACCTCAATCTGTGCATAACACTCAGCAGCATCCTCTGTTTAAGTAGAGGATGATGCACCCAGACAAGCCGCTAGCGCCTGTTCAAGTTTTGGATATTGAAAGCAATAGCCTGCTTGTTCTAACGCTTGTGGTTTAACATATTGCCCATTCAGCACCAATTGCGATTGCTCGCCCAATAACCAACGCAAGACAAAAGCAGGTAACACCAAAAATGGACGACGTTTTAAAAGCCGAGCTGCGGTTTCGGCAAAGTCTTGCTGACTGGTTTTTTCAGGTGCAACCACATTCAAAATTTTGGCGTCTACAGGTTGCGTCATTAACCAGTGAATGGCCTGTAAAACATCTTGTATATGCACCCATGCAACAGGCTGCCGTCCATGCCCAATCCGCCCGACGGCATTTAAACGAATTGGTAATAACATTTGCGGTAAAATGCCACCACCGCGCCCAAACACCACGCCCAAGCGCATAATTTTAGTATTTTGCTGGCTGAAGCTTAACGCAGCCTGTTCCCATTGCTGGCACAACTGCGACATAAAAATATCTTGTGCTGCACTGTGTTCGGTACATACTGCTGACCATTGTTCCTGCGGGTCAATTCCGTAATACCCCACTGCCGAGCCTGAAATAATACACTTGGGGAAAATACGGCGCTTTTCAAGATATTGATATAAGTGCAGTGTGGTCTGAACTCGACTATCAAGCAATTTTTGTTTGCGTGCTGCTGTCCATCTGCCCTGCCCAATACTTTCTCCCGCCAAATTAATCACATAATCAATTTGTTCGGTGTCGAGTTCATCTAACTGCTGAATCCAGCGTAATTGTGGATGTTTGGATACTCGATTGGGCTGTCGGGTTAGCCCCACCACCCGATAATCCTGTTGCAATAAAAACGGCAACAATTGTGAACCAATAAAACCACTTGCCCCTGTTACCAGTACCAAAGGTTTATGCATCTTCCAATCTCAGCATGATGAAAAATATAGTTTTAGCTATACGTGATTTAGACTGAATGTTCAAGTCTAAGCAAATCATCATCACATAACTGATCATGTATATTTGAAGAAAATCAGATATTAACAACTTCTTTTATCAGCCAAACATTTTAACTGCCATACGCTGTGCCTGTTTACCATAAAACCAATAGGTCAGCAGATACAATGGAATTGCGATCAACAAGAACATGATCACCACCACACTCATAAATTGCGGCTGTTGCAAATACTGTAAAAAATCTTGCCAAATGCTTGGGTTTTGGCGAGAAAATATCGCCAAACCTAATAATAAAAACGCCAAGTTATAGCCCCAAAAAATCAGGCTAAATCCTAAAGTAAATGTCTTGCGTTCCTTGTCATTCGGCGCACGGCGTTGTTGTTTTAAAAACTTATACAGCACTAAAATCATGGCAACCAAATAAGGCACCGCAGTTAAAATCCCGCCTACACCCGCAGGTAATAATGCAGCCAATACGCCACAAATACAGGTCATCACAAAGCAATACAAGAAAAACCAGATAAAATAATGGCTTAGCGATACCATAAAGATGACTCAGACAAAAGATTCAGCCTAGTATAAAAAAAATTGATTTTTTTTTCATGAAATTGTCAACCGAATACAAAAGCCTGACGTTATATAGGCTACAAGGTCACAACAACCGTTAATGTGTATGGCATCCACAATATTTTCGGTGACCTGACTAAAGCAATAAATCGCATACAGTCATGCTTTGAACAGCAGCCAAAGCTTTACTGTATCGCAAGTTTTTCTTTGACCGACGATTTCATCATCACTCGAATCGTCGGTCTTTATTTTTTAAGGTCTTTTTTTAGCCTTTCTAACATCAGTATTTTAACTCTCTATATTTTTCTATACAGATCACGACAGATTTTACTTTCCCTTCTCTTTAAAATCTCTGCGACCTAAATTGTCGCTTTAAAAGCAGAAAACTGGTTTTTTGCCGTAGTGTTGCGCTCAGTTATGTTAAGTTATCCCATAATTCAACATCAAGATTGGAACACGCATGGCTGTTCATTTTTTACATACCTCTGATTGGCATTTGGGGCAATTTTTCCATCACCATGAACGTGAATATGAACATACTGAATTTTTAAATTGGCTCTTAACTCAAATTAAAAGCAAACAGCCGAATGCCCTGCTCATAGCAGGCGATATTTTTGATGTGGTCAATCCTGCTTCGAGCGCTCAGAAACAACTCTATCAATTCCTTACCGATGCGCATGTGCTTGCTCCACACATGCAAACCTTAATGATTGCAGGCAATCATGACTCTGGGTATCGCATTGAGCAAGTTGAACCCTTTTTAGACCGCTTCAACGCCAAAGCTGTGGGCGTGATTGGTAAAACAGCCGAGCAAAAATTAGATTTAGATAAACTCCTAGTGCCTATTTATGACGCTGCGCAAAATATTGTGGCATGGTGTCTGACCCTGCCCTATTTACGCAGTGCAGAAATTACAGGTTTAAATGAACATAGCAGTGACAATCAATCTGCTGTTGCTTACTTACATCAACAACTGATTGCAGAAGCCAAAGCCCGTAAACAACCCGATCAAGCCCTGATTTTAATGTCACATGCACACATGCAAGGTGGCGAAACTTCCGACTCAGAACGCCCAATTGTAGTGGGGAATGAAGAAGCCTTATCGACTGCGCTGTTTGATGAGGTGATTGACTATGTCGCACTCGGACACTTACACAAACCGCAACAGGTCGGACAGCCACACATTCGCTATAGCGGCTCACCCATCCCTTTATCATTTAGCGAGCTGAATTATAAACACCAAGTCCTTGAAGTTAGGATTGATCCATTACAGGCAGATGCACAGCGTTTCCAATATGAAAGCTTGCTTATTCCACGTACGGTAGAGCTGCTTCGGATTCGCTGTGAACTTTCTGAATTAATCACCGAACTGAATAAATTGCCAAAAGATGAAATTGCAGAAGTTTGCGCACGGCATTTTTTAGAAATTGAATATATCAGCGATGCGCCACCACCCATTGATTTACGCCAACAAATTGAACAAGCACTGCCTGCCAACCGCTATCGTTTACTGCGCATTGCACGACGCTTTCAAAACTGTGAAAACTCGAACGTGCAACAATCAAAAATTGATTTAGAGCCGCCTACGCCTGAAAAATTATTTTTAGATTTATGGGAAAAAATGGGCTATCAACCTGACCCAGAAGTGAGCCAAGATTTTTTACAGCTTTTGGCCGAAGCCCAACAAGAACTTGATCAGAATAAAGCTTAAGGATTTGCCATGAAAATTTTACGTTTAAGTTTAAATAATTTGGCATCTTTGGCAGGCACGCATGTCATCAATTTTGAAGATGAGCCACTGGCACAGGCAGGTTTAATTGCAATTACGGGCAAAACTGGTGCAGGCAAATCGACTTTGCTGGATGCCATGTGTTTGGCACTTTATGACGAAATTCCACGTTTGAGAGGTGCTACAGGCAGTCTGACCGATACCGCAGGCAAAGAAATTTCCTTAAAAGACTCTAAACATATTTTACGTCGTGGTACGACTTCTGGCTTTGCAGAACTTGAATTTATCGCGCTCGATCAAAAACGCTATTCGGCACGTTGGCAAATTCGCCGTGCACATAACAAAGTGGATGGAAACTTAAAAGTTGAACGTGCCATTACCTGCCTAGATGAGCAACGGGTTTTAAATCAAAGAATTTCTGAAGCTACGCCAATTGTAGAGCAGTTGATTGGCCTTAGTTTTGAGCAATTCACACGCGCAGTATTATTGGCACAATCGGAAGTTGGGGCATTTTTAAAAGCCAAAGACCATGAACGGGCAGATTTACTTGAATATTTAACCAATTCGCAAATTTTTACCGAAGTCAGTAAACGTGCAGCCGTTAAATTTAGTGAAATTAAACAAAAGCGAACAGATCTTGAAAATGTCATGGGGCATGTGGTGCTCCTCAGCGATGAAGCACTAAAAGACTTAGAAACCCAACAACATGACCTAAGTCAACAATTAGCTTTGCTGACCCAAACCGAAAAACTGTATGAAAATGATGTGAAATGGCACAAAGATTGCCATGAACTCTATGCCAGCACCCAAGCTAAAAAAGAAATATATGATGTTCAAGTCGATGCCGATCTTAAACTCGCCTCTCAAAAACAATTGCTCAAACATTTAGATGAATTTCAAACCATCCGCGAGCAATTTGTCTTGCGTCAGCAAGCAGATACCGAGCTAAAAAATCTGAATCAGCAGCTTTTGAAATTTGAACCAAACTTGCAACAAGCGGAATACGCACAACAGCAAGCGATTAGTCAGCAACAGCAAGCGGAAAAAGACCTTCAGGCATGGCAGCAGCATGTTGAACAATTGAAACCACAACTTGAAATTGCGGCACAGTTACAACATGAAATTTCTAGCAAACTTCAACAATATACCGCTTTGGATGCTGCACAAAAATTATTTGCAGAGCAGCAAATTCAGCCTGTGCAAAATAATTTGAAGCAACTGACGACTCAACTTGCAACCGAGCAACAACAACAGCAACATTTACAACAGCAATTCAAACAGACTGCGGCATGGGCAAATTTTGATGATAATTTAGCCCTTACGTTGCAACGTCTGCAAGATTATTTACAGCTTGAACAGCAGCTACGTCAGCAAAACCCTACGCTGTTCCAATCTGCATTAGATACTTTAATTGAGCAACAACAACATACACAGCAACAACTGTTGGTTTGGGAAAAACAATATCAACATCCTGAACAACTTGAGCAGCAACTCACGGCAGAGCAACAGCAATTACAACATGCTTTAAAGAGTGTGCATGTTTTAGAGCGCTTGCAACAGGCACTTGAACAATGGCAACAACAGACCACCCTATTTGAGCAGTTACAACAGCGTCAGCAAGAAACTTTAAGTCTGCAACAGCAGACACAGACTCAAATTCAAACCCAACAGCAGCAAGTGCAAATTACTGAACAAGCCTTGCAACAATTACAGCAGATCTTTGAACAGCAGCGTTTATTGCAGCATCAAAGTGTGCAGGATTTACGTGCCCAATTAAAACCGAATGAAGCCTGTATGGTCTGCGGCAGCAATGAACATCCGTTTATTCAGCATGAAAATTTACTCAGTGACGCTTTAAACCAATTGCAGGATCAGCAATTGCAGCAGGCCAAAACTGAATTTGAGCATGCGCAAAAACAGCTACAACAATTGGAGCGTGCTCGCAGTCAATACGATGCAACTTATCATCAACAACAACAACGCAGTCTTGAACTGCAACAGCAACTTGAACAACAACAGACATTGGTGCAACAGCTTGCAACATCCTTATCTTTAGATTTGGATGCAGCGCTGCCTGTTGCAAAGCAAATTGAACACGTACAGCAACATTGGGCAACAACACATCAATCCACTCAACACTTGCAGCAGAGTATTCAACAAGCAAACGATACCCTGAAACAATGGCGCAATGCTGCACAGCAGGCAGAACAACTCAAATATGCTATTCAACAACGCCAAGACCTCGCTCAGCGTTTACAGCCTATTTTGTCGCTTTTAGATGCAGAACAAAGACACGCTTGGCTCAATCAACCGATTGAATACTATCAAAATGCCTTACAACAGTTAGAGCAACGTCATCACTTGCAGCAGCAGCAAGTTCAACTGAGCAAAACGATTGAACAACTGACTCAACAACAGCAGCAAGTGCAAGAAAAGTTGCTATTTTTACAACAGCAACATGCAGAGAAAACCCTACAACTGCAGCAGATTAAAACTGCAGGAAGTGAGCTGCGTGATCAAATTAAGCAGCTTACAAGAACTCATGCGGGATGTGAATATCAGACCTATCAAGAATGGCAGCAGGCTTTAGATCAGCAACAACAGCAACTCAATCTTGCACTTAGCACACAACGAACTGTACTTAATCAAGCAGAACAGGTGTTAAAAGACTTACAACTGCAAAAACATGGTTTGGATAGTAGAATTCAACAGCGCATGCAGCAACACACTGAATGTCAGCAACACATTGCAACGTGGCAAGCGACACACACGCATTTTCAAGCCAGCATCATTGATAAATGTTTACAGATTTCTTATGCCGAACATCAGCAAATACGCAAGATGCTGCAGCAACAACAAAACAGTTTGGAGAGTGCTAAAACGGCTTGGCAAACATTGGAAGAGCAATATCAAAAACACTTAAAGCAACAGCCAGAACTGAGTTTTGACGAGGTCACCACGCAACTGGCAGCGCTGCAAACAGACAAAGCCAAACAACAGCAAAACTATAATGAGATTGAGGCACAGCTACGCCTGAATAGCACCAATCAAGGGATTTTTGCTACCTATCAAACTCAAATTGAAAGTATCAAAGCTGAAGAATACCGCTGGGGACGTATTTACGATTTAATTGGGCATAAAGAAGGTACGAAATTTAAGAAAATTGCTCAAGAACATCACTTGGATATTTTGGTGGAATACGCCAATCAGCAATTGCTGCCACTGAGTTCGCGTTATCAGTTGCATCGTATTCCTGACAGTTTGGGGTTGGCGATTATTGATTTAGATATGAACAGTGAAATTCGCCCTGTTCTGTCTTTATCGGGTGGCGAAACCTTTTTGGTTTCTTTAGCTTTGGCACTGGCAATTGCCAATATGGCATCTGGCTCAATGAAACTGGAATCGCTATTTATTGATGAAGGCTTTGGCACTCTCGACCCGACTTCCTTGCACATGGTGATGAATGCCTTAGACCATCTGCAAAGTCAGGGACGTAAAGTGGTGCTGATTTCGCATATTCAGGAAATGCACGAACGAATTCCTGTGCAAATTCAAGTCAAACCAGTGGGTGCAGGGGCAAGTGAAGTCAATGTGGTGGGTTAAAGCCAATACTGCCTAAAATCTGAAGATTATTTGTCGATTGAAGAATTATTGAAATGACTGTGAGATTTCAGATTTTAGGCTTCCATGAAGTTGTATTGAATTTATTTTAAAATCACCCACACTTTAAGTACTTAATTTTATGGATATAAAAACGATTATTCTCTTTGCTGTATTGCCCAGTTTAAGTATTATTTTTCTCACATGGTTAATACGTTTCCCTAAACCTTGGGTTTTTAAAGCGGTTTTAATTTTTGAAATCATTCTCACCGTCTGCACTTTAGTCATTGAGTTGGATGCAAGAAAAACACCTGGAAATAGCGGTTGGACCATCATTTTCACAGGCTTCTTTCAGTTCTGTTTTTTGCTATTTTTACTGATTGCCCGTATTCGAATCTGGATAGAAAATAAATCTTGAATGTCTACTTCACCTATTTACTGGACGGGAGTGGCGCTTTCTAAAAATAGTGAAGGTTATTAAAAATAATCTACACAAGCCAAAACTTTGACAGCTTTACAGCATACATAACTAAAAAAGCCTCGACATCCTGTCGAGGCTTTCTAGATTCAGTTTTTGGTATAACTCCTGTCGTACCAAGCACTTCCGTGTTGTTCTATTTCTTATTCTTCTTATTTAGGAAACTCCCTGTTTCCCGATAAGTTCATATTAAGAAAATCCAACCTTCAGCACTAGCCGCAAAATTCCGCATTTCATGTCAGCCAAAACGTACAAGATAATGTTTGCAAAATCTTGGCAGATTCTTTGTTCATCTAGCAATTAAGCCTTGGAATAGTCACGTGCGCCAAACAATGCTGTACCAATCCGTACCATAGTTGAACCTGCTGCAATTGCGGCATTTAAATCGCCCGACATCCCCATACTCAAAGTATCCCAATCTTCAGGTTGTGCATGTTGTGCTTTCACTGCATCAAACAATTGTTTGGCATCTTGAAAAGCTTGAGGATGATCAGGTGCAGGAATCACCATCAAACCGCGTAGTTTTAAATGCGGTAATTGGCTGATCTGTCGGACTAATTCTGCAACTTCGCTCGGCTGACAACCATCCTTCGTGTCTTGCGCATCAATATTTACTTGTAAACAAATATTCAGGGGCACTTGTTGAGCATCGCGCTGATTCGATAAACGCTCGGCAATAATCAAACGATCTACCCCATGCACCCATGCAAATTTTTCTGCCAAATGTTTGGTTTTATTGCGCTGCACATGCCCAATAAAGTGCCATTCAATTTCTAAATCACTCAGGGCCTGCATTTTATCCAAAGCTTCTTGCAAATAATTTTCGCCAAAAGCGCGCTGCCCTGTCACATACATTTCACGCAAGGCTTCACTCGGATGAGTCTTAGACACTGCCAACAATTGCACCGTATTTGGCTCGCGCTGTGCCAACTGGCATGCCTGTTGAATTTGTTGCAAAACCTGAGTGCGCATAAGCTGCAGATTATTCATTGATGCATTTCTCATTTCATTCATCTTTTTTTACCTTGTCCAGCAACTAACAGTTGGTTAAGCTGATGGAAAGCCGTATTATTCTATCAAAATAATTAAGATTTAATTGATCTCGGGGACTTTCATGGATATTACAGAATTATTGGCGTTCTCCGCTAAAAACGGCGCTTCGGATTTACACTTATCTGCGGGCATGCCACCACTGATTCGTGTGGATGGTGAAATTCGTCGAATTAACTTACCAGCATTAGAACATAAAGAAGTACACAAATTAGTGTACGACATTATGAATGATAAACAACGTCGTGATTATGAAGAAAATCTAGAAACGGACTTTTCTTTTGAAGTCCCAGGCGTGGCTCGTTTCCGTGTGAACGCATTTAACCAAAACCGTGGTGCAGGTGCAGTATTCCGTACCATTCCTTCTAAAGTTTTGACCCTTGAAGATTTAGGCATGGGACAAATCTTTAAAGATATTTGTGAATATCCACGTGGTTTAGTGTTAGTTACAGGCCCAACGGGTTCGGGTAAATCGACCACACTTGCCGCGATGATTGACTTTATTAATGACAATCGCTACGACCACATTCTGACCGTCGAAGACCCAATCGAATTTGTACACCAATCTAAAAAATGTTTGGTCAACCAACGTGAAGTACACCGTGATACGCATGGCTTTAACGAAGCATTACGTTCAGCACTGCGTGAAGACCCTGACATTATTCTAGTGGGTGAGATGCGTGACTTAGAAACCATTCGTTTGGCACTGACTGCTGCTGAAACGGGTCACTTGGTATTTGGTACGCTACACACCACCTCTGCAGCAAAAACCATTGACCGTGTGATTGACGTATTCCCTGCCGAAGAAAAAGACATGGTACGTGCCATGTTGTCTGAATCTTTACAAGCCGTCATTTCACAATCCCTGCTCAAGAAAAATGGTGGTGGTCGTGTAGCTGCGCATGAAATCATGATTGGTATTCCTGCAGTGCGTAACCTGATTCGTGAAAACAAAGTAGCTCAAATGTACTCGGCAATTCAGACTGGTGCCAACTACGGTATGACCACCCTTGACCAGAGTTTGAAAAACTTGGTATCGCGCGGTGTAATTAGCCCACAAACGGCTCGTACGGTTGCAAAACAGCCTGAATCATTCTTATAAGTTTAAAATTCGAGATACGCGATGGACTTTAATGATTTACTGAATTTAATGATTCAGCAAAAAGCGTCTGACTTGTTTATTACAGCCGATGTTGAACCTTCCATGAAAATTCATGGACAAATTGTGCCTGTAGCCAAAAGTAAACTTACAGGTGAAATTGTCGGTCAGCTGCTTAACTCAATTATGAGTGAAAAACAGCGCAAGGAATTTGCCGAAACCCGTGAATGTAACTTTGCGATTACCAACCGTGAAAAAACAGCACGTTTCCGTGTCAGCGCATTCCAACAACGTGATGAGCCGGGCATGGTACTCCGTCGGATTGAAACCAAAATCCCGACCATGGATGACTTGAAACTGCCACCTATTCTCAAAGATTTGGCGATGACCAAACGTGGCATCATCATTTTTGTAGGTGCGACTGGTACAGGTAAATCGACTTCTTTGGCGTCTATTATTGGTTACCGCAACCAAAACTCCAAAGGTCATATCATTACCATTGAAGACCCGATTGAATTTGTGCATGAACATGCAGGCTGTATTATTACCCAGCGTGAAGTCGGAATTGATACTGACTCCTTTGAAATCGCCTTAAAAAATACTTTGCGTCAAGCACCTGACGTGATTCTGATTGGTGAGATTCGTTCCCGCGAAACCATGGATTATGCAATTGCCTTTGCCGAAACAGGTCACTTGGTATTTGCCACCCTGCACGCCAACAACGCTAACCAAGCAATTGACCGTATTATTCACTTCTTTGAAGCAGACCGACATAACCAGTTGTTCATGGATTTGTCGCTAAACCTGAAAGCGATTGTGGCACAGCAATTAATTCCAACCATAGATGGCAACTCACGTCGTGCTGCGATTGAAATTTTAATTAACTCACCATTAATTGCAGATTTAATCCGTAAAGGTGATGTGCACGAAATTAAAGACCTAATGAAGCGTTCTCGCGAATTGGGCATGCAAACCTTTGACCAAGCTTTATACGACCTCTATAAAGCCAAGCAAATTAGCTACAAAGACGCACTTAAACACGCCGACTCGCCAAACGATTTGCGTCTACAAATCAAACTTGCAGAAGAAGGTGGCGAGCGCTTGTTACATGCAACTTCGAATATTACCTTCGATGGGCAATAACATCACAACAACGCTTAAACACAAACAAAATAGGCTTCCATACGGAAGCCTATTTTTTATGCTTACAGCAAATTATTTCTTGCGTAAGGCTTCACGACATTCTGGCGCATCACAATAACCATATAAATTCAGCGAGTGCCCTGTGAGCTCAAAACCAAATTTTTCAGCTACATCATGCTGTTCTTTTTCAATGGTATCGTTAATAAATTCAACCACTTTGCTACAGTTCAAGCAAACCAAGTGGTCGTGGTGATCTTCCTGCATAATTTCAAACACAGAATGATTGTTCTCAAAATTATGACGCTCAATAATGCCCGCAGCTTCAAACTGTGTTAACACACGATACACAGTTGCTAAACCCACATCTTCACCCTGATCGAGTAAAGTTTTGTAGATATCTTCTGCACTTAAATGATGTTGTTTTGAATTTTCTAATAATTCTAAGATTTTAATTCGTGGAAGGGTAACTTTAAGTCCAGCTTTGCGTAATTCTTGATTTGAAATAGGCATGAAAAAAGGTCTCTCAACAAAATTAAAGTTGGAATATGCAACAAAGTTAAGATGCAGTATGATCTAACACTGGATCAAGATCAAATGCATCATAATTAATTTGGGATAGTGTAGCAAAATGCAAAAAATCATGTTGACGTTATTGGTCACTTCACTGCTCGCAGGCTGTTCGACCTTGGGCGTTTATAAAGTCGATATTCCACAGGGTACACCATTAACCCAAGCTCAAGCGTCTAAAGTCCAAGTCGGTATGAGTCATCAACAAGTCCGCTTTTTGCTGGGCAGTCCTACCATCGCCGACCCGATGAATCCATTACGTTGGGACTACATTTACAACTATATCCCAGGAACTTATGCTAAAAAAGCCAAGATCCCTGCCGCGCATGGTCAGCATTTGAAAATCTTTTTCAATCCAAATGGTATTGTAGAAAAAGTTGAAGGCTTGGAAACGATTCCAGAATCTCAACCAGGTCTACCAGGATCGAAAGAAGCGATTCTCAACGCGCCACCACTATAGCCGCTTTAGAATAAAAAGAAACCCCTCACTGAAATTCATCTGAGGGGTTTTTTAAATCATTGCAATTGTCTCAAGCGATTGCTTTTGGCATAACGCCCTACTGGGTTCTTTGCGGCACGTTTACGACGAATATCTTTCGGATTAATGGTCAAAGCACGATAAATCTCAACCCGATCACCTGCTTGTAATACATGCTGCGGCTCAACCCGTACGCCAAAAACACCCACCATCAACGGTTCAGGCAATGTCGTTGCTGTCACAAGTCCACTTTGCTGGATTGCATCCAGTACAGTCATACCCTGCTGAAATGCGACTGCCACATGCCATTGTTGTTCTGGTGTGGCATACGCCACCCAAACCTGCGCCACTTGAATCATGCGATCCACTGTCCAATTAACGCCACCATCGCCACTACGATAGATACAGGTAACACCACACGTACCGCAATACGCCAAATGTTATAAAAGGCTTCACTGCTAAAGTTCATGGCTTTACGCAAATGGCTGATTTTCATAATCCAGCCTGCAAAAATTGCGTAAATCAAACAAATAACTAAGCCCCAAAGCAATAAGGCAAAATTAAATACAGGACCAATGGCAGGAATTGCCCAAACCAAAGTTGCTGCAATCAATACAATCCACTGAATCGCAACCGCCATTTGACGTTGTGCCAATTGTTCACGTGCCAATTGCAATAGAACCGCTGCTGCTGCAACAGTTGCCACCACCAAAGCCAACGCTGGAATTTGTGCTTGCACGGCAAAGAATGCAAAAGCAACGACTGCCAATAGCTGAGCAATCCAAATTGGCAATACCGTTGAAGTTGCTGCAGATTGTTGCTGTACTTGCGGCAAACTAGTTTGCCAGTACAAGCCCATGCCTAAACCACTGGCCACCAAAGCCAAAACGGTTGCACTGCCCCATTCGCTAAACTCAATTGAGGTGACTTGCCATGCAGGGAGTTCTGAACCCATCACCATCGATAAAACCAAAGCCGCCACAACAGCAACAGCAGTACACAACAATAAAATTTGACGCGGCACTAATGACAATGCCAGTGCGAAAATAGCCACAATCACAAATAAGACATGACTAGCCAAGTCTGCAGCGGCATATTGATTTAAAATTTGCGCAGCATTAGACAACAAACCGCCTGCTAAAAATGGAATGAACACCACTGCAAGCCAGCCCACCAAACGCCATTTTTGAGAAGCATCGGCATCACGGGTTAAACTTGAAAGTGCTTGTAATGCTGTCGTTTTTGAGCGTTTGGCTAAGGCAATTTCCAAATAAGTAATCGGTAATGCCAAAATCAGCATGGTTGCTAACCACAACAACCAAAAGTCGAGCTGGCGCTCAACCTGAATACCTGTCATTGGTGCGAGTGTGGCAATAATAATGAATGATAAACCAAATGCCATCAGCGGCGATAACCATCGTGACATAGCATTGTCCTGCATGACGCTGTCCTAATAAAAATCTACGGCTATTTTGCCTTTGTCATCAAGGAAAAGCAAAACCTCAAAAAAGAAAAAAGCAAACTATCGTTAGACAGTTTGCTGCGCAAATTTATAATTTTTATTCTTTCATTTTTTATGGCTTCAGACTTATGAGAAGAAACGAGCGAACCAACCTTTACCTTTCTTCTTCTCATTTTCCTTAATAATGCCCATCATATTCTCTTTCACAGCACCAACATAATCGGCGTCATCGTGTTGAATATGATTAATTAACCATTTTGATAAGACTTCATGCAATTCGCCTTCAATGGATTGTCCCATTTCAAAACGATCGCGATAAGACTCAATTTTTTTAATGAATAAATCATGCACACGTTTATGTGGTACGCGGTATTTATAACCCGCTTCTTCTTGTAATGATTCTTCAAACGTAAAATGCGACTGGGTGTAATCAATAATATTATTTAAAATCTGCTTTACACGTGCTCGATCTGTACCATCGCTAATTTCAACAATTTCATTAATATAATCGAGGATACGTTTATGCTGATCGTCAATCACATCGATACCAGTATTGTATTCTGGAACCCATTTCATCTTCATACGACCACCTTACAGAAATAAATGATTAATCACATTGCGGAATGGTAGCCGTATTTCCCATAAATAAAAATGAAGCGAATTGGTAGGGATTGGTTTAAATCGCACAAAAACAACACAAGACATTGATTTAAATAAATTTTAACAAAAATACCCGACTAAAAGAATCAATTATTAATTAACCAATTTATACATTTTCATTCTTGATTTAATTGAATTATACAATAATAAAATGAATATTTTTCAACCACACATACCCGTATAAATTAGTATTGATCCGCTTTGGTGATCCGTCTTAATTCAGGATTTAAACGCTCACGTTCCAAACGCGCAATATGTGTCATTTGGGTTTTAATTGGGCGTCCATGTTGAAATAAAATCATTTCACCTGGCTGAAATGCTGTCCATGTTTCATTTTGAGTCAAGGGTTCAGTGGTAATCACTGCCACACAATCCTCTGCTGTGGTGACTTGGCTAAAATCAACCTCAACATCTAAATCAATTAATTGTGCAGGCTGAAATGGATAAGCACGCACCAACCAATGTAATTTGGTCACCGCATAACTAAATAATGCCTGACCATTGGACAAACAAAAATTAAAAGTGCCATGTTCTGCAATTTTAGGAGAAATTTCGGCTAACAAGTCAAAAATTTGCGTCAGGCTCGGTTCATCATAACCAAAATGATTTACCAATTGATCTAACAAATAACAAAATGCACGTTCACTGTCGGTATTGCCCACAGGGGTAAAACGACCTGATAAACGTGGATGAAAGTCATGTAAATCACCATTATGGGCAAAAATCCACTGGCGTCCCCACAACTCACGACTAAACGGATGTGAATTTTCTAAATTAATTTTGCCTTGTGTCGCTTTACGAATATGGGCAATCACATTACGCGATTTGATGGGATAGTTACGGATCAATTCTGCAATGGGTGACTCCACTGCAGACTGGTTATCGACAAATAAACGGCAAGCTTTATCTTCAAAAAAAGCAATGCCAAAGCCATCAGAATGATCTGAGGTGATTCCTGCGCGCTGCGAAAATCCCCGAAATGAAAAGGTAATATCGGTAGGTGTCGCACAATTCATTCCAAGCAACTGACACATAAGGCCTTATCTTTATACAAATAATGAAATTATCTGATTATTGTGCATCAGCCATGTGGATAATTCAAATCTGAAAAATATAAATAGATTTCTACAGTACCACTTCATAGATATGCAGTGCTGTAGAAATCTCTGCTTAATTATTCTAGTTAAGATGCTTTCACTTTCTTTTGGCGAATAAAATGTTTCGCCATTTGTTTCACATCTAACAAAACAAAATAATCTAGACAGTTAAACTCACGGTCATAAAATGCTTGCTCAGACAGCTTAGCATTCATTTTCAGATAAACATCAAACAGTTTAGGTATTCGTTCATCTTGGCTAAAGCTATGACTTGGACAACTTGGCTCAAACGGCTGCTGTGGCTGAATATCGCAGCGTTGATTTTCTGCCAATTGTTGAATCGCTTGATGGGTATGATACGCGCGTGCTTCATTACCTTCCAAACGAATACTGACACAGCCAATCATGTGTTTGGCACGCATTTCCCATAACACTTTAGGCACTAAATTCAGCCATAAAATAGAGAGTGTTTTGCCTGAACGATAACGTGGATGCACACAAGTACGCCCCATTTCGACAATATTCGAGAGATGCCCTAACTCATCTATAATTTTAAACTCGTGCGCACTATAACTGTTGGCTAGCTCATGCCCTTGCCAAAGTTTTAAACGAGTATAAGCAACAATTTCACCCGTAGATTTATCTCTGAGTACGGCGTGTTCACAGCCAAAATCGTACAAGTCCTGATCTAAACCCGATTCAAATTCAATGCCAAATTGCTTGGAAAATTGCTGTGCACGAAAGCGCTGTACTTCTTGTAGTTGCTTTAAATTTTCAACCCATTCAAACGCATATTGCGTAGCTTTGCTGTTTTTTTTCTGTGCTTTACCCACTTTAACCATAGGAAAGCTAAACTGCTGACGATACTGATTTAATTTTTGTAGCATCATAGATACCTCATGTTTTCTCCTACACTAGGACAGCAGCATGACACTATGATGACCGCGATTTTAGCGACTACAATTTTAAGATTGCAGGATAGGTGCAAAGCAATTTCAAGGATGCTGAATCAACAAAATTTCAGTTTCTTGCCGTAAATTTGACATAAAAAAGAGCTTCAATTGTGAAGCTCTTTTAGGGATCATCTTATAGAGTTTTATTTACGCGTTTGGACACGGTTGGTAATTAATGTTCCCACACCATGATCAGTAAAGATTTCCAATAAAGTAGCATGTGGCACACGACCATCTACAATATGTGCACTGATTACACCGCCTTTAACTGCATCCAATGCACAACCCACTTTTGGAATCATGCCACCGTAAATCACGCCTGTATCAATTAAACGATCTACTTCCTGCGTAGTCAAACCAGTTAACAGGTTTTTATTTTCGTCTAATACACCCGTAATATTGGTCAGCAAAATTAACTTTTCCGCACCCAATGCTTCGGCAACTTTACCTGCGACTAAATCGGCATTAATGTTATAGGTATTGCCTGCATCATCGACACCCAAAGGTGCAATCACTGGAATAAAGTCACTGCTGGTAAACATTTCCAACACATCGGTTTTGACACCCACCACTTCACCCACCAAGCCAAGGTCAATCTGTTGTACTTCGCCTGTTTCAGTGGTTTTTTGCATCAATAATTTCTGTGCGCGAATCAAGTTACCATCTTTACCCGTCAAACCAATCGCACGACCGCCATGTTGGTTAATCAGATTGACGATAGATTTATTGACGCTCCCGCCCAAAACCATCTCTACAACTTCCATGGTCGCAGGATCGGTGACACGCATACCATCAATACGGTCAGACTCACGTCCCAATTGCTTGAGCATAGAATCCACTTGTGGGCCACCACCATGAACCACAATTGGGTTTAAGCCCACGGTTTTTAACAACACAATATCGCGAGCAAAAGAACTTTCTAGCTCAGGATCGGTCATGGCATTGCCACCATATTTCACAACAAGGGTCTTGCCCGCAAAACGTTGAATATACGGCAAAGCTTCCGTCAAAATTTGCGCTTTGTCGATACCAGTCTGTTGATGTGGCATTCGCCTCTCCTTATTGAGCATCTAAAATGTCTTGGGCGATTTCAGGATATCGCTCACTTAACATGGAAACAAATGTATCGCGAATATCATTCAGTCGTGATGGATTATCGGCATCAAAACGCACCGTAAAATATTCGCCTGTATTGGATGCTCGAATAATGCCAAATCCATCTTCAAAATCAAGTCTTACACCATCTATTTTACTTAATTCTGCACCACTGCGATGGCTAGAACTTTCAACATCATTTAAAACCGCACTCGGTTCAATATTCCGTGTGCTGATATACGTGTCTTCAGTGCAGCAACGCTCAGGGTATTTCTGCATCAATGCCGAAAGGCTGCTGTAATTACTGTGGCTTAAATATTCCAACACGCGCAGCGCTGCGTAAATACCATCGTCATAGCCAAAACCACGTCCATCATTGAATACATAATGTCCTGCGTATTCGCCACCGAACACAGCCTTGCCTTGCGACTGCGCCAAATAACGCCGCAAGAAGGTACTGCCCGTGCGAATCATCACCGCTTCGCCACCCAAATCACGCACGGTATTGCGCACCATAGTGGAGCATTTTACATCAAACACCACTTGATGCTGAGGATGAGTTTTTAAACACATTTCTGCAAATAAAGACAGCAAACGATCTGCTGAAAGCACATTGGCATGTTCATCCAAGAGGACGACACGATCACCATCGCCATCTAAAGCAATGCCAATGTCCGCCTGATGTTCACGCACCGCAGCTTTTAAATGTTGTAAGTGTTTTTCTTGTGATGGATCGGGTGCATGTTCTGGAAAATGACCATTGGCTTCGCAGCGTAAAGCAATCACCTCACAGCCCATTTTTTGCAAAACCAAAGCAGCGCAATGACCTGCCGAACCATACATCCCATCTAAAACCACTTTAAAAGTGCCCGCCAGTTGAATATCGTTCAACATTGCCTGCTGATATTGCTGACACGCATCTTCAATAAATTCATGTGAAATGTTGGTGGCGTGTTGTGAGGCGATGGATGGTGCTGCATCGGTATTTAAATAATATGGCGCTGCATCGTGTGCCACGTGTTGAATCATTTCAGGGGTTGGCGGTTCGCCCTGCACAATCCATTTAATGCCGTTGTCTGATTTTGGATTATGACTGGCCGTAAGCATAATGCCATTGCCTGCCGTGTGTCGTGCCATAAAATACAACATCGGGCTAGAACAACAACCCACCATCGTCACTTGAAATTGATGGGCAAGAAAGACTTGGCGCATAATTTCAGCATAAGCGGGGCTATTTAAACGCGCATCATAACCAATACTAATTTGAGTTTGCTTTTCTTGTTGATATTGTTGCACCAATCCTTGTGCAATGGCGTGTACCAATTTCGCGGTCAGCACAGTTTCTTTGCCACGAATGTCGTAAGCGCGAAAAATATGCTGAGGAAAAAGTGTTTGTGGATTGTTCATAGGCTTACAACTACAAAGATGAGCCAACATAAAGTGAATAAATCTTGGCTCTATAAATTTTGAAAAATTCTAATCAGACTTTTTAAAGTAGGAATTATCGTCTCAAATCATCAAGCAATATGCTTGTCATTATTAGTGCATCTTTCGTTACTTTTCAAGAATTGTTGGTAAAGTTTCAAGTAAAACCTTACCAAACGATTTAGGCTAAAACCTCAGTAAACTCAGTTTTTACCCGTATGCCCAAAACCACCTGCACCACGTTCAGTGGCGACAAATTCATCTACCTGTTCAAACTTGGCCTGTACCACAGGAACCAAAACGTATTGCGCTAAACGCTCACCAGGTTCTAAGCTAAATGCTGTTTGGCTACGGTTCCACACCGAAACCATCAATTCACCCTGATAATCTGAATCAATCAAACCCACCAAGTTCCCTAACACGATACCATGTTTGTGACCCAAGCCTGAACGCGGCAAAATCATGCCTGCAAAACCTGTATCTTGAATATAAATCGCTAAACCTGTTTTAACCAATACTGTTTGACCTGGCTCAATCACGGTGCTGCTGTCTAGACAAGCACGTAAGTCCAACCCTGCCGAACCTGCGGTTGCATAAGTTGGCATTGGCCATTCTGTGCCTAAACGTGAATCTAAGACTTTAACTTGAACTTTCATGAAGTTTATCCTGTTTTTAAATTTTCAATGTAATTTCGATATAAATTATGCCCTTTGATGCTGTACTTGCATCAACACCGCTGAATGTTTTTCAGCGCTTAATCAGAGCACGTAAATTTTCCAAATAATGCTGTGCCTGTAATTTCGGATCGACATCACCGGCTAACTTTTTCTTACGTCCGAGCCATTCCAATTCATCTTGTGGTAATTCATCCAAAAAACGACTTGGGGTCATTTGTTTCATTTGCCCACCTGCTTTGCGCTGTTCTGCCAAAGTAATGGTTAAGCCCTGACGTGCACGAGTAATCCCGACGTACATCAAACGTCGTTCTTCCTCGACGGTATCTGCCACAATCGAGTTTTTATGCGGTAAAAGTTCTTCTTCCAAGCCAATCAAATACACATACGGAAATTCCAAACCTTTGGACGCATGCAGAGTTAGCAAATTGACTTTATCGGTGTCTTCTTCTTCCTGTTGCTGTTCGAGCATATCGAGCAGCACCATTTTACGAATCACACTTTCAATATTTTTTTCATCGACATCTTCAGCGCGGTTAATCAGACTTTGGATGCTGCTATATAGAACTTCGATATTATCTAGCTTGGTTTTTTCCTGCGCAGGGGTAGCTGCTTGCTCTTTAATGTAGTCGATATAACCTGCTTCGAGCATCATTTGACGGATGATTGGCACAGGCTCATCATCTTCCAATAAATTACGAGTAAAATTACCAATAAAATCTGCAAACTCTGCCAACTGTGTCGTGGCTTTTTTCGGAATTGCCATCGTCAGACGCTGATCACCTGCGGCAGCCAATAATGACAAATGGTTTTCCTGTGCAAACAGCCCTAGTTTTTCCAAAGTCACAGGACCAATCGCGCGTTTAGGCGTGTTAATAATGCGTAAGAATGCGCTGTCATCTTCAGGGTTAATAATCAGACGCAAATAGCTCATGATGTCTTTGATTTCAGCGCGCGCAAAGAACGATTGACCACCGGAAAGCTTGTAAGGAATTTGCATTTGGCGTAATTGGGTTTCCAGAATACGTGCCTGAAAGTTCCCTCGGTACAAAATTGCATAATCTTTCCAGCTTTTACCATTCATCAGTTTATGCGTGAGTAAGTCTTTAACCACACGTTCTGATTCATCATCATCGTTACGGCAAGTGATCACCCGAATCACTTCGCCATGACCTTTGTCTGACCAAAGTTTTTTATCAAAAATATGTGGATTATTGCCAATGACGGTATTGGCCGCTTTTAAAATGCGACTGGTCGAGCGATAGTTTTGCTCAAGTTTAATCACTTTTAAATTCGGGAAATCATCTTTCAGCAAGGCCATATTTTCAGGCTTGGCACCGCGCCATGCGTAAATCGATTGGTCGTCATCACCTACCGCAGTGAACTGCCCCATCACACCCACCAATAATTTCACCAAGATATACTGTGCGGTGTTGGTATCTTGATACTCATCGACCAATAAATAGCGAACACGGTTCTGCCACTTGTCACGTACTTCAGCATTTTCTTGCAATAAACGGGTTGGCATCACAATCAAATCGTCAAAATCGACTGCGTTATAGGCACGTAAATTACGTTCGTAAAGTTGATATAAATGTGCAAATTGGATGTCTTCTGGCGTTTCGCACGTGGTATGTGCCTGTTCTGGTGCGATCAGATCGTTTTTCCAGTCCGAAATCATCTTCATGGCTTTGGCAATCAATTCTTTGCTTTCTGCACCCGACAAATTATCGCGGTGCATTAAATCCATCAGAATACGTTTACAGTCATCGGCATCCAAAATAGAGAAGTTGGCTTTTAACGGCGTGTGTTTTAATTCAAAACGTAATAAATTCAGACCAAAGGTGTGGAAAGTCGAAACCGATAATCCTTTAGCTTCTTCACGTGACAACAATTTGGTCACACGCTCTTTCATTTCTCGTGCTGCTTTGTTGGTAAAAGTCATCGCTGTAATACGATGCGCAGGAATCCCGCAATGCTTAACCAAATAGGCAATTTTTCGGGTAATCACCGAAGTTTTGCCTGAACCTGCACCTGCAAGCACTAACAAGGGTCCTTGAGTGTATTTCATCGCTTCAAGTTGCTTGTCGTTTAACTGACTTGCCAGTGTCATAGTATTTCCTCTATTTCGGTTCGAGCTCGATTATAGTCATCTCCGCCAAAGATGACTAATCTAAAATGCTACTTTAGACGTCATTGTCTATTTGCTGAGTAGACCCTAGAAATTGCTTGCATAAAAAAACCGCCCGAAGGCGGTTCTTTACAATCTATACAATGCCAGATTATTGGATTGCATAAATGCTGATTTCTACACGACGGTTTTGCTCACGACCTTCTGCAGTAGCATTCGATGCGATTGGGTTTGCAGCACCGTGACCTTGTGCATTAATACGTGAAGTTGATACACCACGGCTAGCCAAGTAGTTTGCAACCGATTGTGCACGTGCTTGTGACAATGGAATGTTGATTGCGTCGTTACCAGTGCTGTCAGTATAACCTGTTACCAAAATACCGCTCTTGTTATCTTGGGTTAGCGTTTGCGCTACTTTGTCCAAGGTAGAATAGAAGTTTGGTTTGATGTTTGATTTGTTAGTATCAAACGTGATGTTACCCGGCATGATCAAGCCAACAGAACCATCGGCATTACGGTTTACTTCTACGCCTGTACCAGCCATTTGTTGACGAAGTTGTTTTTCTTTATTGTCAAGATAAACACCCGCAGCAGCACCCACTACAGCACCAATCGCTGCAGCACGGTTGTTTTGTGCGCTTGTATTTGCGTTACCTTTAGAGATGCCATAACCCGCAGCAGCACCAATTACTGTGCCTAACGCAGTTTTGTCATATTCCATACCACCAAGGTTGTTACCAGTCGTTTGACAACCAGTTAAAACCATTGCCCCTACGACTGCTGCCGAAATTGCTAATGCACGCATGGCATGCCTCCTTACTTGTGTTTTGTTGTATATGCTGAATATTGAATGAAAAAATATACTTAGACCATTGATTTTTTGTTAATAAAAAAACTTTTACTTACAAATATACATGATCATGTACAAATCTTGGTATAACTTCATCACAATTTCTACACACTTTCACTTCAACACTTTTTTATTTTAAAAACAACATTTATATTGGAGTCATCTACAAACACGTGACGCATTGGACGATTTATCTTCAGGATTGATTTATATGTCATCGCAAGCAAAGAAACACCCTTTATTAAAAAAAATCACAAAAGGTCTCACCGTGGGTACAGTCATCACTGGCAGTACATTTTTTCACGGCCCTCCTGTGTTGGCTTTGGGCTTAACCAAACTGTTAAAGCAGTCACGTAAGGTCGATGAAACCAATATTCAAATTACCAACAGTTGGCTCAGTGTAAACAACTGGCTGATTGATCATGTATTACCCAATACCCAATGGGATATCAGCATTGATGAAGATTTGCAACTGAGCATGCAAGGTCGTTATCTCATGACCTGTAACCATCAAAGTTGGGTCGATACCACAGTAAATCAGTATTTTGGCTTAACCCGTATGCCATTGACCCGCTTTTTTACCAAGTGGGAACTGATCTTTATTCCCTTTGTAGGACAAGCCTTTAAAATTTTAGGCTTCCCAATGATGAAGCGTCACAGCAAAGCACAAATTGCCAAAAAACCTGAGCTGAAAGACCGCGATATGGAAGAAGCGCGTAAAGCCTGCCAACAGTTATTAAGTCAGCCCTTTACCCTGCTGAATTATTTAGAAGGCACACGCTTTACCCAAGAAAAACATGATCAACAACAATCGCCTTATCAACATTTATTAAAGCCAAAAGCTGGTGGTTTAGCTTTGGCATTGAATATTTTGGGTGATCAAATTGATGCCTTGGTAGATATGACCATTGTGTACCCAGATGGCGCGCCGGGCTATAGCGAGTTTTGGTTAGGTGAGGTGCCGCGCATTGCGGTGAATTTACGCAAAATTAATATTCCAGATTGGGTGTTGGGCGGCAATTACGAAGATGATGCTGAATATCGTGAGCGTTTTCAGCAATGGGTGCATGAACTGTGGCTGGAAAAAGATCAATTGATTGAAAGCATGCAACAAAAACTTGCAGCTCCGACTGCATAACCATTCAGGTACGCCATGAAAAAGTCTGAAGAACCTGTCATCAAATCCTCTTTTCATCCCCTGCGTAA
Organism: Acinetobacter sp. YH16053; assembly: GCF_013417035.1. Taxonomy (NCBI): domain Bacteria; kingdom Pseudomonadati; phylum Pseudomonadota; class Gammaproteobacteria; order Moraxellales; family Moraxellaceae; genus Acinetobacter; species Acinetobacter sp. YH16053. The sequence continues at coordinate 288,923 of NZ_VPEP01000002.1, forward strand.
AGATTCATGGGGATGGAAAATTGCCTTGGCTTATGACTTGTTTTTGATGGGTTTAATCATCTTTAACTTGTTCTGTTTAAGTGCCAATGCCATTTTAATGAGTGATTTTGGCGAATGGTTGTTCGATTTTATTCGTCTACCTGAAATTTTACAGTTTTATCGAACAGAATTGCGCCCTTGGGTGGTGATTACCGAAGGCTGGTTTACCACGTTTTTAATTGTAGAGTTGGGCGTGCGTTGGGGTATTGCAATTATTTTCAAACATCATCAGCGTTGGTGGTTTTTCCCGTTTATTCACTGGTATGAAATTCTTGCAATTATTCCGCAATTGCGTTTTTTACGTTTATTACGTGCCATCGCGATTGGTTACAACCTGCATAGCCATGGCTATAAAGTCATTCCAGACAGTTGGTATAAACGCGGCAACTTTTACTACAACTTGCTAATGGAAGAACTGAGTAGCCGTGTGGTGCTCACGGTACTTAATGGTGTGCAACGTGAATTGACCACCAGTACCACTCACAAACAATTTATTGATGATTTGGTCGAGCATCATCGTCAATTACTCGCGATTGCCCTAGCCGATATTTTGCAGGAATCCTTAGGCAAAGAATTACAAATGCAGCGTCACATGATTGCGAAAAATGTCGGGTTGGTGGTGAATCAAGCCATTGAAGATACGCCTGAACTGACGCAATTGCTGCGCCTGATTCCATTGGTCGGTGGACGTATTGAACAGCAAATTCAAAGTATCGGACAGCGATTGGGTGAAAATATCACCCAAGGTTTAATTGAACCTTTTGCACAGCAGAATCAACAAGTACAAAATCCAACTTATCAAATGATTGCTGAAAAAATTAGTCAGATTGAGATTGAACATAATCAGCATATTGATAAATTAGTGGAATCGGCAATATTTGAAAGTTTAGAAGCGATTCGCAAACAAGTAAAAGTTAAACAATGGCAACAAATTTTAAATGAAGGACAACAACACGATATTTCATAAAGGTCTTTCGATAATTTCAGCTAAAACAATGTGAAATATTTTTAGTAACTGAACTAGAGAATTCACCCAATTTGTTCTAGGATTTGCTCTATTTATAAGATGACTTCAACAACCAGCAAAGTTAGAAGTGTTAAGGAATTATTATGGCTGACATACGGATAAAAGGCAGATTGGTCAATGCGATTCGCATTAGCTTAGACACCAATGATCATGATGCGATCCGCCAGCAACTAAGCCCAATGTTGCAAAAATCATTTCCACCAGGGGTTTTGGTGGTCATTGAAAGTTCAGTCGAACAAGAATTGATTGCGCTAATTCAATTGCTAATTAGCCTAGAAGCACAGCCAATTGCTGTGACTGAAGGCATTATGGCAGATCAGGCACGTGCTATTCAGTTCCCTGTCATCCCGCAAGACCGTCCATTGCAGGAAGTGAAAGCCACCAAAGAACAAGTGGTTGAAGTAAAACCTGAACCTGCGGCAGAACAGCAACAGACGGAAAATCAAGTCGCTGAAACTGCACCTGCTGTGGCACATATTACGTCTTATCACGATGAAATTTTGCGTACAGGTCAATGCTTGGTACAACATCAGGGCGACATTATTTTAACCGCAGGCATCAACAGCGGTTCTGAAGTGATTGCTTCAGGAAATATACATATTTATGGTAGTGTACGTGGTAGAGTCATTGCCGGCGCGGGCGGGAATATTGCGGCACGAATTTTCTGTCATTCCCTAGAAGCAGAATTGGTATCTATTGCAGGCACGTATTGCGTGGCGGACGATATTCCTCAGCATGTGACTAAAAAACCTGTGCATATTTACTTAAATGATAACCAAGAGCTTGTATTTGAAGCTCTACAATTTTAATGTATAAATAATCACCAAAAATCCCCGAAAAAATATAGGGGAATTTAAACCATAACAGGAGTGGATTCGGTGGCGAAAATTGTTGTCGTAACATCAGGCAAAGGTGGCGTAGGTAAAACCACTACAAGTGCATCTTTTGCAACAGGTTTAGCCCTACGTGGTCACAAAACTGTTGTTATCGATTTTGACGTGGGTTTACGTAACCTTGACTTAATTATGGGTTGTGAACGTCGCGTTGTTTATGATTTTGTGAATGTATTAAATAATGAAGCGCGTTTACAACAAGCATTAATTCGCGATAAAGATATCGAAAACCTTTATATTCTTCCAGCTTCACAAACCCGTGATAAAGATGCCCTCACCGATGAAGGTGTGGCACGTATTATGGATGAGTTGGCACAAGAGTTTGATTACATTATTTGCGACTCACCTGCAGGGATTGAGCGCGGTGCCATTCTTGCAATGTACCATGCCGATGAAGCGATTATTGTGACTAACCCTGAAATTTCTTCAGTACGTGACTCTGACCGTATTATTGGTATGCTTGACAGCAAAACCAAAAAAGTAGAACAAAATGAAGGTCGTGTGCGTAAGCACTTGTGTATTACACGTTACAACCCAGAACGTGCCGATAAACAAGAAATGCTGACCATTGACGACATTTCTAAAGATATTTTACGTGTACCAACTTTAGGCGTGATTCCTGAATGTAAGAGCGTACTTCAAGCATCTAACGAAGGTAAACCTGTCATTCTGTATAGCGATGCTGCTGCAGGTCAGGCGTATGATGACTTAGTTGCACGTTTCTTGGGTGAAGAACGTCCGTTTCGTCATATTGAAACAAAACCGAAAGGTTGGTTAGCACGATTATTTGGAGCGTAGACATGGCAGGATTTTGGAGCAAATTATTTAGCGGTGAAGACAAGCCATCTAGCGCACAAACAGCAAAAGATCGCTTAAAAGTGATTGTTGCTTCTGAACAAGGTCTAGGTAAACGCTTAAGCCAAGACAAAATTGATCAGATGAAAAAAGAAATCATGCAAGTGGTAAATCGCTACGTGCGTGGTGTCGATGAACAACATATTCAAATGTCTGTGCGTTCAGAAGCCAATATTGAAATGTTGGAAATGAATATCAATTTGCCTGAAGAGCGATAATCTGAATACTGATTAGTCAAGCAAATTGAATCAGGGCAAAATAACACTAGTTATTTTGCCCTATTTTTTTCAAAAGAATATAAAGGAGATTGCCATGGCATTATCTCAACCTGCGACCTTTAACGAAGCATGGTCGGATGAACGTGTATTTGCCTATTTGAATCAACTTCCACCTGCAGGTGTGAATGCAGATTTTCACGTACTCTATCACGCATTTAAACACATGCGTCCAAGTGACTATGAACGTCTATTGACACAATTTGTTGCCGATGGTCGCGATGTCAATGCCACTAATCCTGAAGGTCAGCGTATTCACAATGTGATTGCTGAATTTCCACGTCAAAAAGATGGTTTTTTAGCAGTTTTAGCCAAGTTTGCTTAAACTGTTTAAACACAATCTCTGGCTAAATTCAGCCAAAAAGATTGAGTGTAAAAAGAAAAAATCCCGCAATTGAATTGCGGGATTTTTTTATAGCACTACTTGATTCAAAATCAAACAGAAAGTGAAAGCTTTACACTAAAATTTCACGTTTCCCATTTGCTCCTTGCTCGCTCACAATGCCTTGCTCTTGCATCTGATCGACAATACGTGCCGCACGGTTATAGCCCAAGCTAAATTTGCGCTGTAAAGATGAGGTCGACACTTTACGTGTTTCCAAAACAAATGCTACACACTGATCATACAACACATCACGGTCTGGACTGCCTTCACCATCTTCAAAACCACGTGAAGATGGTTCTTCATCAAATGGCGTCAAGATTTCATCGACATAGTCAGGATCGCCACGCTCACGCCACGCATCACAAATACGGTTGACTTCATCATCCGAAATAAACGCACCATGCACACGCTCTGGTTCAATTTTACCTGGCCCTAAAAATAGCATATCACCATGACCAAGCAGGTCTTCTGCACCGCCCGCATCCAAGATAGTACGTGAGTCAATTTTCGAGTTCACACGCAAAGCTACACGGGTTGGAATGTTGGCTTTAATTAGACCTGTGATCACATCCACCGATGGACGCTGAGTTGCTAAGAGTAAGTGAATCCCTGCTGCACGTGATTTTTGTGCCAAACGGGTAATCATTTCTTCCGCTTTCTTGCCCACTTGCATGATCATGTCGGCAAACTCATCTGCCACAATCACAATAGATGGCAATGGTGTTAAACGCGGTGCACGTTCTTGCGTTGCTGAATCTCCCGGCTTCCAAGTTGGATCAATTAAATCTTCACCATTGGCAATAGATTCTTCAACCTTACGGTTATAGTCGCTTAATTTACGAATTTTCAGGAAAGACATTAGCTTATAACGACGTTCCATTTCATTGACACACCAATTTAAAGCGCTGACGGCATCTTTCATATCAGTCACTACAGGCGTCAATAAGTGTGGAATATCGTTATAGTTGGCGAGTTCCAATTGTTTCGGGTCAATCAAAATTAAGCGTAATTGATCAGGCTTGTATTTCAGCAACATCGACAAAATCATCGAGTTCACTGCCACTGATTTACCTGAACCCGTTGTCCCTGCTACGAGCATGTGTGGTGCTTTGCCCAATTCAGTAATCACAGGATTGCCTGAAATGTCTTTCCCCATCGCCATAGATAAAATGCCGTTTGGATCTTCAAAAGCAGGCGTTTGTAATAACTCAATCAAACGTACCATTTCACGTGAACTATTCGGTACTTCAATGCCAATATACGGTTTGCCCGGAATCACTTCGACCACACGTACCGATGCCATCGACATTGAACGCGCCAAGTCACGAGAAATATTGGTTACTTTTGAAGCTTTGACCCCAGGTGCCAAATCCAGCTCAAAACGGGTCACGACAGGACCAGGCTGTGCTTCAACCACTTTGGCTTTGACATTAAATTCCTGTAATTTAATTTCCAGCAATTCCGACAAGCGCGATAATTGTTCTGCGGTGAAGTTCACTTTTTTGTTTGGATCGACTTTATCAAGCAAATCCAAACCCGGTAATGGCGATAAATCACGACGTTTTTCTGCAACCTGCATGGCGCGTGACATCGGACGACCATGTGCATCGGTCAGCGGCGCATCAAAATCAAAGTCATCTTCGTCTAGTGGTTTGCCTGCGGTTTCCTGCCAAGCTTCGATAAATGCTTCTTTGGATAACGCCACTTTTTCTGCTTGTTCAGCCTGTGTAGCAGTCGCTGCGTTTGCCATCACTGCGGCAGTGGCTGCCGTCTGAATAGGTGCCTGAACAAAAGCAGAACTTTGTGCATAGCTACTGGTACTACGCGCTACAGGCGCTTGATCTTGAAATGCATCTTGCTGTAACTCATCACCCAAAAGATCATCCACCAACAAGTCATCTAAACTGTCTAAATCATGCTGCAAATGGCGCTCTTGGCGTACAGCATGATTTTGCGTATTCGAAGCACTTGACGATGGCGGGTTAAAATCTGACTCAAATCTGCTGAGATCATCGTTAAAATTGTGAGCCGTAGGATTCGAGTGCGGATGCACTGTTTCTTGCTGGGTCACAGACTCATCTAAAGTATCCATTGCCCCGCTGTTTTGGAATGGGCTGTGTAAATCACTTGCAGCTTTGCCTTGCGGAACTGCTGCGAGCAATTCATCAAAAATTTGATCATCATCCCAATCTAACGAAGATTTTGCAGTGGCTTGAGATGCCGTAGATGCAGGACGCACTTCATCAAAAGGATTCGATTGTAGATGTGGCTCTGGTTCTTCAGAAGCACGTAATAATGCATGAATGTCTTGGTTATGCTGACTGTCGGTATTTTCTTGTAAAGCACGCCACACTTCGCCTGTCGCAACAATACGCTGGCTGTCTTGTTCTAAGCGATGCGCCTTTTCGATGGTTTTTTCTAACTCAACATCATCAATTTCATCTTGCACCAATAGCTGTTGCTGCGCCTGTTGCTCTTCTTCTTCACGTTGCTGCATGTGATTAAACATACGCTCTGCCGCAGGATGTGGCGCAGTTGTTTCAGCTTCTTTCGCCTGTGCAACCACGGGTTCACTTGCTGCTTCTAAATCAGTTGATGCCACTTCAACAGCAACCACAGGTGCAGCAGCGACAACGGTCTTTTTCACCTGTGGTGTAGAACGGTCAAAGTCAGATTCTGCTTCAGGTACATTGCGATAGAACAAATCTTGCAGATAAGCAGGTGTAGCTTTTAAAGTTGCCCACGTTCTGTTCCACTTCACCCCAAATGCGAGGGTAAATAAGAAAATCCAAAAGACGACTAAAAAAAGTGTTGCTCCATAAATGGTTAAAATTTGCGATAAACTTTTCCCAAGTTCAAAACCAATGATGCCGCCTGAGGCATTGTCTAACGTATCGGCAGGTACTTGCCAAAATAAATACAGCAAACTTGCTGTTGCCAATAAAATGAAGAATTGTGCAGCATAACGAAATGGACGGTTTAAAAAACTACGTGGCCACCAGACTTGTAAGGCTTCAATAAAAAAATAAGCAGGAAGAAGCAGACTCGCCCAACCTAAAAAGCCAAACAGTAAATCGGCAATCCACGCACCTGCGATTCCACTCGCATTTGAAACCTGTTGGGTGTCACTGGAAATGTGCATCCAACCTGGGTCAAATGGAGTATAGGTCACCGTTGCAAGGAACAGATATATTCCAAAAGAGACCAAAAATAATGTCGCTATTAAGCGATGTGCATAAGCACCCGACACCGCAGTCATATATTGTCCTGTCGCCAATTCTTCATCAATGTTTTTTGTTTGTTCGATGGTCTTAAAAAGCCACCTGATTCGGAGCGTCTGTATTTCATTTAGCTGTGTCATTTAAGTTGCATTTCACGATGCAAGCTTCACCACACAGCAAGCTATAAATTATAACAGACCTTCTATTATGCATGTGTTGCCTAGAAAAAGATGCAAGATTATTGAAGTGTGTTGTTAACTTTTTCTATATAGCTCAAATCGATTTACATGATCAGTAATATCAACTTTAATCACACAGCAAACTCATCCTGTTTCACGTATAATTCCATAAATTTCTAAATAAAAAAAGGATGCTGTGCATGAGCGCTCGTCACTCACGTTTAATTATTTTAGGTTCAGGCCCTGCAGGTTATAGTGCCGCAGTATATGCTGCACGTGCCAACTTAAAACCGACTTTAATTGCAGGCTTACAATTGGGTGGTCAGCTCACCACAACTACGGAAGTTGATAACTGGCCGGGTGATCCTGAAGGTTTAACAGGCCCAGCGTTAATGGAACGTATGCAAGCTCATGCAGAACGCTTTGGCACAGAAATCGTGTATGACCATATCAATGAAGTGAACCTGAATGTGCGCCCATTTGTACTCAAAGGCGATATGGAAGAGTTTACCTGTGATGCTTTAATCATTTGCACAGGTGCGACTGCACAATATTTAGGTTTAGAATCTGAAGCAGCATTTATGGGTCAAGGCGTAAGTGCTTGTGCTACCTGTGATGGTTTCTTCTACAAAAACCAAAAAGTGATGGTCGTTGGCGGTGGTAACACGGCTGTTGAAGAAGCATTATACCTGTCTAACATTGCATCACACGTGACATTGGTGCATCGTCGTGATTCACTTCGCTCTGAAAAAATCTTGCAAGATCATTTATTTGCCAAAGAGAAAGAAGGCAAAATCAGCATTCTTTGGAATAACCAAGTTGATGAAGTCTTGGGCGACAACACAGGCGTAACTTCAGTACGTTTAAAATCAACCACCGATGGTTCTACTCAAATTGTTGATGTGTCTGGCTTATTCATTGCGATTGGTCACAAACCAAATACAGGCATGTTTGAAGGTCAATTAAACTTGCGTGATGGTTATATCCAAGTACAAAGCGGCACTGCAGGCAATGCGACACAAACTTCTGTGGCTGGCGTATTTGCTGCGGGTGATGTAGCCGATTCCATTTATCGCCAAGCGATTACTTCTGCAGGTTCAGGCTGTATGGCAGCACTGGATGCAGAAAAATATTTAGATGCACTTGGTGAATAATTTAGTGTCCAAGTTTAAAGACCGCTCTCCTTGAGCGGTTTTTTTATCACGACATTTTTAGGTATGATGAAATCAAGTTCATCGCAAAACTTCATACGGCAATTGATATGCACACGCTCCCCGCTTCACAATTCATTTTCCCCGATCCCATTGAAGTTGATCCTGAGGGTGAAGGCTTGATTTGTGTAGGTGCAGACCTTTCCCCTTCAACCTTATATGAAGCCTATACACATGGCTTATTTCCATGGTTTTCAGAAGGTGATCCTATTTGTTGGTGGAGTCCTGAGCCACGTTGCGTGATTATTCCGCAACATTATCAGCCGAGTAAGTCTTTAATCCGCAACATGAAAAAAATGGATTATCGCATTACTGTCAATCATGCCTTTGAACAGGTAATTCGCAATTGTGCCTTGCCCCGTAGCTATGCCAATGAAACTTGGATTTCTGAAGAGATCATTCAAGGTTACAGTCAGCTTTTTGCAGCAGGTTATGGCTACAGTGTCGAAGTTTGGGAGCAAGATCTTTTGGTCGGTGGTTTATATGGGGTCAGCATTGGCAAGGGCTGTTTTGGTGAGTCCATGTTTAGCCATCGCACTGATGTATCTAAAATGGCATTTTATAGTTTGATGCTGCTCGGACAAGAACAACAATTGCCTTGGATTGACTGTCAATTGGTCAATGATCATTTAATTAGTCTGGGCGCATGTACACTTTCTCGCCAAGACTATCTTAAATCGTTACAAGATGTTGTAAAACAGCCTGCAATCAATTGGAAAAAATATCAGGACAGTGTATTTTCAAGTAAAACAATAGCGCAGTATGCGCGCCTATTTGAATGACAATAACAGAGAGGGATCTTGAAAATGAATTCATATCACCCAAAATCCCTGCTAAATGATTTGCAGTATTACATTACTCCGCCGCATGATTGCAGCTATTTACCCGAAAAATCTGCGCGGATGGTTTTTTTAGACCCTGCACATAAAATTGATGTGCTGACTTTGTCTGAACTCTCTCGGGTCGGTTTTCGTCGCAGTGGCGATTTTGTCTATCGTCCTGAATGCCATTTGTGCCGCCAATGCCTTTCTTCGCGTATTCCTGTCGCTGAATTTAAAATGAACAGCACCCAAAAAAAAGCTTGGAAACGCAATCACGATTTACAAATCAAAATCACCAAGCCACAAGATGCAGGTGATTTGCATTATGCGCTGTATGAACGCTATATCAATGAACGACATGCCGATGGCGATATGTTCCCTGCCAGCCGTGACCAATTTGAAAAATTTTTAATCCACAGTTGTACCAGCAGCTTCTTTTTAGAAGTTTGGCAAGCAGATCGCCTAATTGCGGTATCGACCTGTGATTATTTAGATGATGGTATTTCTGCGGTCTATACCTTTTTTGACCCAGACGAAAGTCGTCGCTCACTCGGAACATTTGCGGTATTAAAACAAATTGAACAGGCACAGCATTTGGGACTGCAATATGTTTACTTAGGCTATTGGGTACCACATTCCAATAAAATGAATTATAAATCGCAATATGGGCCCCTTGATCTACTACTCGATGGTCAATGGCGACGCATTAACCGCAGCCTAAATACCGATGAGGTGCAGCAATTGGGAAACTCCTTAATGACCACGCTGCCCGTAGGCTGGAATAACTCCATCATCAAATAAAAATGTAATGATGCAATACTATTTTTGCATCGATCAGATTTACTTAAACAAACTGGCAAAATCATCGCTACAAGATTTCACCATAATAATGGCATGCTCACGTGTGCCATCCGTTTTAGGATAATAATTTTTACGTAAATCAATTTGATGAAAACCTGACTTTTCATACAGGGCTATCGCAGCTAAATTACTTTCGCGTACTTCTAAAAAAATCTGCACAGGTTGGTTCTTCAATCCTGCAATAGAATGTTCTAGCAGTTGATAACCTAAACCTTTGCCTTGCTGACTTGGATGTACCGCCATCAACAACAAATTCGCTTCATCCAACACAGGTTGTAAAATACAAAAACCCACCACTTTCCCTGCGTGTTCAATCACGGTACTGTGATAACTGTCCACCGCTTCGGCAAATTGTTTGGCACCCCACGGATGACTTTGTACCAAATTTTCAATCGCAACCACATCAGCGACATCATGGGCTTGCATTAAACGAATCATAAGAAATGATCTTGTGCTGTTCTAAGATGTAGGCATTATAGATTTCACGACAAAAAAATCGAGCAAAAAAAAGGCAACTTACGTTGCCTGACCAAAGGGAAAAGTTTAAAAGCCTAATTTAGCTTTCCAAGTATTTAATAATGTTGTGGTATCAAAATCGTTAGGATGAAAATTCGGTTTGAAATAGAACAACATTTCTTTGCCCATGCCTGTAATAATCCCTTTAGATGGACTATAGGCATAACGATAAATCATGCGTAAATTTTCCAAATTCAACTGCTTGTCTTGTTTTAGTAAACGCAACAAAAAATAGTTTTGTACAAAAAATAAAGTCAGCATCGAAATAACCAAAGAACTTGTACGTAGTGCATAGGCTTTCAGACCTTTGCCAAACACACCTTCAAATACATCATACGCAACAGCTTTATGTTCGTTTTCTTCAATCGCATGCCACAACCACATAGTTTTCATGGTGTCATCGGTCATCAATTCTTGAATATGTGAATTGGTTAATAATTGCGAGGCAATCGTTGCCGTGAAATGTTCTAGCGCGGTTGTTGCGGTTAAATCTACCATTTCCTGTGTAATGCCGATCGGTTTAGCCAACTTTGCCATAAATTTGCGTGTGGTTTGAATCACGGTATCTGTATGACGATCCAAAGTATCAACATCATGCCCAAATTTCTGTGCAGAGGCATTAAAACCGACATGCTCATGCGTGTGCATGGCTTCTTGTCCAATGAAGGCACTGATTTCTTTCTGTAAATCTAGATTGTCTTTCAGCATTGGGTGATAACGCACAGCACGCACACTGTCTATAAAGAACTTCTCACCTGCGGGAAATAACGCAGATAATGCAGTCATAAAATGCGTTAGACCTGCATTACCACTCATCCAATATTCAGGTACAGCATCAAAGTTGAAATTCATACGACGGACAGGAAAACTCGCCCCTGCACGTTCACTAATACTCACTTTAGCATTCATGTTGCTCACTCCTGAGATTACAACAATGAAGTTATTCATTTCATGTAACCCGCTATATTTTTTATTTTTCGGTATGAGTTCATATTACGGTTTTCTGTGCGGTATTTAAGTGCAGTTAAGGACAGTGAGTTGTCAGTTCAGGACATGAGGAATAAAAAATAATGATAAGTGAAATTATTTTTTGTGACGCAAGAGTAAAAAATAGACAATGAAATTATTTTTACGACGCAAGAGTAAAAAAATAGACGATGATTTTTTATGACGTAAGAGCAAGAATAATTAGACAGCAAAATTATTTTTATGATGTAAGAGAAAAAAAGGCAACTAAACCGCAGCAAAAGAATGTTCATAAAATGGTTTTAGATTGATTCAAGGTTTAAAGAACAGCTATTTCATCCATCAATACAGTAGGACAAGCTTTCATCCATCTGGAAACTAGCACACAAAATACAGCCATAAAAAAAGCGCCCCAAATGGAGCGCTTTTTCACACTATAAAGTGATTATGCTGTTACTTTAGCAACAACACCAGCACCTACAGTACGACCACCTTCACGGATCGCAAAACGTAGACCTGGGTCCATTGCGATTGGGTGGATTAATTCTACTGACATTTCAACGTTGTCACCTGGCATTACCATTTCAACGCCTTCTTTCAACTGGATTGCACCAGTTACGTCAGTTGTACGGAAATAGAATTGTGGACGGTAACCGTTAAGGAATGGAGTGTGACGACCACCCTCTTCTTTAGAAAGTACGTATACTTCCGCATCGAATTTAGTGTGTGGCTTGATTGTACCTGGCTTAGCAAGTACTTGACCACGTTGTACGTCTTCACGCTTAGTACCACGTAAAAGAACACCACAGTTCTCGCCCGCACGACCTTCGTCAAGAAGTTTACGGAACATTTCTACGCCAGTTACAGTTGTTTTAACTGTGTCTTTGATACCAACGATTTCAACTTCTTCGCCTACTTTCACGATACCAGTTTCAACACGGCCAGTTACTACTGTACCACGACCAGAAATTGAGAATACGTCTTCGATTGGCATTAAGAATGCTTGGTCGATTGCACGAACTGGCTCTGGAATGTAAGTGTCAAGCGCTTCAACAAGAGCTACAACAGCGTCTTCGCCATATTGACCTGATTCACCGTTAAGTGCTGCAAGAGCAGAACCACGGATTACTGGAGTGTCGTCGCCTGGGAAGTCGTAAGTAGAAAGAAGTTCACGAACTTCCATTTCAACTAATTCGATTAACTCTTCGTCGTCTACGATATCGCATTTGTTTAAGAATACGATGATGTAAGGTACACCTACCTGACGAGAAAGAAGGATGTGTTCACGAGTTTGTGGCATTGGACCATCAGTCGCTGAACAAACAAGGATCGCACCGTCCATCTGAGCAGCACCAGTGATCATGTTTTTAACATAGTCGGCGTGGCCTGGGCAGTCTACGTGCGCGTAGTGACGAGTTGGAGAATCGTATTCTACGTGAGAAGTATTAATTGTAATACCACGTGCTTTTTCTTCTGGTGCAGAGTCGATAGCAGCGTAATCTTTCGCTTCACCACCAAACTTACGTGCACATACTGTAGCAATCGCAGCTGTTAAAGTTGTTTTACCATGGTCAACGTGACCGATTGTGCCCACGTTAACGTGTGGCTTATTACGTTCGAACTTAGCCTTAGCCATGAGATCTTCCTTTTTAAAACAACTCATGGAGGATCACTCCATGAGCATTAGGTTTTTTAACTATGAATTAGTTTGCGCTTATAGTAATCGAAAGATTACTCGTCGTCACCTTTTTTACCACCAGACTGGAATTTAGCAATGATGCCATCTGCCACGTTACGTGGAGTTTCAGCATATTTAGCAAATTCCATAGAGTAAGTCGCACGACCTTGAGACATAGAACGCATGTGTGTTGCGTAACCAAACATCTCTGCAAGTGGAACTTCTGCACGAATTGCTTTAGTACCACCAGGTAAGTCGTCCATACCTTGAACCATACCACGACGACGGTTTAAGTCACCCATGATATCGCCCATGTAGTCTTCTGGAGTTTCTACTTCAACTTTCATGATTGGCTCAAGAAGAACAGGATCTGCTTTCATGAAACCGTCACGGAATGCGTAAGAACCCGCCATTTTGAACGATAATTCGTCAGAGTCGACATCGTGGTAAGAACCGTCGAATAATGTCGCTTTAATGCCTACAACTGGGTAACCAGCCAAGACACCATTCTTCATACGTTCTTGGATACCTTTGTCTACTGCACCGAAGAATTCTTTAGGTACTACACCACCTACAACTTCTTCAGCGAATTCGTAGTCTTTACCAGCTTCAGGATCAAGCGGCTCTAAACGTACGAATACGTGACCGAATTTACCTTTACCACCAGTTTGACGTACGAATTTACCTTCTTGCTCAATCGTCTTTTTGATCGTTTCGCGGTATGCAACCATTGGTTTACCAATGTTCGCTTCTACGTTGAATTCACGCTTCATACGGTCAACGATGATGTCAAGGTGAAGCTCGCCCATACCCGCAATGATCGTTTGACCAGATTCTTCGTCTGTACGAACGCGGAATGATGGATCTTCTTTCGCCAAGCGACCTAAAGCAACTGACATTTTTTCTTGGTCAGCTTTAGTTTTAGGTTCAACAGCCAATGCAATTACTGGCTCTGGGAATTCCATACGCTCTAGTGTAATTACGTGGTTTTCATCACATAATGTATCACCAGTAGTTGTATCTTTAAGACCTACACACGCTGCGATATCACCTGCACGAATTTCTTCGATGTCGTGACGGTCATTTGCGTGCATCTGTACGATACGACCAATACGCTCACGCTTCATTTTCACTGGGTTGTAAACCGGGCTACCCGCTTTAAGAACACCAGAGTAAACACGTACGAACGTTAAGTTACCAACGAATTTGTCGTTCATGATTTTGAACGCTAACGCTGCGAAAGGTGCTTCGTCAGACGCTTCACGAGAACCTTCAGTTTCGTCTTTGTCGTCTAAGATACCTTTGATCGCTTCAACGTCAGTTGGTGCAGGTAAGAATTCAATTACTGCGTCCAACATACGTTGAACACCTTTGTTTTTGAATGCAGAACCACACATTGCAGGTTGAATTTCACCCGCTAATGTACGTTGACGTAAACCAGCAACGATTTCTTCTTTAGAAAGTTCGCCATTTTCTAGGTACTTGTCCATGAGTTCTTCTGATGCTTCTGCAGCAGCTTCAACCATGTTCGTACGCCATTCTTCAGCAGTTGCTTGAAGGTCAGCTGGAATCTCACCGTATTCAAACTTCATACCTTGTGAAGCTTCATCCCAGATGATTGACTTCATTTCGATTAAGTCAACAACACCTGTGAATGTGTCTTCTGCGCCCACTGGAACAACGATAGGCACTGGGTTTGCACCCAAGCGAGTTTTCATTTGTTCAACAACGCGGAAGAAGTTTGCACCTGTACGGTCCATTTTGTTCACGAACGCTAAACGAGGTACTTTATATTTGTTTGCTTGACGCCATACAGTTTCAGACTGAGGTTGTACACCACCTACAGCACAGTAAACCATACATGCACCGTCAAGAACACGCATAGAACGCTCAACTTCAATTGTGAAGTCAACGTGTCCTGGGGTGTCAATTACGTTAATACGGTGTTGGTCAAACTGGTTACCCATACCTTTCCAGAAGCATGTTACAGCTGCTGAGGTAATAGTAATACCACGTTCTTGCTCTTGTTCCATCCAGTCAGTTGTTGCTGAACCTTCGTGAGTTTCACCAAGTTTGTGACTTTCACCTGTATAGAACAAAATACGTTCTGAAGTTGTTGTTTTACCCGCATCGATGTGCGCAGAGATACCAATGTTACGGTAACGAGAAATTGGGGTTTGACGTGCCATGATTTCTAGCATTCCTAAATTTTGTTGTTTAAAACAGGACGCTTTAAGCTGCCTAGCAACTTAAAGCGATTTGATGACAATTCAGTGACAACCGATTCATCACCCTCCTGATTAGGGCCTGTTTTATCCGCTTAGAAACGGTAGTGAGAGAAGGCTTTGTTGGCTTCAGCCATACGGTGCACATCTTCACGTTTTTTGATCGCTGCGCCTTTACCTTCAGATGCATCAAGCAACTCGCCAGCAAGACGTAACGCCATAGTTTTTTCAGAACGCTTAGCAGCAGCATCTACCAACCAACGCATCGCTAAAGCAGTACGACGGGATGGGCGTACTTCCATAGGAACTTGATAAGTAGCACCACCAACACGGCGTGCTTTTACTTCGACCATTGGACGAACTTTTTCAAGCGTAGCTTCAAAAAATTCAACTGGGTCTACTTTAGATTTTTCTTGAACGCGGTCTAAAGCACCGTAAACGATACTTTCAGCAATAGATTTTTTACCATCTTGCATTACGTGGTTCATGAATTTAGCGATTGTTTGGCTGCTGAATTTAGGATCCGGAAGGATTTCACGAGCAGCGACTACGCGACGTCTTGGCATTTTAAACTACCTATAAATATGACACTTCAGGGTGATCCAGCCGTAGCACAAAGTGTCGTGTGCATTTCGCTGGCCTTACTACACGTCGCTTGAATTTCACAAAATTAAATGCAGAAATCAGACAAGCGAGACGATAAAGGATTGCAGTTCTACGAACTAAGAGTTTAATCTTTAAAAGATTATTTCTTAGGACGTTTAGCACCGTATTTAGAACGTGACTGGTTACGATCTTTCACGCCAGCACAGTCTAAAGAACCACGAACGGTATGGTAACGTACACCTGGTAAGTCTTTAACACGACCACCACGGATAAGAACAACACTGTGCTCTTGTAGGTTGTGACCTTCACCACCGATGTAGCTAGAAACTTCAAAACCTGAAGTTAAGCGAACACGGCAAACTTTACGCATTGCTGAGTTAGGTTTTTTAGGTGTAGTTGTGTAAACACGTGTACAAACACCACGACGTTGTGGACAAGCCTTCAACGCAGGAACTTTTGATTTTTCAACCAAAGTCGTACGACCCTTACGGATCAACTGATTTGTTGTTGCCATGTGGCAATTCTCCCGTTAATAAAAAGCCCCAAAAACATACTACTTTTTGAGGGCATGCAATTGTAAGCGAAGATAGAAAAATGGTCAATATTTCATAGGCAGTTAAAATACCAACCAAATTTCTACTTATCACTTGTTTTTATTCAGCTTTTGGCTTGCGAGTACTTGTACGAGTTCTCGGCTTTTTTGTAACCTGCTTTGCAGTTTCTGTACTTGATGTTACTGGATTTTCCGAAACAGTTTCAGCCACTTGGGTTGAATCTTCCACAGGCTCTAAAGCATCTTC
Organism: Acinetobacter sp. YH16053; assembly: GCF_013417035.1. Taxonomy (NCBI): domain Bacteria; kingdom Pseudomonadati; phylum Pseudomonadota; class Gammaproteobacteria; order Moraxellales; family Moraxellaceae; genus Acinetobacter; species Acinetobacter sp. YH16053. Next base: position 305,481 of record NZ_VPEP01000002.1, read on the forward strand.
CAGCATATATTCATCAATTTCTTCTGCAGGTACAGCAGGTTTTTGCGGTGCAACTTCAGCATGTGGCTCTAGCATTTGATCTGCCAATTCTTCTAGACCTTGCTGAATATTTTCATCGAGCTGTGCTGCAATTGTTTCCACTTTGTCCGATTTTTTCTGCACTTTTACCGCTCGGATACTTTCATGGTCTGATACGGTTTGCACTAAAGCATCTGACGGCGCAGATTCCGCGCGCTCTTGCCCCGCTACTAATTCATCTTGCTCCGCATGTTTAGCTTCATTGCCCTTCAATTGCTCCAAGAGTTTAGGCGCAGCCTGTGCCAGCAATTCCAACGATTTTTCATACGCATGAATGGCAGATAAATTGCTGTCTTTATGCTGAATTAAATAGCTACGGGCATTGGAAAATACTTGCTGTGCCTTGTGATGCACATCTTCCACCAATTTCCAGCTATATGCTGCACTCACCGATGCGGTTGCTACAGGCGTGAGTTTATTCAACATGGAAAACTTAGGTACATGATTCAACCACGGCCATTTGACTTGACCTTGCTCATTCAAGAAGTATTTCTTTAATGCCTCATAATCATTGCTTGAACCGAGCATATTTTGTAATTGATGCACATCATGAGTTTGCAGCATATTAGATAAGGTTTTTAGCCCCATCAACACTGCTTGCTTTTCTGCAATGACGCCTAAATCAATTTGTTTAAAAATAAACTGAACAATTTCTTGCTCGGTGTCTTTGTTCAGTTCAAAACCGTATGCACGTCCCACCTGATAAATGGTACGCAAAGACATCACAATAGATGCAGGCACATCAATAGTTGAACCGATTACTCCTGTTGCACCTGTCAATGCGCCTTGCAGTGATGCAATCCATTTATTTTGTTCTGCGAGTGCCTGACTAATTCGTTTAGAACGATCTACATCTTGAGTCAATTCTTCTAAATCGCGTACGCCAGCCTGATCAAGCACATCATCAACAGAGCTGATATTGGAAGTAAAACTATTCAACTGATCAAATAGGTAATCTGAAATTTTGTCGGAAAAATCGGGCGACACAAAACTCGCCACCTGATTGACGCGGTTATAGTGACGACCTAAAAGCTGACGTGAAACTTGTGGCACATGCTGTCTGAGCATGTGTTGAGGATTGTCATATTGACGTGCTTGAAAAGCACTAAAGCTACGCGCCTGACCTTCAATAATTTGTCCTGATTTTGCACTGTGCTCATCCTTTGCTACAGCACTTGGTGCAACTTGCTGCAAAACATGGATGCCTGTTCTGCTGAGCTTTTTAGCCACTCCAATCGCATTCGAGAAGAATCCGCTTGATTGTTTATTCTTGGAATCTGACATTCTTACTCCTCATTTTTAATTTCTATGATTTATGGGTAAATACTAGGTGTAGTCTAAGTTTATCTCAATGTGATTGTGTATCTTTTGGTTGGCTTCCTGCATCTTATTTGCTGCTTCACTGCGGTTTGATCTTCTCTGCAAAGTGGCATCATATTTGCCATAAGAATTCAAAATTCTTTCTGTTATTATGAACGCAATTGTAAGACATGAGTCATACCGTATCAGCGATTGCTTGGCAATTACGGTGTTCGGCTCAACATTATCACCATAAAAGGGATCTGTAGATGAAACGTGTTGTAATCACCGGCATGGGCATTAACTCGTGCATTGGTAATACTTTAGAAGCTGTGACTCATTCTTTACAAAACGGTATTTCAGGAACACGTTCCAACCCAACTTATGCTGAACTTAATTTCAAAAGCCACGTAAGTGCAGCAGCAGAACAAAACTTTAACCACATTGACCGTAAATTAAAACGCTTTATGGGCGTGTGTGCGATGTACGCTTACAACGCTGCAGTAGATGCCATTGAACATGCGGGCTTAAAGCAAGAAGATTTAGCAGGCAACCCACGTTACGGTATCGCGGGTGGTTCAGGCGGTAACTCAACTGCATCTGTTGCAGAAATGATTGAGCTACTTGAAGAAAAAGGCGCACGTAAAATTGGCCCGTTCTTCGTACCACGTAACATGTCGAACACCATTACGGCAAACTTGGGTGTTGCGTTCAAATTACAAGGTATCGCGCACTCAATTACCAGTGCATGCGCAACTTCTGCCGATGCAATTGGTTATGCCTACAACCTAATTCAATTGGGTAAACAAGATTTAATGCTTGCAGGTGGCGGTGAAGAAGATCACTGGTCACAAAGCTTATTGTTTGATGCGATGGGTGCTTTGTGTTCTAAATACAACGACACACCAGAAACAGCATCTCGTCCGTACTCTGCAGACCGTGATGGTTTCGTCATTGCAGGTGGTGGTGGTTTCGTGGTTCTTGAATCACTTGAACACGCACAAGCACGTGGTGCAAATATTTTAGCTGAAGTGGTTGCGTATGCTGCAAACTCTGACGGTGCAGACATGGTTGCACCAAGCGGTGAAGGTGCAACACGTTGTATCTTGATGGCTTTAGACGAAGCGAAACAACACGGTGTAGACGCAATTGACTATGTGAACACACATGGTACTTCTACTCCAGCAGGCGACGTGACTGAATTGAAAGCCATGGAACGTGCGTTTGGTGAAGGTAAAGTGCCTGCTCTTAGCTCAACGAAGTCAATGACTGGTCACAGCTTGGGTGCTGCAGGCGTTCAAGAAGCAATTTATTCTGTCTTGATGATGCAAAACGACTTCATTGCACCAAACATCAACGTCACTGAACTTGATGAAGGCGCGAAAGCATTTGATATCGTACTTGAAAAACGCGACACAAAATTGAATACTGTGATGAGTAACAGTTTTGGTTTTGGCGGTGTAAATGCCTGCCTTATTTTCAAGAAGTGGGATGAATAATCTCCTATAGGATAGTCGATGGATGCACCTTCTGATGCTTTTTTATGGGTAAAAGCATTACATATTATTGCCGTGGTTTGTTGGTTCGCTGCATTGTTCTACTTACCACGTTTATATGTTTACCATGCCATGAGTGAAGATACACTGAGCCATCAGCGTTTTGAAATCATGGAGCGCAAGTTGTACCGAGGGATTATGTGGCCGTCTATGATTGCCACCCTCATCACAGCACACTTTTTGGTAGATTGGGGCGATGCGACCCGCAATTACCACGATGCGTTATGGTTTTACCTGAAAGTAGCATTGGTCGGTTTATTGGTGATTTACCATTTGGTTTGTGGCTATTACCGCCAAAAACTGATTGGCAATGCGCATTATAAATCACACAAGTTCTGGCGATTCTTCAATGAAATGCCGACTGTGCTGCTATTAGCGATTGTAATTTTAGTCGTGGTAAAACCACAGTTCTAAAATTTGAAACGCCAAGTATCCTGACATCTCAACCTGATTCGGTTGTAAAAAAACCTCAGTGCAAAGAACTGAGGTTTTTTTATGGGTGACAACTAAAAACAGCACTTATGCTTTAATTCAACGTATTTGTGAGTAAGGCTGAAAGCCCAATGCCGCTGCTTGTTTCTGCTGAGATTGAGGAATCGTGACAATAGCAATTTTTCCATCTGCACCACCACAGACCTGTGCATACATCCGCCCATCTGAACCTACACTGGCCCGCTTCACCTGAATCTGTGCTTGCTGTAAACGCTGAACAATTTCCGTAAGGGTTAAACCTGAATCTGGCTCACACTGTCGATGTTGCAATGATGTGTACATTTCGACCTGCGCAGTAGGTGTTGTGGATGTAGCAGCATGATTGGCACATGCAGTCATCAGTATTGAAACCGCTACTACTGCAATAGATTGACTAAATATCTTCATCACATACCCTCTTTCAATATTAAAATTAAATATTCAAATTAAATATTGAAGCACGATCTTTGCAATAACACTGCGCTAGAAATACAAACAGATGTAAGCATCTCGCTCATCCAGATAACTGTTCAAGCACCGACAAAATTTGCGCAAAACACTGAATTCTATGTTTTGGTGCAGCCAAGTCTAACTCCTGAGCCGAACCATAGCCATATTCGACTGCAACACAATCGACACCATTGGCTCGCGCACCGAAAATATCGTGTTCACGATCTCCAATCATTAAACATTGTTCAGGTTGCAATTGTTCTTGCTGCAAAATATAGGCAATTAAGTCCGCTTTATGGGTACGCTCACCATTCAGTTCACTACCATAAGGATATGCAAAATATTGCAATAAATCGAAGTGATCTAAAATTTGGCGTGCATAAATTTCAGGCTTGGCTGTTGCTAAAAACAGTCGATAGCCTTGTTGTTTTAAAGCTGCCAATGTTGGAGCAGCATCTTCAAAGACGTGATTTTCAAACAAGCCTGTCGCAGCAAAACGCTCTCGATAGCCTGCTAAGGCTTGCTCTGCCAATACTTCATGCACATCTACATGAAGTAATTTTGCCAAAGAGGCTTTTAAGGGCGGCCCGATAATCCAATCAATATTTTCCGTATCTGCAATAGGATGTCCAACCTTAGCCAAACCATAACGCGCAGAAGCGGTAATGCCCTCTTTCGGGTCGGTCAGCGTGCCATCTAAATCAATTAAAAGGTTCTTTATCACAATGTCAGCCTATGTGCCTAAATGACTATCGAGTGTTACTCCAAAGTTGCCTATACTAACGTAAATAGAAGCAATTAAGGATATGTGTGTGCGACCAACAGTACTATGTTTTTCTGGTTTAGACCCTTCGGGTGGCGCTGGTTTACAGGCTGATATTGAAGCCGTTGGCAATAGCGGTGCACATGCAGCGATTGCCTGCACAGCACTGACCATTCAAAACTCTCAGCAAGTATTTGGCTTTGAAGCAACGTCTAAAGAATTGTTATTGGCGCAAGCCAATGCGGTGGTGAATGATTTGCCCATTAAAGTTGTAAAGTCGGGCATGTTGGGCACCACTGACAATATTGCAGCGCTGGCAGATTTTTTACGTGCACATCCTGATTATTTATATGTGCTTGACCCTGTTTTGGTTGCCAATAGTGGTGGTTCTTTAGGTGATCAAGCGACTTTGGTTCAGGCATTTGTCGAGTTGATTCCACTGGCGACTTTAATCACGCCAAATACTGTGGAATTACGTGCCTTAACGGGTGAAGATGATTTAGAACGCGCAACAGCTAAATTATTTGCAATGGGCGCGCAGGCCGTTTTGGTCAAAGGTGGGCATGAAGATACGCCTGACTATATTCGTAATGCACTGTATATTAACAATGAAATGGTTTCAGAAACCCGCTGTCCACGGCTTGAAGGTGAATATCACGGTTCAGGCTGTTCATTGGCGAGCTTTATTGCAGGGCGCTTGGCAATGGGAGATCAACTGAAACAAGCGGTACATCATGCTGAAACTTGGTTGTTTGGTGTGCTTAAACATGCTGAAACACCTGTTCCAAATGGTCAGAAAATTCCGAAACGGTTTTAATTTTAAGGCAGAGATATTTAAGCCCTGAGCATATATCAGGGCTTTTTATTTCAATTCTTAACGTTCATGTCGTTGTTTTAAATTTTCAACATGCTCACGATTTGTTTTCCAAGACTTCTCCAAAATTTCTTTTTCTATCCGTAGTTGAATACGTTTAAGCTTCATCGGTGGAATCACCTCATGCTGAAAGCCTTTAATAAACTCAATCCAAGCACTGCCTTTAAAAACATTCTTAGGTAAACTGGTTTTAAATTCACAATCTGGCATAAATACAATCACAGAATGCAGCAATTGAGGCTCGACAATATCGCTCAATACCGATTCCAATACTTTTATATGTTTATAATTTTGATAGACAGGGTTCTGAAACTTATAGCTTTTCTTATAAATCTTTTGTGTCCATACTTTTTGACGCTCTCCACCAAAAATCCAGCCTTTATAGTTTTTCGTTTCAATCACAAAAACGCCAAAAGGACTTAATAAAATATGATCAATTTGCGTTGTCCCTGCCGACTCATCAGGCAAAGTCACGTCATTCAATAAAATATAACGCTCATCTAAATACAGTTTTACATGCGTACTTACTGCGAGTTCCCCCACCTTTCCCTTTAGAAAAGGTTTGAAAATTTTGATCAGCCCTACACCTGCAACAAGCAGAATAAGCCACCAAAACTGCAACAATAATGTTTTTAACATTTCCCCTGCTCTATTCTATTTTGATCAAAATTGTTGTTGAATCTCAGTCATTTAAACTTTTGAAGTTGAAGATTCTAACTTTAACAAAATCGCTTTATTATCCAACCCGCCTGCAAAGCCCACCAATTTTCCACTTGCACCCACCACCCGATGACACGGTGCAATAATCGAAATTGGATTTTTGCCATTTGCCGCCCCTACGGCACGCATCGCATTCTCACTACCAACTTGTTCGGCAATTTGCTTATAACTACGAGTTTCCCCAAAAGGAATGCTTAATAACGCCTGCCAGACTTTCTTCTGAAATTCAGTGCCTTCAAAATCAAGAGGCACATCAAATTGCTGACGCTGACCTGCAAAATACTCTTGGAGTTGCTGCTGAGTTTTGAGCAAAATTGGATGATCATCTTGTCGAACTAAACTGGCTAAACGTACCCGTTTATGATCTTCGTTATCCCACATTACCGCAACCAATGCGTGATCGTGAGCCACCAATTTAAGCACGCCTACAGGAGTGTCCATTTCAGTAAATGCCAATTGCATTATTTTTCTCCTCAAGCAGGTTGGGTATCTGGTCATCCTGTTTTTAACTCAAACCGATCTGTTATTGAGCACACACTAAAAGACTGCATTCCAAGTTAGCTGGATGAAATTTTCATAAGCACCAAACCTGAAATAATCAGAACTGCAGCCAACATACGCATAGCACTGGCAGGTTCGCCTAAAACAAAAATACCGACTAAAAATGAACCGACTGCGCCTATACCTGTCCAAATCGTATAAGCCGTGCCTAATGGCAAAGTACGCATGGCATAGGCCAAAAGCGCAAAACTTAAAATCATAAAAAAGATAGTCACGATACTGGGCGTTAATTTACTAAAGCCGTCAGACAACTTCATGGAGTATGCCCAAACCACTTCAAAAATACCCGCCAATATCAACATCATCCAGGCCATAACGCCCTCCTTCAATAGCATGAAATCAGGCCGTCCTGAAGATTTTTCTTGTCGAGTGTTCAGTCACTTTGACTATTTCTAAAAACCCAAACAAGGGAGGTCGTTCCTCCTGTTGCAATTTAAGCCACCGCGCAGCGATGATCCGTCTATTTTAAACTTAAAATTTTGCGCGCACCATTCAATACAAACATGGCCACAACTAAGCCAATAATCAGGTCTGGATAATTCGACCCTGTCAGCATCACCAAACCGCCCGCGATAATCACACCTAAATTCACAATCACATCATTGGCGGAAAAAATATAACTGGCTTGCATGTGGGTTCCACCATCTTTATGCCCTGAAATTAGCCATAAACAGGTGACGTTTGCCAGCAATGCCACAGCACCAATGACCATCATCAACATGGATTCAGGCTCACTGCCTAAGAAGAAACGGCGCAGGACATCAAAGATAACCAGTGCAACCAAACCCAGTTGTACCCAACCAGACAAATGTGCAGCTTTGAGCTGTTTCTTGGCGGATTGACCCACGACAAATAAAGCCAAACCATACACGGCGGCATCGGCAAACATATCTAAGGAGTCAGCAATTAACCCAGTCGAAGATGCAATTAAACCTGCAATTAATTCCACCAAAAACATAGCGGCATTAATACCAAGCAAGGCATATAGCACTTTTTGTTGTGCAGCGCTGTTAGATACAGGCAGTTCAGTTTGTGTATTGGCTTCAGTCTGTTGCAACACAGCACCCAAACCCAATGCTTCTAATTTATGGGTAATTTCTGTGGCAGATTGGTTGCTGTGATAAACCTTTAAAAGTCGTGCAGGTGAATCAAAAGACAAGGCTGCAATATCATTATGATCTGCCAAAGCAATCCGCACCATTTGTTCTTCTGCGCCACAATCCATTTTAGGAATATGGTATGCACTCACCCACGGACTCAAAAGTTCCGAATCCAAAATTGTTGCTTTATCTGTCTTGGCAGTCGTTGCAGATGTACAGCTATTTTGATCAGCACAGCTTTTTTCTGTATCGCAAGACGAACCACAGCCTGTATCGCCACATGACTTGGAGTGTGTAGGCGCAGTTGCACAAGGCTGGTTTACATTTTTTTGCGTATCACAACCACAGCCAGTATTGTTTAGATTTTGGTTTTCTAAGTTTTTATCTTGATTCGATTGAGGATCTTGAGTTGATGAAGACATACGCCACACCCAAAAATACAATAGGCTCAGTATAAACCAAGCCTATGTATTTAGGGACAATCTATTCTATTTAGAAGCAGCAACGATCCATTGACTTAATCATTGATAAATACCCCTAATCATTAAAACCTGAAACGCAAGCCTATCGCATATAAGCCGCTCTGCTCGGAATCGGTTGCAGACTGCCAAGCAGTGTGTTGATCACCTTTCGTATACTCATAACCTGCACTGATATACGGCATGATGTTCTTGCTGATTTCATAACGCATTTCCACACCCACAGCTGCGCGGTTGAGTCCTGTTTTTTTCGCATATTTGGCATCATCCTGCAGAATAACATCTACATCTAAATAAGGCTGTGCGATCAATTTCTGAGTCAATAACAGATCCCGTGTGGTTTCCAAACTCAAAGCCGCATATTGATCCTCACCCAAATAAAAATAAGCATCGGTTTCAAAAAAATATGGAGCTAAACCATGTAAGCCAAACACAGCGTCAAACTTATCTTCTCGGTCTGTTTGATGCTCTTGCTGATTCACTTCGTGTCGATATCGCACACCTGCTTGCACATCCCAAAAATCTGAAATCATACGACTGTATAACAACTTGGCATCATATTCAGTCGCTTGTGACTCTTGCTTATCGCTATGAATTTTCACAAACAACTTGTTTTCATCAGTTCCGATACGAGTTTGTAATTTAGATTTGAGCACTCCCTCGGCATGATCATTCACTTGCCATTGCGTATCTAAAGTGCTCACCGCGTACACCTGCGCACCATGTTCTTTACGATGATCGTGTGACTGCGACTCTTGCACGGACGAATCGGATTGATGCGATTGATGCGATTGATGCGATTGATGCGATTGATGCGATTGATGCGATTGATGCGATTGATGCGATTGATGCGATTGATGCGATTGATGCGATTGATGCGATTGAGTATCAGCCTGAGCTGCAATTGTTGCAATCTCTGCTGAACTGGCATGTGCACTATGCACCTCTGTCGCTGCTAGCCCAACTGTACTGATGCAGCAGACAGAAATACTTAAAACTGTTTTCGCAAAAAGATTAATGTTGTGCATGTGCTGCTCCTTTTTGCGCTGTCGCTGAAGGGGTTTGAGTGGCTTGAATTGCTGTGGTTGAAAGCGGTTCATTTTCACTCACCTGCGCTACAATCAATTTATTCATCATTCCCGCGCTCATGTGATAGAGCAAATGACAATGTATTGCCCATTCACCTAATTCATCTGCAGTAAGCAGTGCAGTTACAGTTTGACCTGGCGGCACAATTAAGGTGTGTTTATTCGGCATTTCTGCTGCCGTTTGACCATTTTCCAACTGCATAAACATGCCATGTAAATGCATTGGATGTGCCATCATGCTGTCATTGATAAATTTAATCCGAATACGCTCACCATATTTCACCTTGAGTGGTGTGGCATCACTAAATTTCTTACCGTTGATTGTCCAGATATAACGCTCCATCGTACCGCCTAAACGCACGACCAATTCACTGCTTGGTTCACGTGTATCTGCTTGTGGCTGCAGCGATTTCAAATCTTCATAGTGCAAGGCTTTATGCCCCGCGGGTGTAGAAGCATTTGCCCATCCATATACCACCGCATTTTTGTGTTCTGTTGAAGGCATGCCATGTTGTGTATGCGTATTTTCAGACATTGTTGCATGGTTCATCTTGGAATGATCCATTTCCGACATTACCGCATGATTCATCTTGGAATGATCCATTTCCGACATCGCTGCATGGTTCATCTTGGAATGATCCATATCCGACATCGCTGCATGGTTCATTTTGGAATGATCCATTTCAGACATCGCTGCATGATTCATTTTTGAGTGATCCATATCCGACATCGCTGCATGGTTCATTTTGGAATGATCCATTTCAGACATCGCTGCATGATTCATTTTTGAGTGATCCATTTCAGACATCGTTGCATGGTTCATCTTGGAATGATCATCGCCTGAATGCTCTGTAGCATGCCCCATATCTTGCATGGTGAGTAAAGCACGCGGGCGCGCTGCAGGGAGCTGTAGATTTGATGTTGCAGAATGAAGTTCACTCTGCAAGCTACCCACAGCAAAACCTGAGCGGTCTATTGATTCCGCTTCAATTTGATAATGCGCTGCTTGAGGTTCAACAATCACATCGTAGGTTTCTGCAGTGCCGATACGAAATTCATCCACAGTAACAGGTTTGACTGGCTGACCATCGGCACTGACCACTGTCATTTTTAAGTTTGGAATCCGCACATCATAAAACGACATGGCAGAGGCATTGATAAAACGTAAACGCACTTTTTCATTTGGCTTAAATACACCTGTCCAGTTCTGTTCAGGTGTCTTGCCATTCATTAAAAAAGTATAGCCTGTGACATCGGAAAGGTCGGTTTTCAGCATGCGCATCTGATTCCACATTTTGCGGTCTGACCATGTGGCTTTTAGCCCATCACGCTGTACTTGACGCCAAACATCACCTAAGGTTTCACGCTGATTTTGATAAAACTCGGCTGAAATTTTTAAATCTTTCTGAATTTGATTGCTAGATTTTTCATGAAAATCTGACAGCATCACCACATAATCACGATCTGTGTATTCATGTGCGTTTACGGCTGGCTTGGCTTTAGGATGAATCACCAAAGAGCCGTATAGACCATCTTGTTCCTGACCTTTGGAATGTGCGTGATACCAATAGGTACCACTTTGACGTACTTTAAATTGATAAACAAAATGTCCTTGTGGCTTAATCCCTTGAAAACCATTAAATCCAGGCACACCATCCATCAAACCGGGCAACAATAAACCATGCCAGTGAATAGATGAGTCCTGATTTTTTAATTGATTATTAACGTGAATTACCGCCTCATCGCCTTCTTCAAATTCGAGTGCAGGCGCGGGAAATTGTCCATTGACTGTAATACGTTGAACAGGTTTTCCCGTGATATTGACCGTTTGTTCTGCAATGGTCAGGTGATATTCCTTGACCGCAGCAAATGCAGAACTCGAACACAATGCACAGACTGTTAAAAACAGCGCAGGCTGATAAAATTTAGACATGACTTAATCCTTAAAATAAAACGTAAAAGTGTTTTGAATTCAGGATTAAGCTTTGGGTGGACGTAAAATTTGCTGCCAATGCCCAAGTAAATGTTGAGCTTGATAAGCAGGCAACAGAATATTGACCGATGTAAATGCTATAGGTTGAATCAGTTCAGGGACTTGCACATTCAACACACTGTTTAAGCTTTGACAATGCAACTGCGCACAGTCCTGACAATTCGTCTTTGCAGTAGAAAAATCAGCCGAGCCATAACAATCTGCCGCATTTAAATCGGTATCCGTTGCGGATGTGTGCTGACTGAGATGATGGTTGGCCTTGGCATCATGCCCAGATATATGCTGCTTGGTTTCAGGATACGTTTGTAAAGCTGTGGTATGACAATCTGGTAAAGATGTCATTTCACTCGCTGCGGTTGCAGAATGTCGAATCTCAGACCCTGCTGCCTGATTTGACATCATCCAATCATGTGCAGGTTTTACCGCAGCACTAACAATACCACTCCACCCTATGACAAATGCCATCAGGACAACAAACCACATTTGATTGTAGGGTTGAGTCAGCACTAAATAAATTCCTGAGTATGAAAGATGCAGACCTGAACTTGCACAAGAATTGAACATTTTTGCCAAGTACAATCCACAATCTGCAATGCACTCAATATAATTCAAGCCCCACTTATACACAATATCTTCTGCATTGAAAAACAGAGTGAATCCGTGCGATTTAAAAGCCAACTAAAACAATCAAGTTATATATTAAGCAACTTATTTTTATAATTAACTGAGTAAATACTCAATAAATTCAGTGTATTTAAAATAAACAAAAAGGATTCGACTGAATCCTTTTTATACTTATTTTGTATAAGTCATAAACAATTGATGTACAAATGTTTATAAATTAATCGGCTTATCCATAGTGTTATCAACATAGATATCCATACGGTTATCTACAAAGTTATCCACAGCATAAGCACTTGTGATTGTAGAAATTTATACTTCGACTGCGCCAACTTTTGCCAATTCAGCACGCATTTCATCAATCACCGTTTTATAGTCTGGCTTGCCAAAAATTGCTGAGCCTGCAACAAACATATCTGCGCCCGCTTCTGCAATTTTACGAATATTGGCAGGTCCCACACCACCATCGACTTCTAAACGGATATCACGACCTGAAGCATCAATGATTTGACGTGCCTGACGTAATTTCTCTAAAGTCATTGGAATGAATTTTTGCCCACCAAAACCTGGGTTCACACTCATGAGTAAAATCTGATCAACTTTATCAAGTACATAATCTAAATAATGCAGCGGTGTAGCAGGGTTAAATACCAAACCCGCTTTTGCCCCGCCCGATTTAATCAGTTGCAATGAACGGTCAATATGCTCTGAAGCTTCAGGATGGAACGTGATAATGTCTGCGCCCGCTTCTAGAAAATCACCAATCATGCGGTCTACAGGTTTTACCATTAAGTGCACATCAATTGGTGCAGTAATACCATAGTTTTTCAATGCCTTACATACACCTGCACCGAAAGTTAAATTCGGTACATAGTGATTATCCATCACATCAAAATGCACCACATCGGCACCTGCCTGAAGTACATTTTCCACTTCTTCGCCTAGACGAGCAAAATCTGCAGATAAGATAGACGGCGCAATTAAATAAGGCTTGGACATGGGAGAACCTAGCTAAATATTGGGATTGTGGCGCATTATAGCAAAGACTGCTTGGTGTGGTGGATTCTGTTACGATTGGATCATTCAGTTCGATGATTCAGGTCGATCAGCCAATTTGATAGTTCTATCTCCGCAACGCTCTGTTGCAGCACTCCACTGTTCTTTCAGTCTGGCTTTGTTATAGTAAAGGTCTTTACTCATTTGAACAAAATGCTGGTTTCAACAGATGATGAACAGTTCTGCCCATATTCAAACAACGCAAGCAAGCCGTATTGCCAAGCGTCTACTCAACCACTGGAAACATAAATTTGACGTTGCAGAAAGCGCAACCCAATACCAAATTATGATGCCAAGTGCCACAATTCTACTTATACCCCAAACACATGAGCTTGTAGTTGAAATTCAGGTAAAAAATACTGAAACAGATTTAAGTTACCTCGAACAAGTCGTGCTTGATCATTTAAGTCGTATGGGACAAACAGAATTGAGCGCGGTTTGGCAACGGTACTAACTGTTTCATGTTAAGGCGCTAAACGCTGCGTTTGTTCAAAATCCTTAACCGCTTGAATACGTTTTTGTGTTGCAGGATGGCTTTGTAAAAAATCCAAAGGGCTTTTGGCGGTGTCTTCACCTGCATCTTCTGCCAAACGCTCCAGAAAATGAGCGAGATGAATGGTTGGAATGCCGTGAGCGTGCATCGTATTTAAAGCATAATTATCTGCTTCTGATTCAAAATTACGTGAATAATTTGCACCTACAAGCGCCACAGGCAAGGTCGAAACTAAATCTGTACCATCTCCTGTAATCGCGAGCAAAATAATACTAAACCCTAAACTCGATAAGGCTTGTTGCAAACTGTGTCGTTCTACCAAATGCCCTTGTTCATGTGCCAAAACGCCAATGATTTCCTGATCATTCTGCGCCAATTCCACCAATTCATCGGTCAAAATAATGGTGTTATTCGGAATTGCCAAAGCATTCGCGCCTAAGCGATCACCTTGTCGAAACAGCACTTTGGCAGGTGTATCTCCTGCAATGAGCTTGCGATAATCTGCCAAAATTTTCTGCTGACGTACTGCGGGCAATTGACTTGGCGCTGTCATATCTAAAATATAACGCTCTGCTTCATCACCAATTTGATTTAAGGTGTTCGCAGGCAATTGAAAGGCAACGTATTTTGATGCACTTGGGATGCCCCATTGCACTGTGACAAATACCATCAACGACACAAAAACCAGACTAAATACGATCAGACTTGGCGTGCGTTCCAATTTCCAGATGGAATGCTGCACCTGTTTATTTCGCAGTTGAAACCACTCAGGTAAGGCTTGGGAAAATTCAATACGCGCATCATCTTTGAGTTCAATGACAGGTTGAATTTTACCCAGTGCCCCCACCAACATCATGTCTTGATAATGATAGCGCCGCTGTTGCTGTAAATTTTCACCATAACGAATAAGTACCGACTGAGCATCTACAGGAGAGATTTTGGCAGCCCATGGTTTAGACACTACACCATCATAAAACACTACATCCACGACCTGTGCCGCCATCTTCTTCTCCTAGCTTACAGCGATACATCAATATCAAAAATATCACTGAGTTCTTCTGCAAGTGCGCTATGTTCAGCTTGCAGTTGATTGATCATCAAATCTGGATCATTTTTTAAATGTAGACTTAAAGACTCAACCTGATAGCGATATAAACGAATGGCTGCCCATGGGGTCATTAAACCCAAACTCAGAACTTTCACAATCCAATTGGTCACCACAATCCAAGTATAGTGCCACTGTCCGCAATCGGTCTGAAATTCACTACGACTGATACTGGTATTGTTCCATGTGGTGATAAAAATTCGCGCCGACATTAGTGGCCAAATTAAAAATATCCCCAACAGATAAACCGCTAAAAATAACCAAACCAACTGCGCAGGATTACGACTCAACTGTCCTGCCAAAGCCAACATTATCCCGACAGCAAGCAAAATGCCAAAGAACAAAAAAATAGGCATATACATTGCGCGCATATATGCTGGCCAGTCTGCTTTTAGTTTAAATTTAAGCTGTCCTGCATATAAATGGTCTAGGCAATAACGCTTATACATCCACACCAACACAGGAAAAAATAAGCCCAAAGTAAACAAATTAATTACGATACATTTTAGAAATACCCAATAGGCTTCTTTGTTACTGCCTGAAAAATAAAAACGCGCATTGCCAAATTTACTATTTCGCGCCTTGAAACGGATGGTCGCTCGAATCAACCACGGCACAGCCAAATATAAAGCCACCACGCCAATAACCATGGCTTTGACTGAATAATTGGAAACCACCGAGATCGCAACATAAATTCCAATGGCAATTAAACGTCCCAATAAAATTTTATGTGGGATGCCCGTGAAATCAAAACGACGTTTGATTAATTCGGTATTGCCATAAAAGTAGCGCAAACGACGTACTTTTGCCCACGGTGCATACAGCCCAAAGGTCACGATCATCAACAAAATATTGACAATCCAAATACCAAAATACTCTGAGGCACTACCATGAAATTGAAAATGATGAATGCGTCCAAGTAATGGATTACGCGCAGGCGGTGTTGTAGGCTCCGCTGGAAAAAACGGGGAAGATGGCGTTGCTTGTTGTGGTGAATCCCATTCTGAATTGTGCATGTGATGCCTTATTTATTTTATTGTGCAGTCGTTATTTTACCTAGACACTCAAACCCAAATGAGCAATCTTTCCAAATGGTAAAAAAGCAAGTGTCCACCATTCTAATTAAAAGTGAACAACTTGCCTAGAAAAGTTTAAAAATCAATATGTAAAATTGAGTACTTTGCTTAGTCAGTTTGCAATTGCACCGCATGGAATTGTAAATGCTGATCTATAAAGCTTTGAATGAAATAATAGCCATGATCATAGCCTGCATGTTCACGCAAACTCAGTTTTTGCCCAACCGCATCGCAAGCCTGCTGAAATAATGCAGGATTGAGCTGACTGTAGAATTGGTCTTGCAATCCCTGATCAATCAAAATTTCACTGAACAATGCACCTTTGGCCTGCACTAAAGCAGTCGCATCGTGCTGTAACCATACTTGCTGATCTGTACCTAAATAATTCGAAAACGCTTTTTCACCCCACGGGCATTGGCTTGGCGCACAAATCGGAGCAAAAGCAGACACTGACTTAAATTTTTCATGATATTTCAACGCGAGGGTCAATGCACCATGACCGCCCATACTGTGCCCCATGATGCCAACGTGCTGTGCCTGAATTGGGAACTGTTGCAATACCAATTGATAAAGCTCATCGGCTACAAACGTTTCCATTTGATAATGTGCCGCCCACGGTGCTTGTGTTGCATTGATATAGAAACCTGCACCCTGCCCAATATCCCAATGGTCGCCTTTGGCAACAGCTTCGCCACGTGGTGAAGTATCTGGACTAATCAAAATTAGTCCCAATTGCGCTGCCATGTACTGCGCATGTGCTTTAATCGCAAAGGTTTCTTCGTTACAGGTTAAACCTGCCAAATAAAATACCGCAGGACAAGCCTGCCCCGCCAAAGCTTGTTCTGGTAAAAAAATGCCAAACTGAGTTTCAGTCTGTAAAGCATTGGAATGAAAACGATAAATTCGTTGCTCACCCTCAAAACAGCGGTTGTTCTGAATTAACTCCATCACCCTCTCCCCTTTGGCTTATTGAACAGATTGTGCACTCAATTGAATTTCAGCCGATGTTGCAACACTTTTTTGAGGAAACAAACGCTGCTCTAATTGTGGCAACATCAATTCCATATTTTTACCAATTGCCCATTGTGGCTCTGAAGGTTCAAAACCTTGCGCTTGCTCCCATTTCGCCACAGTCACTTTGGCTTCATTAAAAGCATTAGCAAAAGAGTTTTGTTCACGCATAGCCTGATCAAAAAAGGCACGACCAAAATAAGTATAATCAGCTTCGTTTGAACAACCAAACGACTCACGATCTGCTGCCGATGCAGTAATCACTAAGGTATTATCATCTTGCAAGGCGGATACAAAGCTACCTGAATAACAGGCTGAAATGACGATCACACGCCAACGAATACCCGATTTATCCAAAGTATCGCGTAACCATTTCGGATCGACCTGATTTAAGTCAAGTGGTGCATTTTCAATTTCAAAATGATCTTTTAAACCGTGTGAGGTCATATATAAAAACAGCACATCACTTTCACGGTTCATGCGCTGTCCAATACGGCGCAGCGCTAATTCAATACTGGTTTGCGAAGCAATTGGAATTACATTGCGGGTCATTGGGTTATTAATTAACACCATCGAACGCCCAAAAGTACCAAAACGGGTATCAAACTGTTCACGAATGCGCTCAATTTCAGACATAAATACGTCTTGATAACTCGCCCCTGCAATACCTAAAAAGTACCAATGCGATTGAGCAAATTCCCCATATTGAATACTGTCTAAAGCTTTATTTAGCACACGGCTTTGTGCATAAAAAGCTGCTTCGCTTAGACTTGGTGGAACTTCTTCTACCTTCCAAATGGGCTGACTTTTCACTGACATTTGCCAAACCACCAAAGTGAATAAGGTCGCTAAAACAATCAGCGCACGTTCCCACCACGGCCAATGCAGCTCACGTGAAAACACCCACACTACTGCCAAACTTTGCCAAACAAACAGCACCATAAAAATGGTAGGTAAATAGTCATATAACACATACGGCAAGACATCCATCATGCCCATGTATTGAATCAAGCTTTGCAATAAAGCAACGTGAGTATCTAATACCAACCACAACAAAGCAGGTACTAACAATAAACGCGGGTTATTGACACGCTGAGAAAGAATGATTCCGACAATTAAAGCAATAAAAGGCCATAAGGCATAACTGACCAAACCCTGTGGGTTAAATTCGCCCACTTCTCCTGCGACCAACCAACTGAATAAGGTATTGGCAAGGCCACCTAAAATCCCCCAAAAAATCAGTTGTAAGATAGAGGGACGAATAATTTGCAAAGAGCGTCGCGAACCCAAAAATAACCAAACACCCGCGGCTTGGTTGCTTTTAAAATCGTGCCAAAAATTAATGGAGGGTTTGAAGTCAATCATAGGATTCTGTTAATCGCAGCTCGCGTTTCCACACTCCAAGTTTATGCTTGTCGTCGTAATTATCAATTGTCAATTTTAACTATATAACAAATCTTTGCGCATTATAGAAGCATTGAACGCCTTGCCACTGCTTTAGTGGTAGAAATCTACCTGTTGTTCAAATTTGCTTGGAAATAGGCATCAAATCGGCAAGCATCACCCTGCCATTGATGTGTGGTTTCCTGTCCCGCCAAAAACACTGCTAAACGTGGACGCTTCACCACAACACGTTTGGCAATTTGCTGTGCCAAACCCAATAAATGATCACCCAAATCCATTTCACCATCTTCAGGTAACAGCAAATGTAATAACTGCATTTGTTTTTTGACTTGTGCCTGCTTTTTCTGCGCCTGTTGATGTTGATCTCGCTGCGGAAACATCGGGTCTAAATACACCACATCAACCACTTTGCCCTGCGCTGCGCAGTTGCGTAAATAATCTGCTGAATCTGTAAAAACCAACTGGATACGGGCAACAACACTTGCTAAAAAAGGATCATTTGCGGCTTGGCGTTTAGCATCTTCCAACAAAGTAAAAAGAATAGGATGACGCTCCAACAACGTGACCTGAGCACCCAAGTGAGCCATGAGTAAGCTGTCGTGTCCTAGCCCTGCCGTAGCATCAATCAAACTTGGTTTTTCCGACAAATTACAGGCGCGAGCAATCATTTCCGATTTTAAAGAGGCACGTTTCAATCGCCCAACTTCAGCTTTCCAATCGGGTTGCATTTTCATGCCATTGGCACACAACCACAACCCTTCAGCATCTACACACAATGCCAATTCAGGGTTCAAACGCAAAAAACGCGCATTGAGTTTTTCTACTGTTTCAATGCACGTTTGCACGCCTCTAGACAAAAGCACAGCAGAATAATGCTGTGCTTGAGTGAGCCACTCGGCTTCGGTGTATAAGCGAAGTTCGCTTACCATAGTTTCCAGCCTGTGAATGCGAACAATAAAATGATTAAACCTGAAGCAATACGATACCAAGCAAAAATCATAAAATCACGTTTCGCCACATAAGCCACCAATGCACGGATCAGCAAAAGTGCAGAAACAAAAGAAACGATGATCCCGAAGCTGAGCACGGTCCAATCTTCGGTGGTTTGGAATACATCATAGCTTTGGTACAAGTCGAGTAATCCTGCGCCAATAATGACAGGAATCCCCAAAAAGAAGGAAAACTCGGTTGCTGCTTTACGCGATACACCCAAGAACATCGCGCCAATAATAGTTGCACCTGAACGCGAAGTCCCCGGAATCAGCGACAATACCTGAATTAGACCAATCCAAATCGCATCTCGATAAGTTAGTTCTTCAACCTCATGGGCACGTACTTGTGGTGGATGTTTTTCAATCCACATAATAATAAAACCGCCAATAATCAAACCAATCGCCACGGCAACATCATTAAAGAGTAATTCTTTTACAGTCTGCCCAAAGGTCAATCCAATCAGAATAATTGGAATAGATGCCATGATCAGACCAAAGCCCAAGCGACGACCTTTTTCTTCGCCTGTAAACATGCCCGTAGCTGCGCCCCATAGACGTGTCCAGTACTCATAAATGACCGCTGCAATTGCCCCCATTTGAATGGCAATCACAAATACATCACTTTTTTCTTTGGTCCAAAAGTCCATCAGCTCTGCAGCGAGAATCAAATGTCCTGTGCTAGAAATGGGTAGAAATTCAGTAATCCCTTCTACAATACCCATAATTGCCGCTTTGAGCAGCAGTAAAAGATCCATAAATAACCCTAATTATGCCTTGCCTTGTTCTGGAATTTTTTTCCAAGCATTGTCACGTAAATAAACAGGCAATGCTTGTTCTGCGCTGACCCATTGCTGTTGCTGTGCACAGACGCGTGCAATAGTAGCAATATCTTGTGCGGTTGCACTTAAGCCTTTGTATTGTATTTGTTCTTGATCAATGAGACCTGCACCAGAACCGACCAATTGAAAGCGTACCGTCTGTGCAGCATCGCTATAATTCAATAATTGTTCCTGATCAACCGCCTGCATGATTCCTTGTGCATCTAGCTCAAAACTGGCGATATACACTTCATTCATGCGTGCATCCAACACAGCCGTAACCGCAGTTAATCCTTCAAGACGATAAGCCGCCTGCGCCAATGCCTGCAAAGTCGATACAGGAATTACAGGCACATCATGCGCCCACGCCAAAGCTTGCGTGACTGCCGCATTAATTCGCACACCGCTAAAAGAACCCGGGCCACGGCTAAAGGCAATTGCAGTCAGATCAGCCGTACTAATTTGAGTTTCAGCAAAGCCTTGCTCAATCATCGGTAAGATGGTTTGCGTTTGTGCTTTTGCTCGCGCATCTAATTGAAAAAAGAGTTCCTGTGTTTCATCTACAATCGAAACGGAACACTGCTCATTGGCAGTTTCCAATGCCAGCAATTTCATGCACAACCTTCAAGGAGTAAATATCAAAAATTGGCGTTATGATACTCCACTCCTGAAATTCACGCGAGGATTTACATGCCTTAGATTGCAATTCCTGAGTATAAAATTCTATGTAATTACAGCTAAAAAATGCGTTTGACTAAACGATGCAAATTCTATTTTAGAGTGTTGCAGGCTCTAGGTTTACAAAATGCTGAAAATGTTCAGCATAGTGCAGCGCACTCATTTTTAAACGTGCTTCTGCAGACTCATCCAAAGTCTTAACCACTTTACCGGGAGAACCCATCACCACAGAATTATCGGGAATCACTTTCCCTTCAGGAATTAAAGCATTGGCACCAATAATACAGTTTTTACCAATCACCGCATGATTCAGTACCACTGCATTAATGCCAATCAGACTGTTATCGCCCACGGTACAACCATGTAACATCGCCTGATGTCCAATAGTCACATAATCACCAATCTGCATTTCAATGCCTGCATCGGTGTGCAAAACAGCATTTTCCTGAACATTGCTAAAATTACCCAATTTGATTTTACTGTTATCGGCACGTATCACAGCCCCAAACCAAATACTGACTTTCTGCCCCAACTCAACCTGACCAATGACCGTGGCATTATCCGCCACCCAACCATCCCACGGTTGCTGCATGGCTTTAGGCGCATATCCTTTAAATTTATACAACATGGTTCCTTCCTATCCTCACATCAAAATTTTTCTATTTCTTAAATGTTGGTGAATTTAACAAAAACGGCCATTCTTTACGATAATCCAAACCATATTCAAATAAAGACACCAACATCCGCGCTGTTAAACCCCAAACCACTTCATCTTCAACCTGCATGCTCGGAAAATATAATTTTTGTTGTGCAAAGCTCACTTCATACGGCGTTGGTGGCGCTTCCATCAAATGCTGTAAAGAAACAAAAAAGATCCGATCAATTTCTGAAGGTTGTGCAATTAGTTCTACTTTTGGGGGAATCAGCCCCACCACAGGTTTGACTAACATTCCATTACGGGCTTTTTGCATTGGCAAGTCACCAATCAACTGCACTTCAAATGGATTTAATGCAGTTTCTTCCTGCGCTTCACGCAATGCCACCACAATATTACTGGTATCTTGCGGATCGCGTTTGCCACCAGGGAAAGACACCTCACCCGCGTGATTATTGAGTAAGGTAGAACGGCGGGTTAGCAATACCTTTGGATCAGACTCGTCGGTAATGGCAATCAATACCGCTGCATGCGCTTCCATGAACGTTTTAGAAAAGCGCAAACGTTGCTGTAATAGATGCGTGAGCGAATGATCAATCATGCCTTATAATTCTCCTTGTCTAAGTTTTCATCATAGCTGAAATAGGTGGGCAATAGATAGAGAGGATGCCAAAGTTGAAATTTTCAGTTATTCTGAGAACTCCCTTCAACAATGACGATCACTATGAACTTTTGTGGAAATTGTGGACAAAAAACAACAACGAAAATTCCGCTTGGCGATCAGCAATTACGTCAAGTGTGTAGCGCATGTGGCAATATTCACTATGTCAATCCAAAAGTCATTTGTGGTGCATTGGTCGTTTGGGAAAATAAAGTATTGTTGTGTCGTCGTGCAATTGAACCACGCTATGGTTTGTGGACTTTACCCGCAGGCTATATGGAAATGTTTGAAACCATGGAGCAAGGTTCTGCCCGTGAAACCCGCGAAGAAGCCGAAGCGGAAATTGAAATCGAACAACTTTATTGCATGTATAACATTCCACGGATTGGGCAAATTTATGTGCTGTTCAAAGCTCAATTGTTGAATGGTCAATTTGGTGCAGGTGAAGAAACCATCGAATCACGCTTGTTTAGTGAAGATGAAATTCCGTGGTCTGAATTGGCTTTCCCAAGTGTAGAACGTACTTTACAACACTACTTTGCAGATCGAAAAAACAACCATTTCACGACCCACTTAGAAACCTTAGGTTCACGTACCGATCATACGGGTTAAAAACCCCACATGATGTTCATTTGAATCAAGCTAAAATCTGAATAATAAATAGCCCACTGAGTAGTGAGCTATTTTCATCTCTATATCATAGGAAATTAATGCTAAATACGCACTTTATCTGGGTTATAACATTCGGCAACATCTAGACTTACAGCTCCACCTTGGGCTTTCACCAAAGCTTTATCTGCATCAGTTGCTAAAGCTGGGTTTTGAGCCACGTAAGTTGCAAGTTGCGCATGATAAATATTGCTCCACTTCACTGTTGAGCCATTGAAATCAGACAATGTAATACGTGTAGAGTTGGCTGCAACTAAATTGCCAATATTGGCACGTGCACCGCCCACCACTTGACCATTTCCACCTTCAACCGCTTCAATTTTGGTATTCAAACCAATGACTGCGCCATCAAGTTTATGAAATATTGGATTGGCCAAAATCATACGCAAAGTAACTGCTTTATTGTCGATATCGGTTGCACCTAACACACCTATACGGTATTGCTGCACACCATTTGTATCAACATATTCAGCACCAGACTGACGAATTGCTGCACACTGACCAGACATATCGGTTTCTGTGGCATTTGGTGCTATATCTGTACGAATATTGCCATCCTCATCTAAAACAACACCTAATTTGATGCTATCTGTAGTCGTTCCGCCATCAAAATTAAAGGTCAAGGTTGCATAAATTGGGAAAATATAGCGACTGTCTAAAGGTACATTTTTCTGGGTTTTAAAAACGCGATTATCCAAAAAGTTCACAGAAAAGAATTTATAGGCATCAAAAGAACCTTCGAACTGATCGGTACCTATGGTTTGTTGCCATTGACCATAATCTGCAGGATTCGCTGTTGTAGATTTGGTCAATAATTTATAAAAACCTTCCGTGCCCGCAATTAAATAATCATTAAACACCTTACCTTGGGTAATTTTAAAATCATCAGCCGTATTGTCATTCACACTAAAATGGAATGGCTCCTGAATACGTTTATTCAATGGGTTGACCCATGTGGTTTGTGCTGCTGCAACCATACGCTCAGGACGCACTTTACGAATCAATTCACCACTCACCGTTAAAATTGGGTTAGTCGTGTTCGCAGACACCGCACCTTTCCACTGCATACCATAACCGAAGGTATACCCTGAACGGTCTGTAATCAGTTGATACTGCCCAATGAGGTGTTTCAAATCTGCGACCGTAGATTTACAATCTGCCAAATTACAGCCATATAAACCCTGTGGTAATTGTGAATCTTCTTTGGCTAAAATTGGATAGTTAGCTTGATAAGATGCCGAGTTATTCATGTAAACCAAGGTGTTTAATGCTTGATAAGCATCATCTTGAGATACCTGTGACACATCTACCCACGGGCGTAAAATACTGGCATAAGCCCCTGAACGATAGTCACCAAGCTCAACGGACTCAGCAACATTTGCCAATTGTTCTTTTTTTAGTGTCGTAATCGTTAAAGGCTGAATATCGCCTGCGACAAAATTTTTATTTTCAAGAGATAAAGCCTGTAAAACACGTACAATTGCAGTCGCGACCTGTATAGTTTCGTCACTACTACTTAAACTCGTTGCTTGGCGTCCTGTTAATCCACGTGCCATATCTAACACACTTAAACGTGGATAACCCGCGCCTGCAGTACTGACCATTCCAATATCAGACAATGATACTGTGCCTAAATCAATATATTGATTGGTCTTTTCCTGAATAAAGAAGTGGACTTTATCTCCTTCACTACATTTACCTGTTGCCGCATTACTTTTCGGCTCAATCATGGTGATGTAGGTTTTACTGGTATCACTGCTACAGGTAAAATTCAAACCATCCACAGGATAATCCAATGCAAATTCCACGCAGTTTTTTTCTGTACTGGCACAACTCCCGTTGATATACGCCACAGCATTAGGCTCTGGATTAATATTGGCACTTTCTCCACCACAGCCACTCAATGCCGCCATCAATGCTGTCGTTGCAAAAGGTAAAATATGTCTTGTTTTCATCCTGAATTCTCTTATTGTTGTTAGCGTATCGCAATGAGTTTTAATTGCCCTTGGTTACTGAGCGCGCGATGTTCCATATCCACTGCAGAAGCCAATGGCGTTAATAATACATAGTGGCTATTTTTTGGAAGTTGCAGCATGCCCTCTATCACCTCGTGTTGTAAGACATTGCCTGCAGTATCCTGATTTCTAAAACCACCTGCACCTTCAATCACACAGCCTTTTTGATCCAGAAAAACCACAAACGGCCAATAAAAGGTCGGTTGATTTTGCTTCGTAGCATAAGAGTTGATTTGAATATTTTGAATATTGCCTTCTAACTTCACCAATTCATAATCAAATTTTTCGGTTAAGGGAGCTCTAGGCCACAAATTTAAATCTTGTTGTGCTTTTAAGGTTTTAGCTTTATTTTTTTTGCTTTCAGCAAAACATTGCTGCCCCAAACCCTCAATTGCTTCAGCTTGATTAACACGATAATAGTCTGCAGCCAAAACAATAGCGTGAGGCTCAGCAACCGATTGCTTTTTAAATAATTTATTGAGAACGGAACGGCTTACACCACGTTCACGTTCGACCACTTGCATACGAGCACCACCGCCATTTTTTGTGTCAATTATGCCTTCTGGCATACTATAAAAGCGTTTTTTTCCTTCTAAATTAAACTCCTGATCTTCCAAATACTCACTTTTAACATACTGTTCTCCCGCCATCTCCATAAAACCTGATGATGTCGCGTCAGTTTCAGCTTTCGCCTCAACCACAATTGCAGACTGAGAAAGAGGTGATGCAGAATTTTCTTCCAAGCCGATTACACTCGATATTTTTGGCTTGGTTTTCTCAACATCTACGCTAGATGCTTTTACAAGCTTCTGTGTGCTTGAGGCTATGTCAGTTTTCTCTGCAATTAAAGATGGCTTGGATTGCTCAACATCTTGAGTTACGAGTACTTTTTGCTGCTGTTGCATCGTTCTTGCTTGCTGAACAACAACTTTAGAGCTTGGTGCAGTTTCTTGTATTTGCTCTTTGAGAGTCTTTTGAGCAGCATTTTCCGATGCACTTTTAAGTTGTAGTGAGGTGGCTGGTATCACTTGTTGTGCAGGAACAGCTTGAACAGCGGTTTGAGCTGGTTTTTGCTGCTCTTTCTTTTGTTTTTGTGCGGTTTCCAACGCCTGTATCGTTTGCTTTTTTTCTGCAGCATTACGCTGCACCACAATTGGACGACCATCTGGTCCAATAATGGTGTAAAACTGATTCGCGTAACACACCGATCCCATACTGAAAATCAGTGTGAGTATCGACTTTGAAAATAAAGTCCGTTTTATTTTCCGTACTGAACTTACCATCGTGTTCTATAACTCAATCCAAGAATTGTAATTTTTGTATCCGTTTTCACATTCAAACCCGCATAAGGGTTTAACAGCAGGTTATTCACACCTTCCTTATTGGCTAAGCTACTGGTATTGGCTGGAATTTTATCCTTACTTTGTAAAAAGCCGATGGATAAATCAAGGTCTGTATCTGCATCAAAACGATATCCCACACCCAGACCGAATAAACGTGCATTATTAATTGGTACCATGGTGTTACGTTTATTGTCAGGAATCGCACTACCACGTGGTTCATAACCCGCACGCAGTTTTAAACGGTCTGTGGCTGAATATTCGATGCCAACACCCCAGTTCCACGGTGACTTAAACTCTAATGGCAAAGCTAAACTGTCATCAGACACATGCTCCGAAAGCAATTTTGCAATTTTTAATGCCGAGATTTGACGGTCAAACTCGAATTTGAATTTATCCCATGCTTTATAGTCAGTCCAACCCACATCAAAATTGACTTGTAAATCAGGCATGACTTTATATTTTATCCCCGCTTGAAAGTGCGCAGGATATTCAAAATCCATAGAAACCAAACCAGACTCACTGGCTGGAATATAACTTGGGAAACCTAAAATTGCCGCTAAAATCTGCCCTGTTGGTGAAGACATCAAACCATTAATTAACTCACGCGGTGCTTTCGAGTTATCAATATGATATTTGCCCTTCAAGCGCATTTTAGCTGCACTCTGATACACCATACCAAAGCTAAAATCTTCTGTCGGTTCCCACAAAATACCCAAGTTATAACTCGGGCTTAAACTTTGCTCAACCGCCAATTGCATTTGCCCAAAACGCGAAAATGGATTCATACCTTCTTCGGCATTACAAATCCCGAGCAACAAAATATCGGTAATGATGTCTGAATTTTCTTTAAATGGGGTACAGACGACCTCATCCACCATACGCAACATCCCGATTAGTTCATTCGGGAAGCGCAAATCGGTATTCATGGCGATAGCTTGGTAAGACATCCCAATTGACGCACCGACTGACAATTCATCATTGACTTGATAGGCAATAGATGGAGAAAGATAGGTGATACGTTCTAAGGCAACCTGTTGTCCCATAAAGTTACCAGGGTTACCATTTTCGGCACCAAAGCCTGCAATCAGCGGTGCATATAATGCGGTGGCAAAGGTTACTTTGGAACCAGGTGGATTATAGGCAATACCGTTGGTTGGCGCTGCCAGTGGCATACCCTTACCTAAATCGACAAATTTTTTCAGAATCGGGACATACAACGTTGGATATTCGACATCGGCTTGTACTGTACCTTTAAAATCGGTACAAAAATCGGCCAAAATTTCTGGCCCATCGTTACACACCACAGGGTCATCAGAATAACCAAATACGTCATAACCTGCTGGAACAGAAAGCTCACGCTGTACATCAAAATGTGCCAACACCCCTTGCACATCTGTTTGCAAACCTTCAATCTTGGTCAGTGCAGCAGGGTTAAAGTGAATCGCACTAATACCAGGAGGATCTGCAGTGACCGCATTCCCCATAGTCAAAGAACGAATATCGACAGATAAGTTTTGTCCAAGCTGCGCAAAAGCAGCCCCTGAACAGCCCGACAGTATAATTGCAGTCACTAACGGGCGAAGTCGTATCATTTTCATGCGACTAGCCTCTTAGCGAATTTTTTTACCGAAACCGAGAATATCCAGTGGGAATGACAAACCAAGTGATACGTCTGGCGCGTCTTCGGTCAGACCGATTCCTACCGTACCATTCACAATGGTTTCAGGCGAAACGCGCACGCCTAATGAAACAGCTAAAGTCGCACTGGTTTGGTCTGCAGGCGAATAGCTTTCACCTCCTTCATAAAAAAACTCAGAACCAGTATTGAAGCTCTGCTGATAAGACATGGTCATCGACACATCGTAGTTAAACGAATAAGCAAAACCAAAAGCAAAACCACCACTAATCCCTGGCTCAAATTCTTCAATTATACGTCTACCGCGAATTTGATTGAGACCGCTTTCTTTAAAACCATAGTTGGCTGAAGCAGAAGCAAACAATACAACAGGGTCAATATATTTACGCGTACTTGCACCAAAACCGACCGAGTAATAACCTTTCCCTGTAGCCAAATCTTTGACGGGGTTAATTTCATACGGGCTATCACCAGTCTTGGTCGAAAGGTTGGCAAATAAAATTAAAGGCAAACGACCTGCTTTAAGTGGGAACGGTTCCCAACGTGCGCCTAATGAAATATCCCCTAAACCTGCAGCTGTAGTATCTTTTAATAAATCTGTTTTTGCCACTAAAGGTAAAGATGCCGACAAGGTCAAATTGTCACGCAAGCCATACTGTGCTGTAAAGGTATTGGTTAAAGCATGAGAAGCATTTTCTTGTACACGTAATTGATATAATTGACCTTGTGCCATTTCAAGATCAAGTTGGGTATCACGATAATAGGTATAATCAATGTCGTAGTAAGATGAAATTTCACCTTGTTTCATCAATGAATATTGACGTTCATTTGAGGTAAAGACTTCTTCTAAGTTGGCCTCTTTGGTTGCATCACCCTCTTGTTGCTGCAATGCAGTAGAAGCGGCTTGCTGCCCATTTGTTGAAGTCACTACCGCCTCAGTACTGTTTGTTTCAGCTGTTGTGGCGGAAACTTCAGTTGTTGCTTCTGATACTTCAGCCTGTTGTTCAGCTGTTGTTTCATATTCCCCTAGCTGTGGCTCTTCTGCAGCATACGCTACCCCAATTACCATTTGGATACTAAGCGCCAATAAGGTTTTATTCATCCATTTACGTTCCATGATTTACCCCTTCCATTTTTTATTTTTGTATGTTGTGAACAATGTATTATTTGTTTTTGTAGTAGAGTCTTAAATAGCGATGCTCATACTGTCCATAATTTTCAGAATCTTTATTTACATTACGCTCTAAACGTATAGTCGATGCTTTATCTGCAATTTTTTCCATGGCAAATTGTGGATATTGAATATCGACAAAGGCATAGCGATTCACAGTAGCATCCTCAACATGACGTAAATCTTTTTCATGTAATGCCAACATAGTTTGACGATTTTGCGGTGCGACATTAATTAGAAATAAGGTGTTATTTTCCCAGACTTCTTTAAAGCGTTCTTCATCAAAACTAATATTGCCTAATGCAGGGTCTGCCACGTAGACACGTCCATTTTTATATGCCTTGTACACCACAAAATGTTTAAAACCTGCATAAGAAATCGGCACAATTGCAGGCTGTCCTTGTTTCACTAAATCTGAAAATTCCCCGCGATATCCGCCACTTTCAAAGCCTAAAGCTGCGACAAAGCGCTTCATATCCAATAGTGAAAAACTACGACGTTCAATAATTCGTTCGTACTCTCCATAACGCAGTAAACCACTCATGGTCTGTTGTTCGTTTAATTGTGTTCCAACATAACCATTCAGTAAGGTTGTTAAAGCTGCAGAACCACAACTGTAGTCATAGGCTTGACGCACAATTCCGCGGAATTGATCTTCTAAAGCAGGTTTAATTTGCACAGGTTCTCTATGCATACGGGTAAAGGAATTATTTCTAGAATCCAAAGTTTCTGTGTAACGCACAGTTTCAGGATGCTGTTCTTTTAAATCAAAGGCTTGTGTGGCAGCGTAATAGATCAATGCCGAGCCCAAAGCGATCTCTAACATATATTTTTACTTTTTAGTTCTCGGCAATACCTGCCTAATATTTTTATTTTTAGAGTTTTCACTCTACTTCCTTGTATTTAGAAAGATACTCGTTTTATAGAAAAAAAAAAGAGCTTTCTATATTTTTTTGCGAACTCATCAGTTTATTTGTAAAAAAAAGCGCGTGAATTCACGCGCTTTTTCGGTGTTTAAATTAGTGACCAGAGATGGTGATAACAGCACCTTTAGTATAGCTACCCTGAGAAGTACTATAGTAGGTTTGAAGACCTTGAACTTCCATATCACCAATAGACGCAGCATTACGACTACCTAAATGAATACCTTTGATATATTGGTCTTTTGCCGAACCAGTGTCATTACTTACAATACGAATATGCGCTGCTTTACCAAGGGTTGCACCGCCGCCAACATAAGCATCATTAAACACTTGAATATTTTGGTCTAATTTCAAGTTGCGGCTATTTGCATCCGTGATTTTAATGCTTTCAATAAAGATTTCACCCGCTTCCTTTGTTGACACAGCTGTTGCTGTACCACTAACATCTACACTACCAACTGCTTTTCCTTTAGTGGAATTATCCAAAATACCTAAATTCTTAATTTCTAAACCACCCACCATTGTAGTGCTTAGCTTAACCATTGCGCCTTGAGGTGCCGCACCTAGTTGAATATTGGCATCCATTTTACCAGTTTTGATCTCCAAGCCTGATAAAATTGCATTGTAGTTAGTATCACTGTGACCACGACGAATACTGGTTGCATCTGCGGCTGGCATATCATTCGATGCAGATACGCCAATTTCACCAATCTTGATATCTAAACCAGATACTTGAGCTGCTACATTAATAAATGCACCATTTGTGCCCGTACCCGCATCTGTATCAATAACCAAATCTGCTAAGTTACGAGAGTCTAATAAATAAGCACCACCATTATCATAGTTTGCGCCAATCACTACACCTCGATCTTTTACTACATTTGTTTCTACACCATTTTTATCTAAAACTGACAGGCCATTACCCTTAATAACAATAGCACCAGCACCATCTGCTCCAGTACCACCAAAACCAGCTTCACCAGCTTTACCTTTAGGAGCCAAACCATCATTATCATGGATTAAAAGTTTTTCGATTTCGATTTTAGAAATACCAATCCCGATGCTTAAACCATCTTGACCAGTAGTTGCGCTTAATGCAGTATCGTCCATTGCCTGCATTGCCATTGCATTTGTCGTTAACGCGATTGATGATACCAAAGCAAGTTTAGTAA
Source organism: Acinetobacter sp. YH16053 (assembly GCF_013417035.1). Classification (NCBI taxonomy): domain Bacteria; kingdom Pseudomonadati; phylum Pseudomonadota; class Gammaproteobacteria; order Moraxellales; family Moraxellaceae; genus Acinetobacter; species Acinetobacter sp. YH16053. Next base: position 336,412 of record NZ_VPEP01000002.1, read on the forward strand.
ATTTTTTCATCTTGTTACTCTCCCGAGAGTATTATTTTTTTGGTTTTACCACTCAGTGCCAGTGATTGTGTTTTTATTTGATGAGGACAACACTGACACACATTCCTTGAGTAGCCGGTTTGCACATACAAAGGTATATCTGAGTTATTTTTTGTTCAACTGCTGTTGGTCGCAATCCACATCTTACCGACAAACGGTTATTTGCTTTTTATCTGCTGCAATCATGTAAAATAGCCTTTTAAAATCTCTCAGCTGTTTACGCTTTATGTCCTATCCTACTCATTTTAAAAAATTATTCTGTGAACCTGAATATAAGGCTGCAAGAATTTTGCAAGCTTTGGCAGCACTTTCACATTGTATTTATTTGCAAAATAATGGAAAGGCACGTATTGCTTTTTTGGCTGAACGCTATTGTGTGCAGCAAAACCATCAACATTTTTACTTTCAAAAAACGGCATTGGATCAATATGAATTAAGTCCAACTCAATTAGATTTAACAGCTCATCTAGGCACTTCAAATGATACAAACACTGCCCCATTTTGCAGTGTAATGGGTTTTATTTCTTATGATGCTGCAGCACAGCAACACATCAATATGCAATCCCGCGCCCAACCAAGTGTTTTTTTAGGTCAATTTAAAAGCTATTTACAGCAAGAACCAAATGGCTGGTATTTTTATAGTTCAGATGACAATGCAATACAAGCTTATGATTTTATTTTAAATTTATACAGCCAATCTGCCGTTGTTGAACAGTTCCAATTAAGCCAAAAGTGTCAAGCACGCTGGAATTTCACAGATTACCAACGTGCCTTTCAGCGTGTTCAAGACTATATAGTCGCAGGAGATTGTTATCAAATTAATCTTACGCAAGAGTTTAGCGCTAAGGCTCAAGGTCCACTTTTAGCAACTGCAGCGCAGTTTTGGCAACTGACCAATGCACCTTATGCAGGTTATTTACGTATTGGTGATTTTGAAATTCTAAGCTGCTCACCAGAGTTATTTATTGAATTTGAAGCAGATCGTAAAATTACCACCAAGCCCATTAAAGGCACCACACCACGCTATGATGATCCGCTTTTAGATCAGCAATCTAAACTTCAATTACAAACGTCCCAAAAAGATCAGGCTGAAAATGTCATGATTGTGGATTTATTACGTAATGATTTAAGTGTTTATGCCGAAACTGGTAGTGTAAAAACACCTAAATTATTTGATATTGAATCTTTTAATCAAGTGCATCACATGGTCAGTGAAGTGACCGCAACACTAAAAGCCGAGATGAATCCTTTTGATGTGCTAATGTCAGCTTTGCCCGGTGGCTCAATTACAGGCGCCCCTAAAATTCGGGCCATGCAAATTATAGATGAACTAGAAGGTGCACCTCGTGGCGCATATTGTGGGTCAATGGGGTATTTTGATGCCGATGGTACAGGTTCTTGGAATATCCTCATTCGTTCCATTCAAAAGTATCAGCAGGATGTTTCATTATGGGCGGGTGGTGGAATTACCATCGCTTCAGATTGTGATGCAGAATATCAGGAATGTTTTGATAAAGTTTCGGCAATGCTCAACTTACTCAACACATGGTATACACCTACCAAATAATACAACTCAATTAAAAAACTGAATCAACAAAAAAGCGAGTGGATGATTTGATCCACTCACTTTTTATAATGTAAGCAATTAAGCCAAAATATCTTGTTTTAAGGTGTCGACCAAGCGCTGATTTTGTTGGTCTGTACCTATGGTAATACGTAGATATTGGTTGATTCTTGGCTTATTAAAATAACGCACAATAATGCCACGTTCACGCAATGCTGTAGCCAATTCACCTGCATCATGTTCAGGATGTGATGCGAAAATAAAGTTGGCACTTGATGGCAATATCTTAAAACCCAGCGTTGTTAAATCTGCAACCAATGCCTCACGGCTAGCAATTACTTTTTGGCATTGCGCCTCAAAATAAGCCTGATCTTCAAAGGATGCTACGGCAGCGGCTATCGCAAAACGATCCATTGGATAAGAGTTAAAACTATTTTTTACGGCTTCCAATGCGGCAATTAAATGTGGCTGTGCAATGGCAAATCCAACACGTAAACCCGCCAAAGAACGTGATTTAGAAGTCGTTTGACAGACGACTAAATTGTCGTACTTTTCCACTAATTTCACTGCAGATTCTGCACCAAAATCGACATAGGCTTCATCAATAACCACCACAGAATTTGGATTGGCTTGCAAAACCTCTTCTATGGCAGATAAACCTAAAGCAATACTGGTTGGTGCATTCGGATTGGTAATAATAATGCCGCCATTGGCTTGCTTATAATCGGCGACTACAATTTCAAAATCATCATTTAGCGGTAGTACTTTGGTTTTTACCCCAAAGAACTGACTGTAAACAGGATAAAAACTGTAGGTGATGTCAGGGTAAAGTAGCGGCAACTCTTGAACAAAAAATGCTTTAAAAATATGCGCAAGAACTTCGTCGGAACCATTGCCCACAAAGACATTTTCAACAGCCACATGTTGCTGTTTGGCAATAGCTTGCTTTAGCTCGCTTGCATCTGGGTCTGGATATAAACGCAGCACATCTGCAGAGTTTTCTAAAACCCGTTGCACCGTTTCCACCACTTTAGGTGAGGGCGGGTACGGATTTTCATTGGTATTCAGTTTTAATAAATTTTGGATTTTGGGTTGCTCACCCGGTACATACGGCTCAAGCTCACGTACTTCAGGGCTCCAAAATCGCATTTGTTCTGTGGTGATATTTGACATCTTTATTCTCTTATTTCCCCTCTCCTAACCTCTCCCAAAGGGAGAGGAATCTCCTATAACCTACATATTGCTTTAGCGGACAACTAATTCTTTCAATGTAAGTTCCCTCTCCTGAGCAAGTTTTAAAGTACTGCTTTAAAATGAAGCGCAAGTGAGGGTTAGGGGGAGGTTGGCTTTTTATTTATGGTTGATAACGATAACGCGCTGATCTCGCATGCGCATCCAAGTTTTCCTGTTGCGCCAGAATATCAGCAGTACGCGCCAAAGATTTCACCCCATCTACCGAGCACATAATCAAGCTTGAGCGTTTTTGGAAATCATACACGCCAAGAGGTGATGAAAAACGTGCTGTACCCGAGGTTGGTAAAACGTGATTCGGCCCTGCACAATAATCACCAATCGCTTCAGGGGTATAACGCCCCATAAAGATTGCACCTGCGTGACGGATTTCCTCAGCCATCACTTGTGGATCATCCATACACAACTCCAAGTGTTCGGGCGCAACTTGGTTGATCAATTCAATCGCCTCTTGACGATCTTTGACTAAGATCAATGCACCACGATTTGCAATAGAAGTGCGGGCAATTTCAGCTTTAGGCAAATTCGCCAAGTGCTGTTCAATCGCTTGTTCAACCTGATTCAGCAATTGCGCATCTGGTGTAATAAAGATAGATTGTGCAACCGTGTCGTGCTCGGCTTGGGAAAGTAAATCCATCGCCAACCATTCAGGATTATTTTCACCTTCGGCATAAACCAAAATTTCGGATGGCCCAGCAATCATATCAATGCCAACCTGACCAAATACAGCACGTTTTGCAGCCGCCACAAAGCGGTTACCTGGCCCCGTAATTTTATCTACCGATGGGATGGTTTCTGTACCATAAGCCAATGCAGCAACAGCTTGCGCTCCGCCAATGGTAAATACACGAGTCACCCCTGCTAAATATGCAGCCGCCAAAACCAATGGATTGAGTTCACCATTCGGTGCAGGTACCACCATAATAATTTCAGGTACACCAGCAACATGCGCAGGCACGGCATTCATGAGCACAGAAGATGGATAAGATGCTAAACCACCCGGTACATAAATACCTACACGATCCAAAGGAGTCACTTTTTGTCCAAGCGTATTGCCCAAGGCATCTACATAAGTCCAGCCGTCTTGTTTTTGCGCTTGGTGAAATTCACGAATACGTGTCGCAGCCAACTCCAAAGCTTCACGGACTTCTGTAGTCAGACCATCAAAAGCAGCTTTGAGCTGTTCCTGACTTAACTCAAGTTCTGAAAACTGATGCGCTGGATGTCGATCGAACTGTTGAGTGAGTTTAAGAACCTGAGCATCGCCATGCTGACGCACATCAGCAATGATTTGATCTACAGTTTTTAAAAGTTCAGGATCACTGACAGTTTCAAAAGCCAACAAGTCTGCAAAGGCTTGTTTAAAGCTTTGATCTTGAGTCGATAAACGTCGCATCAATTTACCCACAAGGTTTGATAGAAAAGTTTAGTTTACCTTGTTTCTAGGGCTTTGTGGGAATCTATACATGGCGAAAGCAGTATGTTTTGATGGAAATTCACGTTCAAAATCATTCAAGAACAGAATCATGGGTGGACATAAAAAACCGTCATTAAATGACGGTTTTTTGAGAAAGCAGGATGATGGATGCAAAGTTAAGCAGATTGTTTTGCCAACTCGCGTTCTACCACTGCTTTTTCAAGTTGTGCCAAAATTGGATTGAGCAAATCTTGCTTGCGCTTAAAACTGGCTTTATTGACAATTAAACGTGAAGATACTTTACAGATTTCTTCTAGCGGCTCTAAACCGTTGGCACGTAAAGTATTACCTGTATCAACCACATCGACTATGTAATCACCCAAACCGACCAATGGTGCTAATTCCATTGAGCCATAGAGTTTAATGACATCAACCTGCTCGCCTAAGCTGGCATAGTATTGACGAGTCAAATTCACATATTTAGTGGCAATTTTTAAACGACCTTTGGGACGCTGCATACCAACTTTGCCCGCAGTCATCAATTTACAATTGGCAATTTTCAGATCCAGCGGCTCATATACATTTTGAGCGCCATGCTCCATCAGCACGTCTTTACCCGCAACCCCAATATCTGCTGCACCATTTTCAACATAAGTTGGTACATCAGAAGCACGTAAAATTAAAATACGCACTTGTTTATGTGTGGTTGGAAAAATCAACTTACGTGATTTATCTGGATCTTCCAGTAAATTAATTCCCGCAGTTTCCAATAAAGGCAAAGTTTCTTTTAAAATTCGCCCCTTACTTAATGCCAAAGTTAAACCATGATCAAAATTGCCCATGACGTCAAAATTTGGATCATCGTTTCTCATGTCATTCATCAATTTACTCGCTTAATTTGGGCGCCTAAACCTTGTAACTTTTGTTCTACATTTTCATAACCGCGATCAATATGATAAATACGGTCAATCAATGTTTCGCCTTCTGCCGCCAATGCTGCTAACACCAACGAGAATGAGGCACGTAAATCAGTTGCCATAACAGGTGCAGCAGAAAGTTTTTCTACGCCTGTCACCACCGCATCATTGCCTTCTACCTGAATATTGGCACCCATACGTGACAACTCAGGGACATGCATAAAACGGTTTTCAAAAATAGTTTCCGAAATGGTAGCAAAACCGCGTCCAATCGCATTCACTGCCATTAACTGTGCTTGCATGTCTGTTGGAAATTCAGGATGTGGTAAGGTTCTGAAGCTCACGGCTTTAGGGCGCTTGCCCATCATATCCAGTTCAATCCAGTCATCGCCACGTGTGACTTCAGCACCCATTTCTTCAAACTTATCTAACACAGATTCTAGCAAGGCAGGATCGGTATGCGTGGTTCTGATTTTACCGCCTGTAATTGCAGCTGCTGCCAAATAAGAACCCGTTTCGATACGGTCGGCAACCACTGAATACTCACAACCATGCAAGTGTTCAACACCTGTAACCACTAAAGTATCGGTGTCTAAACCTTCAATTTTAGCACCCATTTTAATGAGCATTTGCGCAAGGTCAGTAATTTCAGGTTCACGCGCAGCATTACGAATGGTAGTAACACCATCTGCCAATACCGCAGCCATGAGAATGTTTTCTGTACCGCCAACAGTGACCATATCAAAGACCACTTCGCCACCTTTAAGGCGACCTTTGACTTTGGCATTTACATAACCATTTTCGACTTCAATTTCTGCGCCTAACGCTTCGAGTGCTTTAAGATGTTGATCGACAGGACGTGAACCAATTGCACAACCACCTGGCAAAGATACTTTTGCACTACCATAGCGCGCGACCAATGGGCCAAGCACCAAAATAGAAGCACGCATGGTTTTTACCAATTCATAAGGTGCAAATTGGTTGTCCAATGTTGAGGTATCCGCAATGACAGTATCGCCCTCATAAGACATTTTAATACCCAAGCCTGCGATCAACTTCACCAAGGTATTTACATCTTTTAGATTTGGAACATTTTTCAATGTTATTGGTGTTTCTGCAAGAATCATTGCAGCAAGAAGTGGCAAGGCTGCATTTTTTGCACCAGAAATGCGCACTTCACCTTCGAGCTTATTACCGCCCTGTATTAAAAATTTATCCATTAAATTATTAAGCTCCAAATAAGCTTGCTTTACGCCATTCTTCTTGTGTCATTGCACGAATTGTGACCGCATGAACTTCACCGCTGGCAATATAGCTATTCAATGGTGCATACACTGCTTGTTGACGAGCAACAGGACGCTTACCTTCAAACTGATTATCTACAATACGAAGATCAAATTTGCCGCCTTGCCCACTTACAGCAACTTCAGCCTCTGGAAAAGCAGCTTTTAAAATTTCAGTGAGCTGTTCACTATTCATCACAAAGACCTCTTATAGGACCAACGGTGTAAAAACCTGTTATTTTACTATAAATAGAAAAAATAATTCATTAATCCTATACATTATCGCAATAAAAAAAGAGGTTTATCCAAAACCTCTTTTTAAATCATATTTTGACTAGATGGCTAAAGGCTGATAATCCAGCTGCATCTTCCGATGTTTCTCTAACTGACGTTTTAATTTTTCTGTCATCATCTTAATTGAAGTGTACATATCATCTGCACTGGCCTGCGCAAAAAGCTCCGTTCCAGGTAAACGGATAATCGCTTCTGCAATATGATTGGCGCTGCCTTTTTTAGAATGTTTATCGATTTGATGATCTTTGCTTAATTTCACCTGCATACTATTGACCTGATCGAGATGTTTGGTCATTTGTGCAAATTTAAGTCGAATATTTTCTTCAATTGCAGGGGTTATAGCTAAGTGATGTCCACGAATTGTTATTTGCATAATTCTATCCCTCACCTTCATTAGAATTAGGAAGGCATAGTTCACATGATTGATTGTCAAATAACAGAACACTGCTGAGGTCACTTTAAATCATGTCTAACTATTCCTTCAAAAAAAGATTCATTATTTGGTCATAATGAATCCTTAGAATAGACCGATTTTAAAAATTAGATCAAGACTTTTCGCTCAGAAGATGACGGAATATTTAATGACTCACGATATTTCGCAACCGTTCTACGTGCGACATCAATTCCTTCTTCCTTAAGGAGGTTCGCAATGGTGTTATCTGACAAAGGTTTACGTGGATTTTCATCGGCAATTAATTTTTTAATCTTGGCGCGAATCGCAGTTGAGGATGCTTCTCCGCCTGAACTGGTTCCAACATGACTTGAAAAGAAATATTTCAATTCAAACAAACCACGTGGAGTTAACATATATTTATTGGTGGTCACCCGTGAAACTGTAGATTCATGCAACTCCACCTCATCGGCTACATCACGCAAAATCAAAGGTTTCATTCCTTCAGCACCAATTTCTAGAAAATCGCGTTGATGCTGCACAATACAGGTCGCCACTTTTAATAAAGTTTTGTGCCGCTCATCGACACTTTTAATAAAGTTTTTTGCATCCAACATTTGATTGCGCAAATATTGATTGTCTTCGCTTTGATCTGCACGTTTAATCATATTGGCATAAAAGGAATTAATTCTAAGCTTAGGCACAACATCTGGATTGAGTTGCACATGCCAATGATCCTGTTTTTTACTAACTACCACATCTGGAATTTGGTAGTCCGAATCCTGATCTTCAAATGCAGTACCAGGATGTGCTTGTAATGTTTTCAACAATGCCACGGCATGTTGTAACTGCGTAGCGTTCAAACCTGTTTGCTTCAGTAGTTTCGGCAAATCATTCGAGATTAAAAGCTCATAATGCTGCATTAACTGTAGCGCTTCCTGACGGTATGGCACATCTATAGCCAAACTTTCAAGTTGAATAGATAAACACTCAGCCAAATTCCGTGAACCAATCCCAATTGGATCTAAACGCTGGATATGTTTCAGCACCACTAGAACTTCGTCATCTTCCACTTCATCTTCGTAGTCCATAGATGCCAATAGATGCTGCACCGATGTAGTAATTTCCGATACTTCACAATCCAAAAAACCATTGTCATCCAAAGCATCGACAATACAATATGCAATTAACTGTTCAACTTGCGAAAAATGCAACAAATTAATTTGCGTATGCATGTGTTCTTTTAGCCCTAAGTGGCCTTGACGATTATCCTCTCGCTCTTCATATTCTGCCGCCCCTAAACTGGTCGGTAAGTGGCTATACACATCATCCCAATCCGTATCTACCGGCAAATCATTTGGCAAATGATCTGCATTTAGTTCTTTTGTTAAATCTTTCTGATCTCGCTCTTGGTCTTCGAGTGTTGATAAGCTTTCAATACTGCTTTGCTCTTCTACTTTTTCTAATAAAGGATTACTATCCAATTGAATTTGAACTTCTTGTTCTAACTCCAAGCTTGAAAGTTGAAGCAAACGAATGGCTTGTTGTAACTGCGGTGTCAGTGACAAGGAGTTTGCAACTTTAAGTCCAACCGATAACTTCATATCTTACCACTCTTTTAAAATAATTGATTTTTCAATAACTTAATCCAATAAGTTATAATAAGCAATTTTTATGCCGTTTTATAAGATATAACATAGATTTATTTAAAATCATAAATATTTTTTAATACGGATATTTTAGTAGTCTTTATTCTTAACATTTTATTTTATCCATAAAAAAAAGTCCCCCATCTCATTGAGAAGGGGGACTTTGAATAATGAGCTGGCGATGACTTACTCTCACATGGGTAACCCCACACTACCATCAGCGCGAAGAGGTTTCACTTCTGAGTTCGGGAAGGGATCAGGTGGTTCACTCTTGCTATTGTCGCCAGCACAACTGTTATGGACTTGTTCGGGTCTTAGTTACATTGCTTAAGCTCGATGCTTTTGCTTGTAATGCCTTACTTGGTTCCAAATGAGTTATTAACAGGTTGGCTATTGTATCTGAAATTTCATGTTCAACAAGGGCTGAATCAAGATATTTGATCTGATCAGTTTCAAGTGATCTTTTATGAATCGATTGATGCTTGTGATACAACAACTGTTTGGGTGTTGTATAGTCAAGCCTCACGAGCAATTAGTATTGGTCAGCTTCACATATCGCTATGCTTCCACATCCAACCTATCAACGTCGTAGTCTTCAACGGCTCTTTAGGAGGCATAAA
>NZ_VPEP01000031.1:0-13379 GCF_013417035.1 Acinetobacter sp. YH16053
GGAGGATTAAAATGGTTAAAGTCGCTGATTTACCAAGTTTTGATATGGCTGAGTCGCTCAAAACTGAAGAAGACATTGTGATGTATCTCAATATGGTTCTTGAAGAAAATGATCCAGCTGAATTAGCCCATGCACTTGGTGTTATTGCTAAAGCTCGTGGCATGACTCAAATCGCTAAAGAAGCAGGGATTGGGCGTGAAGCACTCTACAAAGCCCTACGTCAGGATTCAGCACCACGTTTTGATACGATTAATCGTGTAGTAAATGCTTTAGGCTTAAAACTCACAGTACAACACGCTTAAAACTTTAAAAATATAGTAAAAATGGGAGCTAAAGGCTCCCATTTTTAGATTCGTATAAGGTGTATTATGTTAATTTTAGAAATTCTATATAAATATAGAATTTTTAAAACTTAAATTCTGGCATGTGTCCCATACTTATCAATCATGATCGAACTGGCTTCATTTAGACCACGTACTGTGACATTCGCACCATTCTTTTGAAATTTATTTACAACAGAATCAAGCATGGCGACTGATGTTACATCCCAAATGTGAGAATGGGTCAAATCAATAATCACCTCCTTTACATCCTCTTTAAAGTCAAAACCTTGCATGAATTTTTCAGAAGAACTAAAGAAGATCTGACCTCTCAACTCATATAAACGGGCCATTCCTTCAAAAGATGCTGTCACCTGGATATCATTTTCAAGTTTATTCGCCAGGAACAAGGCTGAAAGTAATACGCCTGTTAACACACCCAAAGCCAGGTTATGCGTAGCAACAACTACAATCACCGTCGCAATCATGACGATATTACTACTCTTAGGATTATCTTTTAACTGAGTGACAGAACTCCATTCAAAGGTACTGATAGAGACCATTATCATTACCGCTACCAATGCAGCCATTGGAATCACTTTGAGCCAGTCGCTGATAAATACAACCAGAATAAGAAGAAAAATGCCCGCAGAGAATGTTGATAAGCGTGTAAGGCCACCTGATTTTACGTTAATCATAGATTGACCAATCATTGCACAACCGGCCATGCCACCCATAAAGCCAGAAGCAATATTCGCAATCCCTTGTCCCTTACATTCCTGATATTTATCACTTGGCGTATCAGTCATTTCATCCACGATAGTTGCTGTCATCATCGATTCAAGTAAACCTACAGCCGCCAGTGCGACTGAATAAGGCAAAATAATCATCAATGTTTCAATATTCAAAGGAATATCTGGAATCAAGAACATTGGAAGTGTGTCAGGTAAAGACCCCATATCGCCCACGGTCCGTACATCAATTCCTAAAGCGATTGCCAATAATGTGATTGCAATGATGCAGACTAGTGGAGAAGGGAGTAATTTTCCTAATTTGGGAACCAGAGGGAATAGATAAATAATTGCTAAACCTAAAGCAACAAAAGCATATACATGCCAGGTCACATTAATCAGTTCAGGCAATTGAGCCATGAAAATTAAGATCGCTAACGCATTTACGAATCCAATAACCACAGATTTAGATACAAACCGCATTAACTTGGCGAGCTTTAAATAGCCTGCCAATATTTGAATCACGCCTGTCAAAATTGTTGCTGCCAGCAGATATTCAAGCCCATGCTCTTTGACCAATGTGACCATAAGCAGCGCCATTGCACCAGTGGCTGCTGAAATCATGGCAGGACGACCACCTACGAAAGAAATCACGACGGCAATACAGAAGGATGCGTATAGACCAACTTTAGGATCTACACCTGCAATAATTGAAAATGCGATGGCTTCAGGGATGAGTGCAAGACCGACGACTAATCCGGCAAGTACATCCCCACGGATGTTAGAGAACCACTGTTCTCGGACATTAGATAACATAAACATAGCCTGTTTTTTAATTTTTCAGATAGGCTAGTGATGTGATATATACAACACACAAACGACTACACCACATCACTAGACAGTGATGAGTTATTTACAGATTTAAGACGATAAATAAACTTAAGGTGGCGTAAGTGTCATAAGATGAAAGAACGTTTTAGAGTAAAAAAATCAGGACAAGGGTAACAGCTAGGTACTTTTTTATAAAGCCTGGATGTTATATCCAAGCTTTGTTTAATCGGTATTTTATGAAGCTTTTGGCTCCCCAAGTAATTGACCTATTTCCAAACGTGTATAGCCACGTTCTTTAAAAATCAAAACAATAGCCTGTTTATAATCTTCAGAAGTAGAAGTCTTATACTTAGTTATCAGTTGATTTTCAGAATTCAGCTCAAGATCATTTTTGATGGTCAATACTTCGCTAGAGATCTTGTTAAAGATATTTAGGTTAAACATACAGGCACTCGTCATCCGTATTATAGCGGCCCGACTATAACGAATACCTGTCTTAGCTACGCTAGACACCCTTGGCCGCAAGGATTACAAATTAAGAAAAATTCCGCAAGTTTTTGTCTATTGAAAGAATAAATAATCTCCCAACTGCTATCTATTTAACATAATGGTGGTTATACGAAATTCTGTTGTAGCCCCATACATTCAAGTTTATTTCTTGCATGAATGTATCCTATAGGATACATTACTCTTATGTACTCAATATATACCACTGAAGTCTTTGATGACTGGTTTACTAAGTTAAAAGACCTGCAGGCAAAAAGACGTATACAAGTCCGAATTGATCGGGTTGAAGATGGAAACTTTGGAGATACTGAACCAGTAGGTGAAGGTGTTTCTGAATTACGTTTCTTCTTTGGACCTGGCTACAGGATCTATTACTGTAAGCAAGGGCAAAGGGTCGTTATTCTTTTAGCAGGCGGAGACAAGTCTACGCAAAGTAAAGATATAAAACTTGCCCTACAATTAGCACAAGATTTAGAGGAGGAGCTGTAAATGGCTATCAAACTTCGCAAATGGGACAGTGCTGAACATCTTAAAACAGAAGAAGATATGCAAGCTTACCTACAAGCCTGTATCGATGAATCTAATGGTGATGCGGCATTCATTGCAAAAGCTTTAGGTAATATTGCTAAAGCTAAAGGAATGGCTCAATTATCAAGAGACACTGGTTTAGGTCGAGAAAGTCTTTATAAAGCACTTTCTGGCGATGTAAATCCAAGCTTTGATACTGTTATTAAAGTCGTAAAAGCACTGAATTTACGCTTAGCAATTTAAAAAAAACTAGTAAAAAAGGGAGCTTTAAGCTCCATTTTTCATTTCAACTTCGTATAACGTGTATTATGTTAATTTTAGGAAAAGTGAAAAATAATCTACAATAGAATCTACGAAAAATTGGCCATCAATTATGCCTGATTTCTCCAGTGGAAATAATTGGATTGTGAGATCCCCCACTCAAAATCATAAATTAGAAAGAATTGAAGCATTTCTTTCCAATTATGCTTATAAACCTCACCGACATGATACTTATGCTATTGGCAGGACTCTTTCCGGAGTTCAAAACTTTCATTACAAAGGTACATTGCAACATAGCTTGCCAGGCATGACTATGGTTCTACACCCGGATGAAAAGCATGATGGTGAATCAGGAACATTAGATGGCTATCGCTATAGAATGATTTACATCGAACCAGCGATGATCCAAACCATTTTAAAGGGTAAACCTTTGCCTTTTATCAGACATGGCTTAAGTAATGATATTCGCCTGTTTAGGGCAATGGATAGCTTTCTAAATAATATAAATAATTATATGGATACCCTAGAAGAGGAAGATGCTCTATTTGATTTGGCAACTACACTGTGTGAAATTTCAGATACTTCATCTAACCAAAACAAAAAATTTGACTACAAGGCAGCAGAGAGAGCGCGTGAGTGTATTTTGGCGTATCCACATGAAAACTTAAGTTTGTCAGATTTAGAGAAACATGCTGATCGTGACCGCTGGAGCCTTTCTCGTGATTTCCGATTATTATTTGGAACTAGCCCACACCGTTATATGATCATGCGTCGCTTAGAAACAGTTAAGTTCTACCTTGCTCAAGGGGAGTCTATTGTTAATGCTGCTTTAAATGCAGGCTTTTTTGATCAGAGTCATATGACCAGACATTTTATAAAAACATTTGGTTTAACTCCCACTCAATGGAAAATGATAAATATTAAAAGATAGCCGTTCGATTTGAACGGCTAATTTGTCCTACAGCAGATTTATTCCATTAAGAAAATCTTTGAACATAAAAAGCCCTGATAAAATCAAGAGTATACCCATCAGCTTATTTAGCCGATTAAACCAGATAGGATTAGCAATTTTGTTGCCTAATACTTTTCCAACCAGAGCATAGGTGAATGGTGCGCCAACAGCACCAAGTGAAATCAGTAAAGAAACTATCAAGATCATGATTCCTGTGATTTTGGCTGCAGGGTACATAATTGTCGTAACAGGTAGAATGACGAGAATGGCTTTTGGATTTAATAACTGAATAAATAAGCCATTTAAGAATGTTAGATGGCTTTCTTGCTGTTGAGTTGTTTCTACATTCGCCCTAATCATTTTTATAGCCAAGTAGAATGTATAAATTGCACCCGCTAAAGCAATATAATGAATCAATCCATGTGGAATAACAGCTTCACCTATATAGCCAAACAATACGAATAAGATCAACATGGCGAAACCAATGCCTAGGTAAAATCCTATAGTCTTTTTTAATTGACCTGTAAGGCCAGAATTTAGCCCCATAAAATTTACAGGGCCTGGGCTATACATAACGCTTAATGTATAAAGAAATATTTCCACAGAGTTCACTCAATTAGATAGCAATAAACATCAAAGAGAGAACGGTATCGAGTTATAGGCCTTAAAGATTGTACGTTTGTGCTGAACTAATTAAAAATTTCTATTTAACTTATGTTCACCTAAAGTTCACTTCATAAGTGTATAAAGAAACTATGTATTGTATTTTCAATTGCTTATATAAATATTAGTCTTGGTTTAGAATTTTAAAGTTCATGAACTATGAGAAAAAACTAAGATACGATCAAAATTGTAGAACAACAAAATTATTTATACTAATTTACAAGCCACGCTGTTTAAGCGTGTCATTAAAAAATAAATCTTTTAATCTCTCCACACAATCTCCACACAATCTCCACACAACATCAGCAATTCATAAACACTGCTATTTCAAAATAGTAGTATCTAAAACCCCCCCTCTGAAAAAGCATGTCAACACATTATCATTTAATAGGTTCAATACTTATTACAACTGTACTTTTAATCGGCTGTACACAAGCCAAAGATGCTGAACAGTCCCCAACAGAAATGCCACCAGCGGTTGTCAGTACCATCACGGTATTACCGCATTCCATGAATTTAATTGAAAATCTTCCAGGCCGTGTTGTCGCTTACCGTATTGCTGAAATTCGCCCGCAAGTAGGTGGAATTGTTGATAAAGTACTTTTTAAGCAAGGCTCTTATGTGCAAGCAGGTCAACCGCTTTTTAAATTGAATTCTGAAATATTTCAGGCAGATGTAAAAAGCAATCAAGCCACTTTAAACCGTGCACAAGCTGAGGTGACACGTTTGCAGGTGCTGTTAAAACGCTACACTGAATTAGTAAAAGTAAATGCGGTTAGTCAGCAGGAATACAACAATACCGAAGCAGATTATCAAAAAGCAAAAGCCGATGTGGCGCAAATGCAAGCCATGTTAAGCAGACAACAACTTAATCTTAAATATGCGACTGTTACAGCCCCTATCTCGGGAACGATTGGTGAAATCTTAGTGACTGAGGGTGCATTAGTTGGTCAAGGTGATACTAATGCAATGGCCGTAATACAACAGATTAATAAAGTCTATGTTGATGTAAAGCAATCAATTAGTGATTATGAAAAACTACAGGAAGCTTTACAGCAAGGTGACGTGTCAAATACCAAACATACGGTTGAAATCCTAAATAGTCAGGGTAAACCTTATAACGTTACAGGTGAAATCCTATTTTCGGATACTAAAGTTGATCCTGATACGGGTGATGTCACAATCCGTATTTTAGCCAATAATGAAAATCAAAAACTTTTGCCAGGCATGTATGTTCGAGTCAATATGAGCCGAGCTCAAGTTGAAAATGCGCTCCTAGTTCCAGAACAAGCGATTCAACATGATATTAGTGGTAAAGCCAATGTTACGATTGTTAATCAAAAAGGTTTAGCGCAAAGCAAGCCTGTTCAGCTTGGTCAACGTTATCAAAATAACTATGTGATCAAACAAGGGTTACAAGCAGGTGAGAAAGTCATTGTTGAAGGGGCTGATCGTATACAGCCTGAGCAAAAATTAAAAATTAAGCAGTGGCAACCTACAAATATTAAGGAAAATGGAGGACAGCAATAATGTCCCAATTTTTCATTAGGCGTCCTATTTTTGCATGGGTGATTGCTTTATTTATTATTCTGTTGGGTGTACTAAGCATCCCCAAGTTACCTATTGCACGATTCCCAAGTGTTGCGCCACCACAGATTAGTATTACGGCAATCTATCCAGGTGCTACGCCAAAAACATTGAATGATAGTGTTGTGACCTTGATTGAGCGGGAAATGTCAGGTGTCAAAAACTTACTTTATTACAGTTCAAGTTCAGATAGTTCTGGAACAGCAACAATCACCGCAACATTTAAACCAGGTACAGATGTAGAACTTGCACAAATTGATGTGCAAAACAAAATTAAAGCCATTGAGTCACGCTTACCTCAAACAGTGCGACAACAAGGGCTGATGGTCGATGCTGCGTCGTCTGGTTTTTTAATGATGGTGGGCTTAAGTTCACCGAATGGCAAATATAGTGAAATTGATGTCAGTGACTATATGACTCGCTATGTGATTGAAGAATTAAAGCGGGTTGACGGTGTTGGTAAAGTCCAAAATTTTGGTGCTGAAAAAGCCATGCGGATTTGGGTCGATCCAGATCGTTTGGTTTCTTATGGATTGAGTATTCAAGATGTGAATACAGCCATCCAAAACCAAAACTTGCCGATATCACCAGGTCGTATTGGTGATGTTCCTGCTTTGACGGGGCAACAAATTACTATTCCTTTAACTGCTCAAGGTCAATTAGAAACTGTAGAGCAATTCAAGAAAATTAGTTTACGTGCTCAACAAAATGGCGCCAATGTTCGACTGTCGGATGTCGCTCGTGTCGAAATCGGGGCACAGATGTATAACTTTGCGATTTTAGAAAATGGCAAAGCCTCTACAGCTGTGGCGATACAAATGAGTCCTGGTGCCAACGCTGTCAAGACTGCAGAAGGTGTTAAAGCGAAAATTGAACAGTTAGGTTCAGCACTGCCTGATGGTATGAAATTCTCTATACCTTACGACACTGCACCTTTTGTAAAAATCTCGATTGAAAAAGTAATCATGACATTGCTTGAAGCTATGGCATTAGTTTTTATTGTCATGTTTATCTTTTTACACAATGTTCGATACACCTTAATTCCGGCGATTGTTGCACCGATTGCATTGCTTGGCACATTCTCAGTCATGCTGCTTGCTGGTTTTTCGATTAATGTGCTGACCATGTTCGGTATGGTGCTTGCGATCGGGATTATTGTCGATGATGCGATTGTGGTCATTGAGAATGTTGAACGCATTATGGCGACAGAAGGCTTATCTCCAGTTGAAGCCACATCTAAAGCCATGAAGGAAATTACCAATCCGATTATTGGCATCACCTTAGTGTTAGCCGCTGTATTCTTGCCGATGGCATTGGCGTCAGGCTCAGTGGGGATTATCTATCGTCAGTTCACCATTACCATGTCGGTTTCAATTTTATTCTCAGCTTTCCTTGCACTGACATTAACCCCTGCGTTATGTGCAACGATGTTAAAACCGATTGATCAAGACCATCAGAAAAAGGGTGTTTTTGCATCGTTTGATCGCAGTTTTGAGAAGCTGAACAATCGCTATGAACGCAGTTTATTTAAAGTAATTAAACATAAAACCCTCGCAATGTTATGTTTCTTAGGCATTGTCATTGTGCTGATTTTTAGTTTTAAACACGTTCCGACTGCGTTTATGCCAGAAGAAGATCAGGGGTGGTTTATGACTTCGATTCAACTTCCTGCGGATGCAACTCAAGAACGTACCCGTAAAGTCGTTGCTGAGTTTCAAAATTATTTAGACCAAGAAACGGGGATTAAAGACAATATGGCGGTCTTAGGTTTTGGTTTTAGTGGATCTGGTCAGAATACAGCGATGTATTTTACCAATCTATTGCCATTCGAAGAGCGTACTATTACGGCACAAGAAGTCGTGAATAATGCCAATATAGCGATGGCTGAAAGTTCAGAAGGTCAAACCATGTCTGTGTTACCACCAGCAATTGATGAATTGGGTAACTCATCTGGTTTTTCACTGAGATTATTAGATCGTGGCAATATTGGCATGCCTGCTTTAAGAGAAGCACAAGATCAGCTTTTAGCATTAGCAGCACAAAGTAAAATCGTGGCGGAGGTCTATCCTGAAGGTTTGCCAGATGGCAGTTCTGTACAGCTTAAAATTGATAGAGATAAATTGCAGGCATTAGGTGTTAATTTCAGTGATGTGACCGATATTATTTCAACCTCAATGGGTTCGATGTATATCAATGATTTTCCAAATCATGACCGTATGCAGCAAGTCATTGTGCAACTTGATGCCAAATCACGCATGAGTATTGAAGATATTCTTCAGATTAAGGTGAACAGTCAAAGCGGTAAATTGGTTTCAATGTCTGAAATAATTACTCCAATTTGGCAACATTCCCCACAACAATACAATCGTTACAACGGTCGTCCATCATTGAGTATTTCTGGCAGTCCAGCAGCAGGTATATCTTCAGGACAAGCCATGACTGAGATGGAAAATTTGATTGAACAACTTCCGAAAGGTGTGGGTTATGAGTGGACTGGGATTTCTCTAGAAGAAAAACAGTCGGAATCACAAACCTTGTTTTTATTACTGTTGTCGATGTT
Source organism: Acinetobacter sp. YH16053 (assembly GCF_013417035.1). Lineage (NCBI taxonomy): Bacteria > Pseudomonadati > Pseudomonadota > Gammaproteobacteria > Moraxellales > Moraxellaceae > Acinetobacter > Acinetobacter sp. YH16053. Next base: position 8,941 of record NZ_VPEP01000031.1, read on the forward strand.
AGTCGTTTTCCTTGTCTTGGCAGCGCTTTATGAAAGCTGGTCAATTCCATTCTCTGTGATGCTAGTTGTCCCTCTAGGGTTGATTGGCGCCTTTTTAGCAGTAATGTTACGTGGTATGCCAAATGATATTTTCTTTAAGGTCGGCATGATCACGATTATTGGTCTATCTGCAAAGAATGCTATTTTGATTGTTGAGTTTGCAAAAGCACTAAGAGAAGAAGGAATGGGTTTAGTGGAGGCAACCGTTGCAGCCGCTAAATTGCGCTTACGTCCAATCCTAATGACATCTTTGGCATTTACCTGTGGCGTTATTCCTTTAGTCATTGCCAGTGGCGCTAGTTCTGAAACTCAAAAAGCGATTGGTACAGGCGTCTTTGGCGGCATGATCAGCGCAACAATTCTAGCTGTTATTTTTGTACCGATTTTCTTTATTGTCGTCATGAGCATGGTTGAGAAATTCTCGAAACGTAAAGCGGCACATTAAGCATCAAAACTGAGAATAAAAGCTGTGGGTTAACGAGTTTAGCCCACAACAAATCTTTCATTTACATCTTTATTTCAGAATTGATTTAATAAACCATCAATATAGGTTTAATCATGAAAGCTACCAATCTTGATCCGAAACGCTGGTGGATATTGCTCGCTGTCGTGCTTGCATTTCTGCCGATTGTGATTGATATGACTGTACTGCATGTTGCGGTTCCCTCATTAACCCAATCGCTGAGTGCCACAAGTAACCAAGTCTTATGGATTATTGATATTTATCCATTACTTATGGCTGGACTTTTAGTTCCGATGGGAACTTTGGCTGATCGTGTCGGCAATCGTAAGATTCTGCTGATTGGCTTGGTTATATTTGGAATTGCCTCAGTCCTTGCGGCATTTTCCCAAACGGCTTCTATGCTGATTGCCGCACGTGCTTTATTAGCATTAGGCGGTGCCATGATTATGCCCTGTGTATTGGGTATTATTCGCAGAACCTTCGAAGACAGTCGCGAACGTGCCATTGCGCTGGGTATTTGGGGCACAATCGGATCAGCCGGTGCCGCCATTGGACCGCTCATTGGTGGGGGATTGTTAGAATATTTCTGGTGGGGTTCAGTTTTCCTGATTAACGTCCCAATCATGCTGGTTGTCGCACCAATGTGCTATTTCTTATTGTCCCGAAAAGAAGCTATAACCCCTGGACATTGGGCATTTGGTCAAGCGCTATTGCTGATTGTCGGTTTGATTTCGTTTGTATATGCACTAAAAGCAGGCTTAGGCGGTAAACAGTCGTTGTTGATTGTCTTGCCTTTGGTCGTTTTATCTATCGGCTTATTAACCATATTTGTACGCAAACAGCTGAATTCTCCTCAGCCGATGCTAGATCTTTCGCTATTTTCACGTCCTGCTATTTTAGCCGGCATTATTATGGCAATGGTTGCTGCAGGCGCTTTGGCAGGGGTTGAGTTAACTTTGGCAATGGAGCTGCAATATGTCATTCGTTTAACACCGCTGCAAGCCGGTCTTTTTATGGTTCCGATTATGGTTGCGGCCGCTATTGGCGGGCCTATTGCTGGTTTTTTATCCAATAAATTTGGACTCCGTCTGGTTGCGACCATGTCATTAATATTGGCAGCAATTGCGTTGGTCAGTTTGAGTTATTCAGATTTTCATCATCCGGGAATCATCGTTCCCTTTATTTTAGCTTCGATTGGATTAACACTGAGTATTGGTTTAACAGCTTCATCCATTGCGATCATGGGCTCAGTACCTGCAGAAAAGGGCGGTGCGGCAGGTTCACTTGAAAGTACAGGTTATGAACTGGGTACAGGACTAGGTATTACTTTATTTGGTGTTTTCATGGCCTATATATTTGGCAGTCATCTTCAAGTGCCGTCAGATTTAACTGCTGTTTTAGCAGAAAAAGCCAGACTTTCGATTGGTGATACCTATTTAGTGGCGAGCCAGTTACCCGTTGAACAAGGTACAGCATTGATTAACGCAGGTAAAATTGCCTTCAGTTCAGCTCATGTTAATTTATTATTAACAGCAGGGATTATCATCGGGATACTCTCCATTGTGGTATTTTTTATGCTAGCTAAATATCGAGATGAGAATTCATTGTGATGAAATTTATTTGAGGATCATCAAACAGAATGGTTAAGTTCAGACATCAATTTATCTTAAATTTATGGTTTAAATTAAGCCGTATTAATCTGAACTTAACACATTATAAATGAGTTGATGTCTTACGATTTAGTTGAATAGTAAAACAGCTGCCACCTAAGTTTTTGGATTTAGAATAATAAATATGACCTTGGTGTGCTTCAATAATTGCATCAATCACTGCCAAGCCTAATCCAGTACCGCCATCTAGACATGATCTAGAGTCTTCCAGTCGATAGAAGGGTTTGAACAGGTGTTTAAGATGCGATTCATCAATACCAGGACCTTCATCTTCAAACGTCAATACCCAATGTTCTGCTGTGGTTACAGATGTAATATTTATTTTTCCAGCATTCGAATATCTTAGAAAGTTAGAGAACAATGCAATAAAGACCTGTTCCATCCTTCTTATATCAACGCAAACCAATTTATCCGTCAAATTTAAAACAATAGTTAAACCTTTAACATGAAACCGTTCATTAAACATCTGCAGACATTTTTCAATACTATTTTTTAAATTGGTCTTTTCTAGTTCTAATCGTAATTGTTTATTTTCAATAAGTGTCAGTGTCCGTAAATCTTCCACAAGGTAAGATAAGCCTTCGACTTGGTTCAATAAGCTTAGGTGTAAAGCTTTATCGGCAATAAATATACCATCGACAATACCTTGCAAGCGACCTTGTAATATTGTCACAGGTGTTCGTAATTCATGTGCAATTGCAGCATTCCAAACAGTTGAATTCTTAACTGATACTTCAAGTTGGTTTGCCATTTCATTGAAGTTCTCAATAAGAGACTTGATTTCATGTGGAATATCATGATGTGGCTGTTTAATTCTGAGTGCTAAATTGCCTTGTTGAATTTGTTGAATAACATCTGCTAAATCACTAATTGGCTGTGTATAGCGTTTTCCATATTTAAAGGCGAGGATAGTAGAAAGAAAAAAGCCTGTTAATAGCACTAAAAACAGCCAGATAAAGTCAACGGAGGTAACTGAAAATTCATTTGAATTAATAACTTGTGTATTTAGAAAACCTATTTTTATCGCCCAGCTATAAACAAAATAGCCAATCATGAAAGATAACAGCGTAATGCCTAAATTGAATAGGCTCATCATGATAATAAACTGGAAGTTAATTCCAACAGAATTTTTAAAAAAGTTAAATTTCATGATTTTGATCTAAGCGATACCCCACGCCACGGACATTGATTAATAAGCCATTTACATCATTTTCTTCAAGTTTTTTGCGTAATTTGCTGATATGGCTATCTACAGTGCGATCTAAAGCATCACTTTCAGGCATACAGTTTTGGATCAATTCATTACGTGTAAAGACTTTATTCGGTGTTTTTGCCATCAAAAACAGTATCTTATACTCAGTTAACGTAAGGTTGAGCAACTGATTTCTTTGACCATTTGAAATGTAAACTTGATGATGATCTGGATTAATTTCAATATTTCTATAACGAATAATATTAGTTATTTCCATATTTTGGCTTGTACTTCGTCTAAGTACGGCTTGTATTCGTGCAATCACTTCGTTTGGGTTAAATGGCTTAATAATAAAGTCATCAGCACCCATTTTTAGCCCCATGATCTTATTCACTTGATCATCTAAGGCAGTCAGCATAATGACAGGTAAATGACTTGTTTGACGGATGATTTGTAGAATTTCCCAGCCATTTAGTTTGGGTAATTTAATATCAAGGAGAATCAGGTCGATAGAGTTGGCTTTTAGGCACTCTAAAGCTTGTTGTCCATCCAATGCACGGATGACCTGCATGTTTTCATTTTTTATGTATTTTTCAAGAATGTCACCAATATCATAATCATCTTCTACAACGAGAATGACGCTGTTTTCGAAGCTGTGCTGTAGATTTGGATACATATATTTTATCTTAGATGAAGTAGCTATGCATTTTAACATTTAATTGTGTAATGGAGATGATTAGACGAGCAGTCATTTATATTTGTAATTGAGGGGTGACATATAATAAAATTCGTTGCATATCAGTATTAATGAACAAAATGTCAATTATCATTCATTTAACATAATGGCTGTTATACGAAACAGAGAGTGTTAGAACCCATTTAAAGTGTCTATATTCTCACCAATAAAAATGTCCGGTTTCTCCGAGGTAAAATATGACTTTTGAACAAAAATAAGCCATTGTTTATTCTTTTTATTTCCAACAAAATTCCAGAACTCATCTACTTCGAGAGATTCATAATGACTTTGCTGAGGCTGAATTTCATAGGTTGATTCAGTTAAAGTACGTAAAACTTT
>NZ_VPEP01000032.1:0-11196 GCF_013417035.1 Acinetobacter sp. YH16053
CTAAAAAATGCTTATAACGTATGCACCGTAAAATTTTGTCGAAGTGCCGATTGCCAACCAACCAACACCAAACTTTAAAACGCTAATTTTATTCATAAAATCAGAAAATATTTATCCTATGGTGGATAACAACCTCGAAAAACTATGTCTTCAGAAGTTTAGTTTAGTTCGAGCGACCAACTCGAACAGCAGGGGAGACCAATCCCCATTTAACCTTTTTGACTCTCCTGTGGCTTTAAATCCACAGCCTTCAAGCACTATGACCATGCAGGAAGTAACACACTCAACTACAGTCCCCTATAGCCTCAACATCACTCTTTCGCAAAACCACGATTCCCTTAACAAGTCATTTCTGACAACGGTAGCTATGGTTTTTTAACCAACTTTTGATAAAACAACTCAAAAGAAAATTCTTATTGATTATCAATTTTACCTGTAATTATAGATTACTATCTATTTTACAAATAAAAACAACAACTTATTCAGAATTATTACAGTACAACTTCGGCAAAAATCTGCCTTATATGCGCTACTAAAGATCGCTCCAACACATCTATGTCGATAACTAAAAATTTAGTTATTCAAAAACTTAGGTGACAAAACCTAATGACATAAAAGTGCGTCCCAAGTTATCAATTGAAGTCTTAACAAGCAGTACGTTCATCCACTAAGTTTCTAAGCTTTTTCCTTGCTTTTCGGTACGCAGTTCCAAAATACCGATTCCGCAGCTTAAAAAATATCATCATGGGTAGAACACTTACTTAGCACAGTCGATGAGGATCTCTCCCCACCTTTAACACGTTTAAGCTATACATCGACCTTTCGAGCCAAAATGGAATGTCATCACGACAAATTCACCACCTGACCCAAAAGTGCCACTCTCGCCAGCTTTCACCTTGATCGCCTGTACCCTCTCGAATACCGCAGAAGCCATCGTGTGTGCCACGCACCTCGCCAAACCATAAAGATTCAGCGAAGAACGGTAGTTATTAACGCTACTCTCCATCTATGGATTTCACTCACTATTTCTTCAAAAGCAGGATTTCAGCCCTTTCAGCCTAGAATGGGGTTTAACCCATTCGCCACCTTTCGGTGATTCCGTTTCCTTGTCGCCCAACTTCAAGAACCAACAATGAAGTGGATTGAGTAGAATTTGAGGGTAGGCAAAAGCCACCCCTCATCAGCCCTCATCAAAGCGTACCGAGCTACGTTTCCGCAGCAGTCCGCTTCGTCAAGCAGTTTTCAGGCTGTCAACCTTTCCACTGTGAGCTGTTGAAAATCAAAATTTTTAGTGTGCCTAACGGCACACTAAAAAACGGTTAGGTCTTTTAGGTGCGTTGGTCAGACACACTTCACAACTGATGAGAAAATCATAATGCACAAAAAATATGCTGTCTAGGTGCGTTCGCATGGAACTACTTATTACCCTCTTACAAACACCGTCTAGAAGTCCTTAAAACTTGCTTCGCAAGTTCACCATAGCTTCGCTATGGAAAAAGCAAAAAACAGCTAAAAACCAAAAATCCTTTTACTCGATTACAATGCTAGTTTTTGATCAAAAAACAGCGTATTTTGTGAATTAACCCTTGATAACAATGATTGGAAATATTTTGGATGATAATTTTTAGTCCACACACAAAATTTACAATGCAACGGCTCGCTGACCATGTTGCCAATGGCGCATATTTTTATTTCAGCTTTGAGTACGACAGTTCTAAGAAATCCATTGAATCCGTTTTGGATAAGATGACAGAGCGTTATGAGTTGGGTATTTCACCAAGACAGCGTTCTTACCGCCTAGAAAAGGGTCATCCTATTTGCACGATGATCGTGCAAAGAGATGTCTTTAATGAAAATAAATGGTTTCTGTATTGCTTATTCACTACGCCTACAAGTAGAGATTTCAATACTTTCAACGGTATTGAGATTAATAAACTTGCCAAAGAGTCGGAGCGTTTGAAGATTCAGACTCTTAAAGAGAAGTACAAAGGCTTTAAGTGGGATCTTGATTCGATCTCAGCAGAAAAGACCTTGATTGCAGACTACTTCAAAGATAATGAGCCAAAACAATTTGTCTTAAAAAATCCAATTGCTGTCAAACCTACTGCCCTGGTGACTATGGAGCTTTTTAGAGATACGCATAAGACTTATAAACAGCTCATCTTGGGTGATGAAAAAGACTACAAAGACAGAGTAAGGGCTTATACGTGGACTTGGCGATATACAAAGCAAAGTATTGAAAAAATTAAAACTAAATTTACTGATTCTATTAATAAATTGGCTAGTCAAAAAAATAGTTCTCTAGCAGAGAAGAACCGAGCCGACATTAAAAATCTATTCCTGATGGTTGAAACATGGTCTGTTTTCAAAGCAAGCCGTTCCCAAGCAGGGCAGATTATCCATTTTGCACAGCGTTTTTTAAAGTACAGGTCTAAGAAGCAGAAAACATGGATGCAGATGGAAATTGCTACACCACACTTGACCTATCTACCCCGATTGCCGACCTATGCGGATACGATCCATGAATATAATTACAGACGTAATCTTTTTGATGAATATGGTGTGGAAGTGCCTTTGAAACTCATTAAAGACTACTATGGTGGTGGCTATTACAACATACCGATTCAAGCCTATGTAGCTAAAGAATTAGAAATGCGTGAGAATGGCAAAGCCATTGCTCAAAAAGCGGATGAGCTTTACTTACAAGTGCTTGAAAATGAGTAAATCCGCTAAGAGAAGCTATTAAATACGGACTTTGAATAGGTTCTAACATGCAAATTTCGTATAAGAGATTTTATGTTAAATAGGTTCGATTAAGCAGATCGTCTTCTAATTTTGAACATTGCTCATCATCAATGACTCCGGTAATACTTTGTAGCCACAACCCATCTGCTGCTAAACGAAGTAACTCTAAATCAGGATGACTATCCGTTTCTGCATGTTGAGATAATCTATTTTTTAGCCATTCCATCCAAATTTTATTAAAGGTAGGCTCTGTGATCATAGTCATTGATAACGCTGACCAAGCAGAAACCACCCCATCTATTTGATGGATAAAAGAACTATGAATATAAGCTCGTGTGAATTTACCATATTCTGTTTGATCGCGTTTAATCAAGTATTCAACTGTTTGATCTAAATCAAGAATTATTTGATTGAACATTTCTTCTATCAAATTTTTTTTATTCGGGAAATGGTGAAATACCCCCCCTTTTGTTATACCTACTGCTGTAGCAATATTTTGAATAGAAACACCAGAAATACCCTTTTGAGAAACAAGAATAGTTGCCTGTTCAAGGATGCGCTTTCGAATAACCTCTGGTTGCTTCTTTTGTTGCCGAATTTCTTTCACTTAATGACCTGCTGATTGCGAAAATAAATTAATAATTATTACGCCAGATACGATAAAACCAATTCCAATTAAAGCAGGATTATCTAGTGTCTGTTTAAAAACAAAGTAGCTAACTACAGCAGTTAGAACAATCCCAACACCAGCCCATATAGCGTATGCGATACCTAAAGGGATTGTTTTAATAACTTGTGATAATAAATAAAATGCCGTGCTAAAAGAAATAAAGACCATCACGCTTGGAAAAAGTTTTGTAAACCCTTCCGATTTAACTAAAAAACTACTTCCAATCACTTCGGAAACTATTGCAAATCCAAGTAATACATAAGCGAGTAACACACTGTTCATAAGTAATCATACCTAAAATACCAATCGGAAGGTATGTTAAATTTTCAAAAAAAAATTATCAATAATTATTTTAGATTTTCTAAAATTAACATAATACACGTTATACGCAGTCAAAAATGGGAGCCTAAGCTCCCATTTTTATTGATGATTTTTTAATTCTTTTAGCATGGCATCCCGTAAAATTTTATTCATTCGTGTTTGATAGCCTTTGCCTTGGGCTTTTAGCCACTGCATGACATCTGCATCGATGCGAACCGTAGTTACTTGTTTAGTCGGCTTGTAAAATGGATTTTGCACTGCATTTTTCCAAAAACTTTCATCAAGTTCGGGAATATCTGAAAAGTCTATTTCACTGTCTGGGCGTTTATCTAATGCTTCAAGTCTTGCCTTTTGTTCTTCAGATAAGACAGGAGGTTTATTCAAATCTACTTTGTAAGTAACGGTTTTGTTCATACTGTTTCCTCTCTTTTTTCTCTGCCTGTCGTGCTGAAATAATACGGATATGATCAATCCCATTATGATCTTGTACAGTATGAGCCACCAATAAAACTGTCTGCCCGTGTACGAGACCTATCGCTTGCCAACGATATTCACCATTTTCAAAGCGATCCTGTTTGAAGACGGCATGAGCATCATAAAAAACTAAGGTTGCATCTTCAAAAGCTATACCATGCTTTTTAAGGTTTGTTTCTGCTTTATGCTCATCCCATGAAAACTCAATTTCCATAGTTGCATCGCTTTTTGTTAATATAAAAATGTTAATACAAAATTGTAACTTTTGCAAAGTTCTTCCATTTTTTATTGGCAAAAGCTTACAGAATCGAACATAAAAAAGCCGACTTGTTTCAAAGTCGGCTTTTTGCTGTTTTTATGCTCAGGGTTAAATTTTTAAGTATTTGATTTTTATATTAATATACAAGTGTATTGCGTATAACCACCATTATGTTAAATGGAAGGACCTAATTAAAGAAAAATCAGATTTTATTATATAATAAATTTATGAAATCCTATTCTTACATATAAAATGAAGATAAAACTACGTCGTATTGAAGTGTTTATGGCCGTGATCGAAAACGGCAGTTTTTCTGCTGCTGCTCATGCATTAGATGTTGCCCAATCTGCGGTCAGTATTACTATTAAAGAACTAGAAAAAGAATTGGGTACACAGCTTTTTATTCGCGCTAACCGCAAAGTTGAACTGACAGAAAGTGGTCGCCTCCTCAAGGAACGTGCAGCTCCTGTGATGAGTCTGTTGATGAATGTGAAGGATGAACTCAAGGATCTGGAAAATCTCTCTATAGGTCAATTACGTATTGCGGCTCCTGCGATGGTGACGCAATTTGCGCTCTCCCAAGTACTGCCGAAATTTATGGCGTTATATCCCAAAATTCATATTAAAGTTTATCAAGCTGGTGCCCTGGAAATTGAAGCTTTAGTGAAGAAAGAAGCTTTGGATTTAGGCTTGACCGTATATAAAGGCATAGAGCCTCAGGTTGAGACGGAATATCTGTGGGATTTAAAAAATGTAGCTTGTGTTTCAACCTCATTCCATCAACAACTTGTTCAAGCTGAAAGCATTTCCTGGGAAAAACTACTCACACAGCCCTTAGCGATCTATCCGACTGGATACCATCAACGGGATTTGCTTGAACGCCATTCAACCGCTTTAGGCATACCGTTGAATATTGTGTTGGAGTCAGAAAATCCGGCGCTTATTTTATCTGCTGTACGTTCAGGTTTGGCCATAACTACCTTACCTTTGGCTGCGCTTGAAAATGAGTCAGGTATTGTTCCACTGAAACTACCCCACCAGAAAGGTGATTCTTTAAAGGTCGGTGCATGTTGGTCATCTGACCGACCTCTCAGCAGTGCAGCAAAAACTTTACTGGAGTTCCTGAAAAGTTATTCCTCACCTTTCTAAAATGCTTAATTAATGCTCATTTGTAGCTGCTGATTTGGCTTGAACACGGGTCAGGAATTTTTCATGATCGATAATAAAACGCTCATGAGTTCCTTCACAAATCACATCTACTTCATCTCGGCAGATTACAGCAGAGGTTAATTTTTTCCCTTCAATATGCGTCAACGTCACTTCAGCAGTGACTTTCATGCCAACTGGAGTAGCCGCATTATGGCTGAGGTTGACATGTGTGCCGACCGTCCGTTGCTGAGGCTCAAGATAGGGATGCAGCGCTTCTACACAAGTCCATTCTACAAAACCCACCATATAGGCTGTGGCAAATACCGGTGGCATATCGGCAAAGCCAGTAAACTTCGTTGAGACTTGAGGAACTGTTAAGGATTCATCAACTATAATTTCTTGTGTATAGGTCAAGCCAGATGGGATATTGTTTGTCATATTTTTCCTTAAATTATGCAGCATTCACTTTTCCAGCCCGAATAGATAAAGGCCAGGTAATTTTTTTCTTGATAGCAGGATCTTTCCATTCAGCTAATAACGCTGTTCTAAATTGACAAACTGGATTAAAACCGAGGACTTTTTCAGCCTCTTTTACTGCAGACCAGGTATTAAAATAGCCCATTAATTCATCCAGATTCCAAAATGCCTGCATGTTGACCTCAGGAACCTCTACTTCGGGAAATGGAAAAGGCAAGTTTCGGTATCCGTCTTCAACATGCTTTCTTTCGGCAGGCCAATATGGACCAATGGTCTGATAATAGAATTGTTGAATAAGCGTATCGACAGAGCCTTCAACATGCAAAACACCATAAGTAATGAGGGCTAAAATCGCATTGGGCCGGGCAATACGCTGCACTTCCTGATAAAAACGATCCAGATCCAGCCAATGTGCAGCTTGTGCAACCGTAATCAGATCGACTGATTCATCTGGCAACCCGCTATCTTCAGCTAAAGCTGTTCGATAGATTACACCTTCCCATTTTTTGGCTTTTTCAATTTGAGCAGAACTTGCATCTGTTGCAACGACTTCATCAAATCTTTCTGCTAATAGCACTGAAAGCTGTCCTGTACCACAACCGCAATCTAGTACAAGATTTTGTGCTGGGCATAGATAGGCTAATTCATCTACCAAATCGATAGGATATACAGGACGGTAGGCTGCGTAGCCTTCAGAACCTTTAGAGAAATGATCCTTGAATTCTAAATCTTTCACGCTTTCATCCATTGTTTAATTTCATACCTATATGATAATCTAATATATATGATTTAACATATATATTTAATATATGGATTGTATGCGTTTTATATAGGGAATAGGCATGAGTACACAAGAGATTTATTCAACAGCATCACCATCCTATTCCCATCCTAAGACATTGATTTTCTGGGCATGCAGTTTAATTTTGGTCGCCTTTAATTTACGGACCATCTTTCCTAGTTTTGGTGCGTTAATGCCAGAAATTAGACAATCACTGAATCTCAGTTCGGGATTGGCCAGTTTAATCACCACATTACCTGTACTTTGTCTTGGTTTATTTGCACCTTTTGCACCGAAATTGGCACAAAAACTGGGAATTGAAAGAACAATATTTATCATCATGTTTGTTCTTACCATTGGTATTCTCTTACGAGGAACAGGAGAGCTTAGTGGTTTATTAATCGGTACGATTTTGGCCGGTGGCGCAATCGCGATTATTAATGTTTTACTACCTAGCCTGATTAAACGGGACTTTTCTCAATCTATTGGGCTAATGTCAGGTTTGTATGCGATGGCTCTATTAGGAGGTGCAGCTATTGCAGCAGGAACAACGCTCCCTTTACAGCAATTTTTTCATGGGGACTGGTCAAGCGCTTTAGCGATATGGGTAGTCCCTGCGATATTGGCTTGGCTTTTCTGGTTATTTCAATACCCACAACATAGCGTCCCCCTAAAAATCATTGCTCCTAAAATTCGTGGTCTGTGGCAATGCAAATTGGCATGGCAAGTCACGCTGTTTATGGTACTCCAATCAATGTACTCATTTACTGTATTTGGCTGGTTATCACCATTCCTCAGGGATCGGGGAATTGCTGTTTTTGATGCCAGCCTGATTGTATCGAGTTCTATCTTTTTACAAACTATCGCCTGTTTTCTGGCTCCGGTCATTGCTACCCGTCTTCCACATCAGTCATGGTTTAATGTCGTTGTGGTTTTACTGACTGTGATTGGCTTTATCGGCTGTTTGATGGCACCCTTACACACAATTTGGTTATGGGCGGTGATCCTGGGGCTGGGACAAGGGGCTTTAACCTCTATTGCGATGGCCATGATTGTTTTACGTTCAGAGAATACACATGTGGCAGCACAATTATCTAGTATGGTGCAAAGTGTCGGTTTTGGATTTGGTGCTTTTGGACCGTTGATGGTAGGACTGCTGTATCAGTCACCGGGCCATTTTATAAAGGTTGAAATCTTTTTAGCCTGCGTGGCACTTGCTTTAATTTATGTTGGTTTTAAGGCTGGGCAAGATCGGTATGTGTCTGTAGAAATAGTTTAGCATTCAGATCAATCTTAAAGATTTTCTAAAATTAACATAATACACGTTATACGAAATGCTCTAAATTATTTGTTTTAATTCAATAGTTTATTTCGTATTGAAAAGCCCAATCACACCCGATTGGGCTTTTTTTATGACTTTTCACGTTCCACGCTTAATAAGTAAGCAATGTTCCACACTTTTGTTTAGCTAAAAATAACAATAAAACCTTACTCATCTGTAAAAACTGCCCGAGCTAAACGGCCCAATAATCCCCTTTTTTTAGGTTCCGGTTCAACGTGTTCAGGAATAGGTATACGCTTGTTGTCTTCCCCAAAAGTAGTCAATGCGTCATAGTTCGACTCAATCTCTGGCCGAGGATCTGTTGCTATATTTAGATTAGTAGATTCATTTAGCTTACTAGTATTTTCTTGTTTTGGCTGTTCTAACGTGCCTTTAAACTCAATTCTATGAGTGAGATCTTCAATATGTTGCATCAAAGACTTTTCTCTTTGATTTGCTAAATCTAACTGATTTTTGAGTAAAGAAATTTGATCTTTTAATACATTTTCAATTTCAGACTGAACGTGTACCTGTACATCCTTCTGGACTTGTTCAGTACGTGTACTGGACTGAACACTGACTGGATTGCCATAAACTCTGATAAGTTCCGATAAGTCTATAAGTCCATCATGATCTCTTGATAATTCACCACTTTTTATAGATTCATAGATTGTTGTTCTTGATTTTTTAAAAGCTTTACTTGCGTCCATTATGCTAAATTTTGTTTTGTTCAATGTAATCCCTCAGCGCGTGTTTAAGCATGTTCATCTGAACATCTTAGCTGAACATATATCTTATTTTGAATTAAATCGTACTTTTCTAGGTATAGCAGCAATTTTTCAAACTTTTTGTTCAATAGTAAAGTCGATATTGAATTCTGCTAGTTTTTCAATCCATCTATTACCTTCGTTATTTTTAAAATCAATTTTTATTCTTTCTACTAATTCGTCTGTAGTCTCACCAGATTCTTTGAATCTCAAGCTCAATTCTTCACTTTGAATTATCGTTAAATAAACCATTTTTGCAGTTATTTTATTTTGCTCTTGGTTACTACCAGTTTCACTTTGTTGATTAGCTCCAATAGTTTTCTTTTTTCTAACTATAAAATTAACATGACTAGCTTTGCGTCCTTCTTTCTTGACTGCTTTAAACTCAATAGTAAGTTCTGTTTTAGAGTTAATGTCATCAATGTGGGGTTTAAGAATAGTACTTTTGAAATCTCTATATTCTGGGTATGAATTTTCTGCCAGACCTAAAGCACTTTTTAATTCTTTGATGGATACATCGAAATTAGACCGAAATTCATTTTGTACCAAGAATGGGTAAAGTTTTAAACCGTGACCATGTAAGGCAACAGCCGATTTAACTTTAAATTTTGTATACGAATTTTGTTTATTAAAAACATACATAATGTATAGGGCAAAATGCGTGAAAGAAATATAAAAACATCCATCCTTGTATGAGCATGTACTAATGAGTCTTGTTCGAATATCTCGATCTTTTCCAGGATGATAAAAAACTACACTGTGGTCGTAGAGAGCATCTACTACTCGGTTTAAGGCTACATAAGCACTGCTTGGCTTTAAGCCCGTCAATTCAGCATATTCTTTAGCTGTTACAGTGAATTCTGTTGTTTCATTGGGATCTGATGCTAGCCGAACTTTAGGGCTAAAAAAGAATAGCAATTTTAGAATATCGTCTTTTGGTGATTTCTCATGCTTCAATTGCCAGAAAATATTTTGAAAGACAGCATAGTCTTTTGGATAACGTTTGGCAGGTGCTGAAAGAGGAAAAAGAGATTTGTCATGTTCCTCAAAATTTTTAATTTTCTTTAATGATACAGCCATCTAAAATCACTATTCTTCTATTATGTGGTGGTATTTTCAATGCTACTTACCCCCACTTATTAAGTCAAGCATATCTTGATTACCACCTAACATTTCGCCCCCACTAACCTAACATTTCGCCCCCACTAACCTAACATTTCGCCCCCACTAACCTAACATTTCGCCCCCACTAACCTAACATTTCGCCCCCACTTAAAGTCAAAAACCTAACATTTCGCCCCCACTTAAAGTCAAAAACCTAACATTTCGCCCCCACTTTAGTGTCTGAAACACTGATATAGCAATACATTGAGACTGGCCGTAAAGCTTTTTAAAAGCTTTTTAAAAGCTATTAAAAGCTTTTAATAAAGCTTTTAAAATTAGTAAATGAAAAAATAAATGAAAAATTGCCCTTGGTTTTCGCTACGCTCAAACTCTATTGAATCTCGCTTTCGCTCGATTCGTGGGGCAATTTTTAGTTAATATTCTTGTTACTTTAAGAAAAGGCAAAAGCAACTCGGAATTCGCTTCGCTCATAAGTTTTTTATGCTCGCTTCGCTCGGTCTAGGTGCAAAGATCAGCATGTGATCTACTTTCAATTTGTTGAAGCAAATATTTTAAAAAGCAGTTTTTCAGGGAGTCTAGGCGCAAATTTTCGTTGTGTCGCTCGTAGACACTCGCTAAAGAGGATCTGAGATGAGCAAAGATAAAAAAGATGAAGATTTGGTTTCTCTCTCGATGAAGAACTTCAACAAACCACGATGGTTTAGAGCCAATGAAGATGGTGTCTTTTGTGAAGTAACTTGGGAGGAGTTCTTTAAAAACCATGATGACCCAACAGGGTTAGAAGATTTTATGACAGATCGAGAGCAAGATACACCAAGAGATGTGGATTTATAGCGCATGGTTTGCTGTATTTGGCGTTTTATTGGTCATTCCTATTCTACCTATAGGTTTTAGTTTAAAGTGCCTTAAAACGCAAATGGTGAGCATTTAGACAACCCACCTCGTTTCGATATTCTGTTGGCAAGAATATCCGAGGGGGTCTAAAAAATGCTTATAACGTATGCACCGTAAAATTTTGTCGAAGTGCCGATTGCCAACCAACCAACACCAAACTTTAAAACGCTAATTTTATTCATAAAATCAGAAAATATTTATCCTATGGTGGAT
>NZ_VPEP01000033.1:0-11191 GCF_013417035.1 Acinetobacter sp. YH16053
AGTACCAGCGTACGGCCCACAGAATGATGTCACGCTGAAAATGCCGGCCTTTGAATGGGTTCATGTGCAGCTCCATCAGCAAAAGGGGATGATAAGTTTATCACCACCGACTATTTGCAACAGTGCCATCGCGAGTGGGTCAGGGTGGGACGGCTTAAAAACCCTTGTTGCAATGGCAACCAGGCTGACCGCCACCATGGCCGACGATCCGCTCAATCATGTGCTCGACGGTTATCACCGCTTCCGCCGATACGCTCCACGCATGTTGCGCCTGCTCGATCTGCGAGCTGCGCCCGTTGCACTGCCGCTTCTGGAAGCGGTGACGGCCCTTCGTACCGGTTTGAACGATGCCGCGATGACCAGCTTCTTGCGGCCCAGCTCGAAATGGCATCGCCACCTTCGGGCCCAGAGGGCTGGCGACGCTCGCCTATGGGAGATCGCGGTGCTGTTCCATCTGCGCGATGCGTTCCGCTCCGGAGATGTCTGGCTTACTAGGTCCCGGCGCTATGGCGATCTGAAACACGCACTCGTTCCGGCACAATCCATCGCGGAAGGCGGTCGTCTCGCTGTGCCATTGCGGCCGGAGGAATGGCTGGCAGACCGGCAAGCTCGCCTCGACATGCGGTTGCGCGAGCTTGGCCGTGCCGCTCGCGCAGGCACGATCCCGGGCGGGTCGATTGAAAACGGCGTTCTGCATATCGAGAAACTCGAAGCCGCCGCGCCGACAGGCGCCGAAGATCTGGTGCTCGATCTCTACAAGCAGATCCCGCCCACGCGCATCACCGATCTCCTGCTGGAGGTGGATGCGGCGACCGGCTTCACCGAAGCGTTCACCCATCTGCGCACAGGAGCACCCTGCGCTGACCGGATCGGGCTAATGAACGTTATCTTGGCGGAAGGGATCAACCTCGGCTTGCGCAAAATGGCGGATGCGACAAACACCCACACCTTCTGGGAATTGATCCGCATTGGACGGTGGCATGTCGAGGGCGAAGCCTATGACCGGGCGCTGGCCATGGTGGTCGAGGCACAGGCAGCGTTACCCATGGCCCGGTTCTGGGGCATGGGCACGTCGGCTTCGAGCGACGGACAGTTCTTCGTCGCTACAGAGCAAGGTGAGGCCATGAACCTGGTCAACGCGAAATATGGCAATACCCCGGGCCTGAAAGCCTATAGCCACGTCTCCGACCAATATGCGCCGTTCGCAACCCAGGTGATTCCTGCAACGGCAAGCGAAGCGCCTTACATCCTCGATGGCCTGCTGATGAACGATGCTGGACGCCATATCCGCGAGCAGTTCACCGACACGGGCGGCTTCACCGATCACGTCTTTGCCGCATGTGCCATTCTCGGCTACCGGTTCGCTCCGCGCATCCGCGACCTGCCATCCAAACGGCTCTACGCGTTCAATCCGTCGGCCGCCCCGCCGCACCTGCGAGCGTTGATCGGCGGAAAGGTCAACCAAGCCATGATCGAGCGCAATTGGCCCGACATCCTGCGCATCGCCGCCACCATTGCTGCCGGGACCGTCGCGCCAAGCCAGATTCTGCGGAAACTCGCCTCCTATCCGCGGCAGAACGAGCTCGCGACAGCCCTGCGGGAAGTCGGTCGCGTCGAGCGCACCCTGTTCATGATCGACTGGATTCTGGATGCCGAACTCCAACGGCGTGCCCAGATCGGGCTCAACAAAGGCGAAGCTCATCATGCGCTGAAGCGGGCAATCAGCTTCCACCGCCGCGGTGAAATCCGCGACCGTTCCGCCGAAGGCCAGCATTACCGCATCGCCGGCATGAATCTGCTCGCCGCCATCATCATCTTCTGGAACACCATGAAGCTCGGCGAGGTCGTTGCAAACCAGAAACGCGATGGAAAGCTGCTATCGCCCGATCTCTTGGCCCATGTTTCGCCGCTCGGATGGGAACACATCAATCTCACCGGAGAATATCGCTGGCCAAAGCCTTAGCGTAGGATTCCGCCCCCTCCCGCAAACGACCCCATTTTGTGATTTTGAATTAGATAATAATAAGTGATCGGCTTTGCTAATTGATGTTTTTGCTGTTGTCAGCTTAAAAGCTGAACAAGATTAAATAATGGAAATTTGATATGAATATGCGCATTCGTTTGATTGCAGGCGCAATCACCGCACTCATCGTGGGCTTTGGTTTTATGGCCTATGATAAATATACAGGCCGTGAATGGGTCGTCTCACCTGATCAGATTGAAGCGGCTCAAAGCAGTGGTAAAGCGGGTGTGGAAACACGTCCGGGCACGGTTGCGGTACGTGCAATCCGCAGCGAAGATGCGGATATACTGCCATTTAAATGGCTTGGTTATGGTTTGGTTGCAGGGTTCTTTGTCGTCTATTCAACACGCAAACCAAAAGCTGCACCAAAAGCATAATCTTTAAGTTAATCATTTTAAAAGCCTCGCTTTGCGGGGCTTTTTTATGTTGCATCTGCTAAGTTATTTTGTGGCTTTCTTCATTTCCAGACCGGAAATTAAAGCATCCAATCCATATTCAAAGGCAAAATCGGCACCTTCCGCATCGAATGTATCAAAGGCATGAGATAGAAACTGTGATGGCTGTGCAGGGGCTTCTTTTGAGGCTTGTTTGCGTTCAGAACTATCTTCGAGGGCTGCTTGCTGCTCACTGACAGAGCCCGTCGTATAATGACTGACAATCACTAATGCCCGTACGGCATCGGGCTGTTCAAATCCGCTCTCACATAAAAATCTGATCTGTTTTTCCACGCGCTCATATTGCGCACTGGTTGGGCGTGTGCCCGCATGAATGCGTGCGCCATCACGATAAGAAAGCAGTGCGCTACGAAAGCTGAGTGCATTTTCTTTTAAAAAGACACGCCAGTCTTCTCCTGTCTGAGGCACGGTGCGGGTGTGATTTTTTTCTAACATGGCTTCAGATAAGGCATCAAGCAGGGCGCGCTTATTGCGAAAATGCCAATAAAGAGCAGGTTGCTGCACCTTCAGGCGCTCGGCCAATTTTCGCGTTGTTAAATTGTCAACACCGACTTCGTTGAGAAGTTCAAGTGCAGCCTGAATAACGGTCTCACGATCCAATTTGGTCATTTTATTGCATTACCTCTTGACAATTTATCGTTGATAAAGTTTATTATCGCCAACTTATCAATGATAAATAAAAGTCACATCTATGTCAAAATCACTTATAACCGCACTCATTGTTGTCGCGCTTGATGCGATTGGTTTGGGATTAATCATGCCGGTGGTTCCGGCTTTATTAAATGAATTTGTACCGGCAGAGCAAACAGCATTTCACTATGGTGTTTTTTTATCGCTTTATGCGTTTATGCAGGTCTTTTGCGCGCCCGTTTTAGGGCGGTTATCTGACCGCTATGGACGGCGGATTATTTTGCTGGTTTCATTTTTAGGTGCCACGATTGATTATAGCATAATGGCGGCAGCGCCTGTTTTATGGGTGCTTTATATCGGCCGGATTATCTCAGGTGTTACCGGAGCAACTGGTGCAATCGCGGCATCAATTATCGCTGATACAACTAAACAGGAAGAACGTGCGCGTTGGTTTGGTTTTATGGGGGCGTGTTTTGGTGCAGGTATGATTGCAGGGCCTGCTATTGGCGGTGTTCTTGGTGATATATCTGTGCATGCGCCCTTTGTGGCAGGGGCTCTTCTCAATGCAATTGCCTTTTGTTTGGTGGCTTTCTTGTTGCCCAAAACGCCGTCACAACCGCCTGAAGGACAGCCAGCCAAAATCAATTTGTTTGAAGGCTTTCGCTTCAATTTTGCAGTTCAGGGACTTGCCAGCTTTTTTGCGTTGTTTTTTCTTATGCAGCTGATTGGGCAGGCGCCCGCCGCTTTGTGGGTGATTTATGGCGAACAGCGCTTGAATTGGGATATTGGCACAGCAGGTGTGTCGCTGGCCGTTTTTGGTGCAGCACATACATTCGTACAAGCTGTTTTAACCGGCACTCTTTCAAAGCGACTGGGTGACCGCGGTGTGTTGCTGCTTGGAATGGGCGCTGATATGTGCGGGTTTTTATTGCTGGCTTTTATCACGCAAAGCTGGATGGTTCTGCCGGCAATTTTTATGCTGGCCACAGGCGGCATTGGTATGCCTGCTTTGCAGGCCATTATTTCAGGTCTTGTTTGCGATGAAAAACAAGGTGCTTTACAGGGAACTTTAACGGGGTTGACGAATATAACCTCGATTATCGGGCCGGTCGGATTTACGACGCTTTATGGCTTAACCGCGGGGCAGTGGGATGGTTGGGTTTGGCTCGTCGCAGCAAGCCTTTATCTTATTGCTATACCATTATTGCGCCAGTCAGCCAGTTTATTGCGATCTTAAAATCTTGGCGGGAGATCAAGCAATCCCGCCAATAAAACCGCTGAGTTCATCAAGACGCACCATTGCCATGCGCATGGTGCCACGGCAATTTTGAGCTTTGCAGCGTGCGCGTCGTTCAACTTCGTCCAAATATAATTGCTCGTGTCCTCGAATTGAGCTGATCATTGCCTTATTGATATAAACAAGGCGGTTACATTTCTTGCAGGTCATTTCTAATCTTTGATGGTCTGCAAGATCACTGGCTTTATAGCGGGTTTTCCAGTTTCCGGGTGGGGATGCCATTTTCATCACCAGAAGTCTTCAGGTGAGGGAATACGGACATAGCTGATTTTACCGCCCACATGGGGTCGTTTGCGGGAGAGGGCGAAATCCTACGCTAAGGCTTTGGCCAACGATATTCTCCGGTAAGATTGATGTGTTCCCAGGGGATAGGAGAAGTCGCTTGATATCTAGTATGACGTCTGTCGCACCTGCTTGATCGCGGCCGCGATAGCTAGATCGCGTTGCTCCTCTTCTCCATCCGCGTTCCAAGCTGCGGAAAGGCACCCATAAGCGTACGCCTGGTCGAGCAGGCGACGCGGATCGACGTCCAGCGCACGAGAGAATGCGTCCGCCATCTGTGCAATGCGTCTAGGATCGAGACAAAGGTCGTCTCTGTCAGCCGGATCGTAGAACATATTGGCGGCGCCAAAGCCCACTTCACCGACCAGACCGACGGGATCTATCACCAGCCAGCCGCGACTGGAGAACATGATGTTTTCATGATGCAGATCGCCATGTAGCCCACGCAGTTCCGAGGCATTGCTCATCATTTGATCGGCTATAATCGCCGCGTGGACGTAGTCAGTTTGACAACCTGCGTTTTGATCATCGCGCGCCCGCTGAAACAAAGCTGCAAAGCGATCCCGGATCGGGAGAAGGGCAGAAGGCAGGGGTTCCTCAGATGCGGCATACAGCTTCGCCATTAGTTCCGCTGCAATTTCGGTCGCCTGGTAGTCGCCGTGCTCGGCAACGATGTGAGAGAGCATTCGCTCCCCGGCATATTCGAGCAACATCAGATTGTTCTCACGACCGAGCAACCGGACTGCTCCCCTCCCATTGCGCCATACCAGATAGTCGGCCCCGCGCAGTTCATCAGCAATGTCTTCTATAGGTTTCAATCCCTTGACGATTGCAGGAGTCCCGTCTGGCAATGAAACTTTCCAAACGAGGCTGGAAAAGGTGTCCGCAATGAGAACAGGTTGCGAAACGTGCCAATGAGCAGGAAAAACAGGCGGCATGAACATCAACCCCAAGTCAGAGGGTCCAATCGCAGATAGAAGGCAAGGCGTTCGCGGTCGGGGGCTTCGATCCCCAATACATTGAATAGGACAGCGAAGGCGCGCTCTGCTTCATCTGGCGCTGCCCAGTTCTCTTCGGCGTTAGCAATCATGAGTGCCAAATCGGCATAGCGATCTGCTGTTCCGAGCCGCCCAAGGTCGATCAGACCCGTGCATTGAAGAGTTTTAGGGTCCACCATGAAGTTCGGCATGCAGGGATCACCATGGCAAACAACCATATCGGTGCGCTCTTGGTCGAGCCGCACCGGTAGCTCTCGTTCGACACGAGCCAAAAGATCGAGCTGCGGCGTACTCTTGTCCTCGTCCGGTAAGAAGTCGGGATTGACGGCATTGCGGGACACCACATCAACGGCGCGTCCGAACATTCGCGACAGCCTGCGCTCAAACGGACATTGATCAACCGATAGGCTGTGAACAGCGCCAAGTTGCTGCCCCATTGACGGCCACGCTTTGAGCAAATCCGCTCCAGACAGATCAGCCGCCGGTACTCCCGGAATTGCCGTTATCACCAAGCATGCACCCTCCTGTTCCTCCTGCCAGTTGATCACCTCGGGGCAAGCCACACCTCGACCTTTGAGCCAAATGAGGCGGTCACGCTCTCCAGCGAGCTCACCGCGGCGGGAAGCAGGTGCGATTTTCGCGAAGGCATGCCCGTCACCACGTCGAAAAACAAAATCACCAGATTCTCCGCCTCTGACAGGCAACCAGTCAGAATGCGATTCACCAAAAAAAATATTAGTTCGATTCAATGGAGGTTCCTTCAGTTTTCTGATGAAGCGCGGAGGTGGCTCATTTGTCTTTTCTCAACAACAACAAAATAATTTTATGGGGTAAAGGGGTATCCCCTTTCGGACTTCCAAACTTAATGAAATTAGTTTGGTAAAGTGCGCCATTCTGGAAAACCATTATAGCTTAGGAAGGCATTGAATCTCAATGGCAGGTATCCTATGCTTGAATGGTTTTTTAGGTATGGGAATTACAATGACAAATGAATCTTTAGAACAGAGAATTGCTAAGCAGGAAGAACGCTTAAAGCAACAGGAAGAACGCTTAAAGCAGCTTAAAGCTCAAAAGCAGGCTAAAGACGCTCGTGAAAAGGCAAAACAGAAAGAACAAAATCGAAAAAACGATACCAGACGTAAAATTTTACTGGGTTCTTACTTGCTCAAGAAAATGGAAGATGAAGCAGAGAAACAAAAAATACTCGCTGGCATCAACGAGTATTTAACAGAAGATCGGGGCTTTGTTGCACAAAGATTTGAAATGCAAAGCGCCCCTAATTGAGCCAAATTTAAGGCGTAACTTGGGTAAGTGGTCGACCTAATTCCGTAAATCTGTTGAGGACTGCTACACGTGCATGAATTTCATTCACCTGACTAGGAAAGCTTCTTGCCATTAATTTATCGCCTAATAATTTGATGCAATGCATCTTGGTTTCCACCAAACTGCGGCGATGATAGCCTGACCATTTTTTCCATAATGTCCTGCCTAAACGTTTAACTGTTCGAAGTAATTCATTTCGCTCTAGCGAGCTACTCTTTGTATCTTTCCATGGTTTCGCATTTTTTCTAGGTGGAATCACCGCATGTGCTTGCCGATCTGCAATGACCTGACGGCATTGCTTGGTGTCATAAGCTCCATCGGTATAAACAGAGTCAATCTGCTCATCTTGTGGAATCTGATTAAGTAAATCACCAAGCACCTGTGAATCACTGACATTATTGGTTGTGAGCTGAATAGCGCGTATTTGTAGGGTTTTGGCATCTATACCAATATGTAGTTTACGCCATTGGCGACGATATTCAGCTCCATGTTTCTTGCGTTTCCATTCGCCCTCACCTAGAAACTTCATGCCTGTAGAGTCTACGAGTAGATGCAGCCCATCGCTACTTTTTTGGTAGCTGATTGCAATATCAATATGCTTTTGTCTTCTACAAAGCGTACTGTAATCTGGTGCGGTCCAATTTAATCCGCAAAGTTTAATCAGACTTTGCACAAAGCCAGTGACCATACGTAAAGATAGACGGAATAAGGATTTAATCATTAAGCAGCATTGGATAGCTGCGTCGGAGTAGGTTTGATTTCGCCCTTGTTTGCCTTTTGATGGAGCATACCATTGCGTAGCAGGATCAAACCAAATGGCAATATTTCCGCGACTCATGAGTGCTCGGTTATATGCGGGCCAATTGGTTGTGCGGTAGATTTTGTGTGTAGGCTTCTTCATTTGAAAATTATATCGCTGAAAAAGCCTTTACAGATAGGTTTGTGCAACAAAGCCCAAAAGAACACAAGCACAACTCTCAGTCTTCATCTTCAACACTAGAATTAGAGCTCGTGCCTAAGGTTGAGAAGAAAAGAACAATCAAACTTCCTGAAAATTTAGCTGAATCTGAGTTTGAGCAAATGCTGCAATACTTTGAATACACTCGAAGACTCAAGCTTCAGAAAAAACAAGAAGGAGAACGCTTGAATACATTAGAATCTTCAAAGAAAATGTCTATACCTCATCAGCAATCCCAAATGACATCTCTTTTTAGAAAAGACTATGTAATCGAATACAAATTTGGACAAAAATTTTATCTGGACCAAAAAAAAGTTGCATTTTTTGAAACGAAAAATACATCAGAAATTACAGTTGTTAGTCATCAACATGAGCATATCCGTGATGCTTTATTCCTGGCAAGAGCCAAGTTTGGTGTTGTTTTAGTTTTTGGAACAGATGAGTTTAAAAAACAAGTACAACAAATTGCTGATTCAGAAGATATCAAAATTGAATTTAAAACCACTGCTCAGCAAAAAGTGAATGCTGCAATTGAGAATAGTCCAATTGGTAATTCAGCTGCTAAAAATGACAGTGCTGAACCAAAACCGCCAAGGAGAGAATTAAGTTTGGAACCTAAAGATCCTAGTATAATAAATAAGGAAGATAGAGCTGATAATTTCTATAAAAATCAATCTGTGACATCACGTAATAGTCGTAAAGAGTCCACGCAAGAAAATAGTTACGATTACGGACCTGGTTTTTAAAACAATTGCCTAATCGAATTTTTATGCAGCTTGAAATATGGTTTTAAGAATAGCCTAAGAATTATACTTAGGCTAATTCAAAAAAAATTTCAAGCGAATTAACATTTTCTATCTTCGATGAGTTACGAGTTAGAATTCAAAGAAAAAACTCTGAAGAATTTTGACAAATTTAGTTGTAATAAGAGTGATTGTAAATAAATAATCTATTGTGCTTAAGCTAATTTCTTTTCTACATTTACAACTTTAAGTTAGCGAAGATCTGTTGAACTGAGTCCTGAAAATGTGAATAGGCTTGCTGCCATGATATTTGTTTGTCCCCGAACACCATAGGAACAACAAAATTATTAAACCTGGCTTTATAGAGTGGATTACGACTTAATTCATTTAAACCAAATAACAATTCAGCAATCGGGTCTTCAACCATAAGAGTATGCTGACGACCATAACGCTCAATATCAGTTTTTATAACTTTAGTAGCTAAGTGCCCTAAATAAACAAAATCTTGTGGTTTACCATAGGTAATTTTAAAGTAGTCATACACATGTCGAACTAATGATTCATCATCAGCTCTTTCAGCATTTCTAGCAAAGGCCGCTGTACGCCTTAAAATTGCTATCAGCTTCTCGATACTGGTACTGACAATTGTGACGGAGGGAAAAGCATCGACTGGCTTCCCTTTCTTAGCCAAGTCATACACAAACGAGGTGATACTTCTAGATTCAAAAGGCTCAAGTAAGTCTGTTTCAACTAATTCCAATTTAATGAATGGTCGTAAACAGGGAGCTTGGTTGAAATGCTGAGGATATCGAATTAATAATTCCATATAACGATATTCATCCCAGACAACTGGTTCCTCTTCAATTGTAAAGAAATCAGATTGAGAGATTTTGTCTTGTACTTGATGAAGCAATTGTTTACGTACAACTTTAGCTTTAGAGCGACTTAATGCAATATTTGGTTTTGGAACTATTTTAATGTCCACATCTTCAGACATCCGATTTAACTGAATATTTGCTTTAGCTAAAGAAGTTCCACCAGCAAAAACCAAGTCATGCGTTTCAAATTCTAGAGACTGTAATAGTCTCAATAACTCGACAACATAGTAATCTTTTTCAACAATAGAAGTTGCACCAATACCAAGTGCATCAGCGACATCTGCAAACACATTTTTTATATCAGGCATTAATTTGGCTACGACCTACAGACAATTGGCGTGTAAAACGACGCGGGGTTTTAATTTGAGTAAAGGCTGGAATCTGGGTGGATTGACCAGATAAATATTTTTCCGTAGCCTCTCCTAACGTAACCTGCACATCCAATCTTTTTAATGCCTCTAAGATCACTGCATCCGCGCCTTCTGGACAGGCTGGCATTACTTTGCCGGTAATTTGATTTTTTCTTGCTTTGGTATAAATACCATAACCAACTTTAATTAGCTCACCTTCTTGAACTAAGTTTCGCAGAACTCTTCCAATTTGGTCATAATTCGCAATGTCATTAAAATCATCACGCATAAAAACATAACGTTTTGAGCGTTTGATGCGCATTTGCATTTTCGCTTTAGTTGTCATCGCATCTCCCTTATACATCAGTTTTCACATACCTTTAAACTAGCAAAAATACGACATTTTGTCGAGCAAAAATACGACATTATACTAGATGAGACTGTAGATAAATTACTCAGGAAGACAACTTTGTCTGATCTGACAGTTCTTGGTTGAGTTGCAGAATTCTATTACTCTATTACATTAAACAGCTGTAGATAACTACTTATGATCCAGAATTGGTTATCAAGCACCCTGATTACATAATAATCATAAGTTATACAACTTACACAATTTATGTGTCAGGAACCTGTCCACTTATGTACCTCTAAACACGTACGTGTTTTTATCACATTTGCTCTATAGCTCACAGCTTTTCGTTGTTGAGCTTTTTGAGTAGGTGATTGCTTATATTTTATCGTTTGTTTTGCTGTTTCAATAACTGTATCAATAGCTGTATTGGAAAAGATGCTTTGAAGGATCTGTGTTGCTTCCAGGACATTACTGATCAATTTGGATTGGTATATCAAGTCATGGAGAATAAAGTTGTTGTTCTGGTTCTAGATGTTGATAGACGAGGTACGGTCTATAAAGGCCTACAATCAAATTAGCTCACGGCTTTTGGTTGTTGAGCTTTTTGAGTAGGTGATTACTTATATTTTATCGTTTGTTTTGCTGTTTCAATAACTGTATCAATAGCTGTATTGGAAAAGATGCTTTGAAGGATCTGTGTTACTTCCAGGACATTACTGATCAATTTGGATTGGTATATCAAGTCATGGAGAATAAAGTTGTTGTTCTGGTTCTAAGAGATGGATCCGTAAATTTGAACAACTCCTATAAGTGATATTCTGCTCCTCAAATGATGTTATAAACATCAATATATGGAGTATTTTATGGCACGTAGACCAAGAAGAAATCATTCAAATGATTTT
>NZ_VPEP01000034.1:0-9693 GCF_013417035.1 Acinetobacter sp. YH16053
TAAACATCGTTCGATTGCTGGTTTTTTAGCAGGCGTATTTTCTTCACTATGTGCGTATCAACTTTGCCAAAAGAATAAGCCTAAAATTCATGTGATTAAATCTTTGGCTTATCCGTAACTGGGGTTACCTAACAAGACTGCCAATAATTGAGCATAACTGGCTAAGGTGCTCAAGCCTGCATCGGCAAATGTCACGGCAACCAAGCCAAAAATACCGAAAGGCGCAAAGTTAATCACCAAGCGAATAACGCGATTGACTGCATTGGCTGCATCATTCAACAATGCTTTGGTGGACTCTGTAGCATGGCGGAAGGCAATCCCTAAAGCCACAGCCCAAGCCAAAATACCAATAAAGTTGGCTTCGGCAATGGCAACTACAGGGTTAGCAACAAAACTAAGTAAAAGATTTTTCAAAATTTCAGCAAGACTGCCCGGCGGGGTTAATTCTGACTGTGTTGCAACATCTAAAAATAATGTACTTGGGAAAAGCGTACTTGCAATAACTGCACTGAGCGCAGCCAAGAACATACCAATCGCATACATCAGCATAATCGGTTTGATATAAGCATTGCTGCTTCCAATTTTAAAATTGGCAATCGATGCCATGACCAAAATAAACACTAAAATTGGCGCAACAGACTTTAGGGCTTTAATAAATAAATCACCCAAAAGGCTTAAATAAGGCGCAGATTCTGGAAATAAAATTGCAACAGCCACACCGAGTACAATTGCAATCATAATTCGGGAGACTAAACTCAAACGCAAAAAAGCTGAAAACATACGAAAATAAGGTAAAAGAAAAGCGGCTATTTTATACTGAAATATCCATGTGCTTAAAAATAATTTTGATTTAAAAGTTAAGTCTATATTTTTAAAAGTGATATTTATTAAACTGTTTAAATTTCAGCAAGATAAAAGTACTCATTGATCAAAAAGTATGTGTGTTGAACATCCAGTTTTAAAGATAAAATTAAAGATCAATTTCTTGATCTTTAAGTCAGTTCAGGCGCAAGCTCTTGCATGGCTAAATAATGTGAAAAAAAAACTTTTCCATTTAAATGCTGCAAAAGTTTTGAGTGTTGTAATTTGTCCATTACCGGGCCTTTAATTTCAGAAAAATGCAGACAAATATTCAATTTTTTTAGTTCAAGATTTAAATCTTCCAGCATTTCGAGTGCGCTTAAATCAATACTGCTAATACTCGAACAATTCACCACTACATGCTTTAACTGAGGGTTTTGGCTGACTTGATTAATAAAAAAGCCTTTTAAAGTATTGGCATTTAAAAAGGTTAGATTTTCATCAATTCGCATGGATAGCACGTGTGGCGCGGTACGCACTTGATGCCGCTGAATATTACGAAAATGTTGTGTGCCTTCAAGTAAACCAATTACCGCAATATGTGGTCGGCTAATACGCCACAACATTAGAATAAAGGTGGACACAATCCCAATAATTAAACCTGTCGAAATATCAATGAATACAACACCAAAGAACGTCACCCACATGGCCAGACCATCGGCTTTGGAATAACGCCAAGTTTCTTTAAAAGATTGGAACTCGACCAGTTTCCAAATTGAAACAATAATGGTTGCAGCCAAAACAGCCAGTGGTAAGTCTTGGAAAAATCCCGTGAAGTATAAACTGACAATAACAATCACGATGGAGGTAAATACACCTGCCATTGGTGTTTTTGCACCTGCATCGGCATTGACCACGGTACGCGACAAACTGCCTGTGACGGGAAAAGAGGAGCTAACACCTGCGCCAAAATTGGCTAAACCGAGTGCAATCAGTTCCTGATTGCTATTTAAGTGACTACGTTGTTGTAAGGCGGTGGCTTGCGCAATAGACAGAGATTCCACAAAACTGATCATGGCAATCATGGCTGCGCCAGGAAGGAGTTGTAGAACAAGTTGTGCATTCCATTCAGGGAATTGAATAGGCGGAAATCCTGAAGGAATTTCTCCGACTGTTTTAATGCCGATTTGTTGCAAATGCAATGAATAAACCAAAGCAATTGAACCGATCACCAATACCAATGGCAAGGCTTTTAAGATAAAGCCGCTACCTCGAACACGCTCACGAATGGCATTACTGTTGATGATTTTAGGGGCATAAATTAGAAATAAAATGGCAGCAACACCCAAGAGCACGCTATAAAAATGGGTTTGTCCCATATATTTCCAAAAGCTGTATAAGAACTCAGGTAAGTTATTGGCTTTAAGGGGGATGTCTAACACAAATTTAAGCTGTCCAATCGCAATCATTAATGCAGAGGCAATAATGAAGCTTTTAATAACAGGATGGCTAATGAGTTGAATTAAAAAACCGAAGCGAAAAATCCCTAAAAGTAGCGAAATAATGCCGACCATCACAGCAAGTAAACAGGCTGCTTGAATATAAGCTGCCGAGCCGACTTCAAATAATGGATTGAGCGTCGCAAAGGTCATCATGGAAATAATGGCGACTGGGCCAATGGACAAGGTTGGACTGCCACCAACCAAGGCGTACATGATCATGGGGATCACGCTGGCATATAAACCCATGACAGGAGGTAAACCTGCAAGCATGGCATAAGCCATCCCTTGAGGTACAAGCATGGCAATGACGATAAACGCAGACAGCAGATCAGATTTCAATGTTTCTGCATTGTATTTTCGCAGCCATTGCCAAGCAGGTAGTACACGAGCCAAACGTGAATTGAAATCTGACATACTGAAATCTAAATCATAAATTTAGATATATTATGAACAAAAAATGCTAAGAAGTCTTTGAAATAGCAGGAGAGTATTCAAGTTTTATGGTGATGCCTGATAATACAGGCATTATCATTTAGTCCTGCGGGCAATAAAGTGCATATAGGGTATTAAGTACCTGCACCATTTTTTCATCTTTAATTGAATAAAAAATTTGCTTGCCATCACGGCGGGTATTCACCACATCACTTTTACGCAGCATCATTAATTGTTGCGATAAAGTAGGCTGATGAATTTGAGTTATTTCTTCAATTTGCGATACGTTTAATTCTTGTTGAGATAAATGACAAAGAATTAAAAGACGGTCACTATTCGCCAAAGATTTTAAAATTCCAACAACGGTATCCGCAGATTCACGCATTGATGTGATTTCAAGACCATCGTTCATTGTTTTATTCTCTTAATTTACAGCTAACCCAATATATATTAGGCGGGAGTGGAAGATAAATTATATAACATAAATCATTATTTATATATGAGAACAAGTATCATTTAAGAAAAGATATCAGCCAATCATAAATAATGGCCTGATATTCTAATCAAAAAATTGATAAAAAAGTGGCTGAGTTACAATAAAACCTATTTTTTCACCTGTTCAAAACTTTTTAATTCTTTCTCACTAAATTCACTCGATGCAGCTAATAACTCGTGAATTTCTGGGTTATACCAAGCAAAGTATTCAGACATTTTGGCACTAAAAGTATCATCTAGGCTTATCTGCGCAGCATTGTGTTGCAACAAGGCTTGCTGATCTAAACTGCTGATAAAACTTTTTAAGGTGGCACTATCAAAATAATATGCAGACTTAAATTGTGCAGAATCTGCAGCGCGTTGTAATACGGTTTTGGTCATTTTTTCCAAAACTTTCAGATTTAAAGGGATGTGTGCGCTATAACGCTGCAAAAGCCCTTGAATCAATACGAAATTATTTAAACTTGGTTTTGCCAGTTCAGCTAAGGCATAGAGTTCATGCTGTGTAGCTGGGTTCGGCTGTAATTGCAGATTTGCTTCTGTAACCCAATTTTGCTGAATAAAGTACGCCACAATTTTTTCGATTTCTTGAGAAAGTTCTTGCGCCGTCCATGCCAAGAAAAACTCTTGCTTCAAATATGGATAAATCGCCTGCAGTTTTTGCATTAAATCTGCGCATGATAATGCTAAATTTTGTTCATTAAACTGCTGCACAATTAATGCTACACACGCAGGCAAAATAAAGCAGTGCAAAATATTATTGCTAAAATAGCTCAATAAGATTTTTTGGCTTTCTGCGACTCGAATCTGTTCTACACCATCTTGGTTATAACGCTCAACTTGTTTAAGTTTTAGCGCATATTCAATAATTTCTTGTGGATTTAAACCCGTAATAATCATACGTGGGTCGTAGCACAATTGTTTGAGCAAACGTCGATATTGTTCAATTCGGGCGAGCAGCTCATCTTGTTTCAATGCATGCTGATCGGCATTTAATAAAATCAGAGAGATGAGGGCGATTGGGTTAATCACCACCGCTTTATTGATATTTTCCAAGATTGCATGCGCAGTATGATCTACCGTGTGAATCACAGAGGTCGGTAGTTCATCATTTATGTTCAGTTTTACATCGCGTGCTTGGTTGGCAGTTAAAACATCATCTAAAAATACAGGTTCGCCAAAGTTGACATAGACCTGACCAAAGACTTTTTCAATTTTACGGGCAGAGTTTAAAATACCCCATAAAGATTCGGCTTCTTTCGGTTTGCCGTTTAATTCATTTAAATAAGATGTGCCTTCAATCAGTTTTTCATAACCAAAATACGTTGGAATAAATGCAATTGGTTTGGTTGCTCCGCGTAAATGGCTTTGAATGGTCATCGACAACATGCCTTTTTTCGGCGGTAACAATAAACCTGTACGTGAGCGTCCACCTTCAATGAAGTATTCGAGTGGGGTGTTGCGTGACAATAAACTGTGTAAATATTCTTTAAATACCGAGGTGTATAATTCATTGCCGCTGAAAGTACGGCGAATAAAATACGCACCTGCACCACGCATTAATTGACCCACAATTGGTAAATTTAAATTAATACCTGCTGCAATATGCGGCACCATCAAGCCACGATTAAAAATCACATAAGACAGCAACAAATAGTCGATGTGGCTACGATGACAAGGGGTATAGACGATTTCATAGTCTTTGGCGAGTTCGCGTACCGTGTCAAAGTGATGCACTTCAATGCCATCATAGAGCTGTGTCCAAAGCTTGGTCAGTGCCAGTTCAGCAAAACGCAAAGTCGAATAAGAAAAGTCCGATACAATTTCAGTTAAATAGCTTTTAGCACGGTTTTCTGCTTCAAACATACTGACTTTTTGTTCGATACTTTCTTTACGAATAGCTTGTTGTACTGCTTCACTTTTCATCAACGCATGAATCAAATTACGGCGGTCAGATAAGTCTGGGCCTAAAATCGCTTCTTTGTGTTGATTAAAATTGTGTTCCAGATGTTGCTCAATAAAGTGCGCAGGCGATAAGTGTGGTTGTTGTTGTGTGGCTTGTTCAATAAGCTGACGTAAGGAAATTGCTTTATGAAACTCGATGTAGTTATCACGTGAATAGAGCGAAATATTAATGGTTTGTTTAAGCTTGTTTGGCGTAGACCATGCATCGGCAAATAATGCTTTAAACCAAGAGTCTTCGTATTCGGGTGAACGTCCCCAAAGTACAGTTACGGGAACTAACAACACATCATGTTCAGGATGTTGCTCTAAGGTTTCAATGAGTCGAATCAATTTAGCAGAGTAGTGATAAGCACTGTGCTGTGGGTTTTTCTCACGCAAGACCAAAATGGAATCGTCTTCCTGATGCTCGGCAATGTTTAAAGGCGCATACACAGAAGGTAAACCACGAGATTGCGTCTGCTGATCAATCAATACGGTATTGCTGAGAGAGGCATCTTGCAGCACATAACAAAATTGTGTTTTTTCAGAGCTTTGTGCAACACGATGTTCTAATTCTGCAGTCGTGCCTAATACTTGTGGCGTCACAATCTTATCTAAGATTTTTTTAGTGAAATTACGATAAAGCTGACTGTAACGTTTATTAGACATTGCATTCCCTACATTTTGTTATGTGTTGCTATTGTCAAAAAATAAATAGCGAATTTCAAACCCAAGTGCCGAGAAAATCGACAATTAAACTGAGGTCGTCATCTCTTTATTCTAATTCGCATTTTGTTGAAAGCTAATCATATTTTTGTATAAAACAATTTTCGTGAAACATCGGCAAAAATTTTATAAAAAGGTATGATAATTTAAATTTTGTTTATATAGATATAACTTAGGGAATAATCATGACCACAGATGCAGCTTTTTCAACACCAGCAAATTTAGGGATTGCCGTATATAGCAATAATGCAGAAGCGATTGGTAACACGCCATTGGTACGCATTAACCGTTTAATTTCTGGCGATGCAACGGTTTTAGCCAAAGTGGAAAGCCGTAACCCTGCATTTTCTGTGAAATGCCGTATTGGTGCTGCTTTAATTGCCGATGCTGAAAAACGTGGCGTGTTAAAAGCAGGTATGCATATTGTAGAACCGACCAGTGGTAATACAGGAATCGCTTTGGCATTTGTAGCTGCAGCAAAAGGTTATGAGATTACACTAACGATGCCTGCAAGCATGAGTATTGAGCGCCGTAAGGTGTTGAAAGCGTTGGGTGCAAATTTGGTGCTGACTGAGCCTGCAAAAGGTATGAAAGGCGCGGTGGATGAAGCAGAGCGTTTGGCAACCGAACATCCTGAAACTTATTATTTGCCGCAGCAGTTTAATAACCCTGCCAATCCGCAAATTCATGAAGAAACCACAGGCCCAGAAATTTGGGCAGCAACAGGCGGCAAGGTCGATATTCTTGTTGCAGGTGTAGGTACAGGCGGTACGATTTCTGGTATTTCGCGTTATTTCAAAAAGGTAAAAGGTCAGGCATTGCATACTGTTGCAGTCGAGCCTGCTGAATCTCCAATTATCGCTCAGGCCAAGCGTGGTGAAGCCATTACGCCTGCACCACATAAAATTCAGGGGATTGGCGCTAACTTTATTCCAAAAAACCTAGATTTAGATTTGGTGGATGAAGTGATTGCGATTGAAAGTGCTGAAGCAATTGACTGGGCGCGTAAAACAGCAACCCAAGAAGGTATTTTAGTCGGTATTTCAAGTGGTGCAGCAATGGCTGCTGCTGCAAAATTGGCGGCACGTCCTGAAAATGCAGGTAAAAATATTGTGGTGATTTTACCTGACAGTGGTGAGCGTTATTTATCTTCAGTATTATTTGAAGATATTAGTGCAGAATGATGTGTCTTTAGACAGTCAAAAGAATTTGAAAAATCCCAAAGTTTGAACTTTGGGATTTTTTATTTAGAGAATAAATTTATGAGGTGAGTTAATACGTTCTGAAAAGCAAATTTCTTTCTACTTAGACGCTAATATTTAGCGGGATCAGCAATGAATCCAACGAAGCTAACTATGTAAAAATCAAACAATCGCAGATACTTTATCTGGCGTCATCAGTGCTTGATTAATATATAGCTTGATTAAGCGTTCACGTGACCCAATAGCTTTTTGATAATGGGTAGAATTGAGTAATAACGACGCACCATAAGTTACTGTCCAAATATAAGACAGATAATCACGGATCGACATCGCGCTGTTAAAGGACTCTAAATAGGCTTGGGTGATGTCCTTAATTTCTAAAATACGCTGCTCACGAATATCGTATAACTGTTCAAACAATTCATTTAGTTTACGTTCATTATTGGTTAAGCGTTCTTCAATCGAGTGCAGCAAAATCGTACGGTTGGAATTAAGCATGTTATACAGCATGTACTGCGAAACATAAGTTTGAAAGTTATGGTGATACTGTTTGGAAATATCCAATAAACGCTGTTCATTTAAAATAATTAACTCTAAATAGAGCTGATTTTTACTTTTGAAATATTTATAAATTGTGCCTTTGGCAATATCTAACTCTGCAGCCAACTCACTTAATGTAATATCATTATGATTTTCCAGTAATAAAACCTCAGCCATTGCCAAAATTTTCTCTTTACGACGTCGGAAATTTTCTTGGCGTAGAGTCGTCATCAATCAATATTCCAATTACAACCAATTAAGCATGTTGGAGTCTAGTGCAGTTTGAGCAACTTGAAAATAGCACCAAGGTCTTGAAAAGGTAAGTTTTAACGTATGTTCATCAGTGAACCAATGAATTTAAAAAATATCATGTGAAAAATAGCACAATCCATAAGCCAAATCGGTTGTCAATAAAACTGAACCAAACAGGTCATTTTAGTGAAATAAAATTGGATTTCTAAAACTTTTATTCTATTTTTCATAAGCAAGGCCTAAAAGTCTAAGATCAATCAAGCATAGCAATTCAGCACTTTGCGAGATTGCAATGCTCATCTTTTGATTTACATTTAACGTGAATTACTTGCTAACTCACAGGGATGTTATTTGTAATTTTAAAAAGCATGGCTTTTACGGTAATCACTTTAAAAAGACGGTAATAA
This sequence comes from Acinetobacter sp. YH16053, assembly GCF_013417035.1. Lineage (NCBI taxonomy): Bacteria > Pseudomonadati > Pseudomonadota > Gammaproteobacteria > Moraxellales > Moraxellaceae > Acinetobacter > Acinetobacter sp. YH16053. Next base: position 8,302 of record NZ_VPEP01000034.1, read on the forward strand.
GGGACTAAAAATGATTGTAATTGTAGATGCTGTACGTACCGCAATGGGCGGCTTTCAAGGTTCACTGGCAAGTTGTATAGCACCCGATTTAGGCGCGGTTGCAATTCAACACGCAGTTGCACGTGCAGGTTTAAGTGGGACTGACATTGATGAAGTAATTTTTGGTTGTGTATTGCCTGCAGGTTTGAAGCAAGGCCCTGCACGTCAGGCGATGCGTCAAGCGGGTTTACCCGATAGTACAGGTGCAACCACCATCAATAAAATTTGTGGCTCTGGCATGAAAGCTGTTATGCAGGCAGCCGATGCTATTCAGGCAGGTTCAGCGCAGATTGTGGTCGCTGGCGGTATGGAATCTATGTCGAATGCGCCGTATTTGCTAGATAAAGCACGTGCAGGTTTCCGTATGGGACACGGCAAAGTCACAGACCACATGTTTCAGGAAGGTTTAGAAGATGCTGAAACAGGCTTGTCGATGGGCGTGCTGGCGCAAGACATGGCAGACAAGAAAAACTATACCCGTGAGCAGCAGGATGAATACGCAATTCGCTCTTTAAACCGCGCGGTAGAAGCCATTCAAAACGGTTATTTTAAAAATGAAATCGTGCCTGTCACTGTTCATTCACGTAAAGGTGATGTGATTGTCGATCAGGATGAACAACCGTTAAATGCCAAAGTCGATAAAATTAGCAGTTTGCGTCCCGCATTTAAAAAAGATGGCACGATTACAGCCGCCAATGCCAGCTCTATTTCAGATGGCGCATCTGCTCTGGTGATTACATCAGATGTGGTTGCGGCAGAGCGTGGCTTAAAACCGCTTGCAAAAGTTGTGGCATACGCGACACATTCACAACATCCTTCTGAGTTCACTCTTGCTCCTGTAGGGGCGATTCAAAAAGTGCTAGATAAAGCAGGGTGGTCGGTTGCCGATGTAGATTTGTGGGAAATTAATGAAGCCTTTGCCATGGTAACCATGCTTGCGATAGATGCTTTTGATTTAGACCCTGCCAAAGTGAATATTCAGGGTGGTGCATGTGCTTTGGGGCATCCTCTAGGTTCTTCAGGTTCACGTATTATTGTGACGCTCATTCATGCATTGCAACGTATAGGCGCGAAAAAAGGCGTGGCATCTTTATGTATTGGCGGTGGTGAAGCCACAGCGATTGCGGTGGAGTTAGTTTAAGTCCAGCTCGTCTAACTGCAGATTCATCTATAAAAAATAGAGTTCTCGAAAGAACTCTATTTTTTAACTTTTAACTTATTAACAATAACCCCAGTTACGGATAAGCCAAAGATTTAATCACATGAATTTTAGGCTTATTCTTTTGGCAAAGTTGATACGCACATAGTGAAGAAAATACGCCTGCTAAAAAACCAGCAATCGAACGATGTTTA
>NZ_VPEP01000035.1:0-9417 GCF_013417035.1 Acinetobacter sp. YH16053
ATCTTAATTCTATTAGATTAATGATAATACTATCATTTAATTATTGCATTAAGTCTAATGATAGATATTGTATGCGATTTGGCTCGCTATCATTCAGGTATAGTCTTTTGATAAAAAAAGCATGACTAAAAGCCATGCCTTGGGAATTCGTATAACGTGTATTATGTTAATTTTAGGAAAACTCAATAATTTTCTCTTTTCATTACTTTTCAAAAATATATTTTTTTTCCATGCTTATAGGACAAATAAACATATATTGAGCTTTAAACATTCCGTTTTTATCTTTTTTAATTTTTTTTACAGTCTCTTTAGATTGTAATACTTGTTCCAAATTTGCTAATAAATCTGTTTTTGCTTTATCTAGATCATTATTAAAAACACTCAAATTATATTTTTGATAATTACTCATGGCATAAGTAATAGCATCTAAATTCGTTTTATTATTTACTATTACGTCTGTAAAAAGGTCATATGCAACCAAACAGTAATTTTTGAACATATCTTTATTTCGAGCTAAAAATTCTTCTTTTTCACCTGCACAGCCAGATTTGTCATAAATAAACTTATTTCTATAATAATCGCTATCTTTTGGTGAATTTAAAATTACAACCCCATCCGGACTATACGAAAATAAATGATATCCAACATATCCTCCATAGGAATTTTTAGCATTTACTTCACCACAAACCACACTCTCACCAACAGAATTTTTGATTTCCCTTAAATTTTGAAACTTTGTAGAGTCAGGATCTTTCATTTCCTGCTTTACTTTACTTTGAGCCATATTTAAAAATTTATTTTTTTCAGCATAAACAGAACCAATTAAAAGAATATTAAGAATGATGAAGTATATTAATTTGTTCATGAAGTCCCCGTTATTTAATGAATAGACCATAATTTAACATAATGGTGGTTATACGAAATTGACAATATGTACAGGATTCTGTACATTTAGGATTGTAAAGTTTCAATCACTACCGCCTAGGTAGTCTAGCTAGCAGCGTTTTGACGCAGCTTACCCTATGAGGGATAGATATATGCATGTATTTACATATACGGACGCACGTAACAATTTAAAATCTGTTTTAGATAAAGTAATTGATGATGTAGACGTTGCTTTTATTACAAGAAAAGAAGGTGGCCATGCTGTAGTAATGGGACAAGATCATTACGATAGCTTAATGGAAACGTTATATCTCCTTTCATCTCCAAATAATGCAAGTCGTTTAAATGAATCAATTGCTCAATTACGTGCAGGGAAAACAAAACACAGAGAGTTGATTGAGGATGACGAATCGTAACGTCGAATGGACTGATAATGCCTGGGATGAATATATCTATTGGCAGACACAGGATAAAAAGATACTTAAGCGTATTAATACCTTAATCAAAGAATGTCAGCGAACACCTTTTGAAGGAACAGGAAAACCAGAACCTTTAAAAGCTAATCTTTCAGGATTTTGGAGTCGTAGGATTGATGAAAAGCATAGATTAGTTTATGAAGTGACAGATGAACGAATCTCTATAATTCAATGTCGATTCCATTACTAACAAGATCCCCTATTTTTAGGGGATTGTTTTTTTATTTAATACAAAATCTCATATGCGAAATTTAGGTGTTATTCCATATAACGCCATTAAAAAGATCTTTATCTTTCTGCCTATTTTCTTCAGTCTTACTTTCCGTGCTTAAAAACTTTTCAAAATCGGTTAGTTGACCCTTAAACGATTCATCATTTTTTAATTTATTTAAAGCCCAAGCTCCCAGTAGAATTTTACGTCTCGTATCATCTTTACGTTGCTGATCAGAAACTTTCTTTTTTTCACGAGCAGCAATAGCTTGTTTTTGTGCTTTTAGTTGTCTTAATCGTTCTTCTTGCTTTGCAATTTTTTGCTCTAAAGTTTCAACACTCATACCATCACCATCTCAAGGAATCCCCCTCAAGCATAGGTCTGTTTGAATTGAAATTCAAGACAGCCCATGCTATCGTGGTTTTCCCGAAGGGCGCACTTAGCCATTGGATTTCATCCAATGGTGCGACAAGGGGTAAATCCCCTTTGTAATCCCCTGACCAACATATACATGTTGGTAATTTCGATAAATCGAAATAAAGAGCAAAAGCAAAATGGCGATATATCATTTTTCAGTTAAAACGATTAGTAGAGGTAATGGACGATCGGCCGTTGCTTGTGCTGCATATCGTTCAAGTGAAAAATTGGTATGCGATTTTTATGGAAAAGAACAAGACTACACAAGAAAAACTGGTGTCGAATTTACAAAAATCTATGCACCTGAAAATACAAATACTGAGTTACTCAAGCGCCAAACACTTTGGAATGAAGTCGAAAAGGTTGAACGTAGAAAAGATGCATTACTTGCAAGAGAGTTTGAGATTGCATTTCCCAGTGAGTTAAACGCTGAACAGCGTGAAAATATGCTCAATGAACTTTGCCGAAACCTCGTTAAAAAATACGGTGTCATCGTTGATGCTGCTATTCATGCACCTCATACAGACAGTGGAAGTGATGAACGCAACTACCATGCACACATCATGTTCACAACCCGAAGTATTAATGAGCATGGTGGCTTTTCAGCAAAAAAATATAGGGACTTTAGTCGTGACAATGGCACAGAAACTGTAAGCCACTGGAGAGAATCATTTGCAGAGTTATGCAATCATCACCTGGAACAAAATGGATTTGATGAACGTGTCGATCACAGAAGTTATGAAGACCAGGAAAGTGACCTAGAAGCAACTCAGCACGAAGGTCCTCAAGCGACATACCTCCGGAGACGAGGGATATTTACAGAAATTAGTCTGAAAAATGATGAAATTAAGCTACGTAATTTAAAAATCAAAAAGGTCATCGCACTGGATGAAAACATCAAAGTATCTGAGGATCTTGTTCAAAAAGTACGAAGTGAGCTTCAGTTTCAATACTCTCAAGCTGAGTATTTAGAAAAAACTTCTCAGAAACTTTCTGAATTCCAAAATGAAGAATTATCAAAATTAACAACAAAATTAAACACGATGAGTTCTGCAATATCAGAACTACGCAAAAAAGAGCCTTTATTTTTTAAAACAAAATGGATCAATCAAATAAATGACCTGATCGACCAACACAACACCCAACTAGACATCCAAAAGCATATTTCTGGTCTTAGTGAAATAGAAAAAAAAGAGAGATATTCTGATCATTTAAATAAATGGACAGAAGAAAATCAGCTGCTCCAGCCTAAAAAGTCTTTTGCAAAATTTGACGAACCGAACATCACTGTTAAACAACGAAAACTTAATGATCAAATTTCAAATATAGATCATCAAATTTCTGAAATATCACGCAGAGAAACTGAGTATCAAGAGTATGTACGCGATCAAAGACTGGAGATCATAAATAGTTATATATTTGAAGAAGATAACTATGGAAATAAATACTTTAGTCCTCAAAATGGTGAAAAACAAAAGCGACTATATGCAGAAGAAATGGAAGATCTAAAAATCCAAGAATTGCATACGGCTTTTACAAAAAAAATTGAGACCGAAGCGCAGCAAGAGTTTTCCCAAAAAAGAGCAATACAGCTCGAAAACGACCGAAAAGATCGTGAATCTAGAGAACAGCAGTTACGTAAAGAACGAGAGCAACAAGAACAACGCTATGCACAAGAACGAGAGCAACAAGAACATTTGGCATTTTTAAGACGCCAAGAACAAGAAAAACAGCAGAGAAATGAGCCTAAAAAGCCAGAAAATGACAATAACCATGACTACACGCCTTAGCAATCCCATTTAAGCGCAAAAAAACGGGGGTTTTAGCGACTTTTGATAGAAATACAGTAAAACTATAGTTGATAAAAATAAAATCGCTTAGAACGCAAATGAGAGCCTTTTAGCGAGTGTCTACGAGCGACACAACGAAAGGTTGCTTATTCCCCCTCTGAAAAACCGTTTTTTATTGAATTACTGGGGACAGTGATTAGCGAGTGTCTACGAGCGAAGTATTGATGCTTTTGCTCGTCAAAAAGCATGAGCATAGCGAATGCATTATTCATGTTTTGCTTTTTGAATCCTTGATCATATATGCAAAAAACTGCCCCCACGAAGCGAGTGAAACGAGCTTCAATAGAGTACGAGCTTTAGCGAGTACCAAGGGCAGTTTTAATAACTTACTTTGGGAATAAATTCCCTTTTATTCTTTTAAAAAGCTTTTAAAAGCTTTTAGACCTTCTGAAAGCCTTATGTAGCAATAGTTTCAAGCTTTAAAAGGGTACAAATAGCATGATAAAGGGTACAAATAGCATGATTTTATCGTTTAAAAGGGTACAAATAGCATGATTAAAGGGTACAAATAGCATGATAAAGGGTACAAATAAATTATTGTACCCTTTATCTTATTGGTGTACATTGTTTTCTCATGAGGGTACAGAAATCATGTTCATTTTTTATAAGGTTTGATATCTAAATGAATAAAGAAAATAGTTATGAAAAGTCTTATCCAGTAACAACAATGGCTATTCAAAATAAAGTTACTGAATGCTTTAAAAGTATGTCTGTAGATGAAAAAAGAATTTTAATTATGGCATCTCCGATTGCTAGAAATATCGATGCAAGTGAACAAGATCAAATATTAATATCAGCTCAACAATTTGCTGATGATTGTGGTATCAAAGTCAATTCTGCTTATAAACAAATTGAAAATGCATCAAAAAAATTAGTAGACCGGTCTTTTTCATACGTTAACGATAAAGGAAAAAAGGTCTACTCTAATTGGGTAATTGATGCTACTTATGAAGATGCAGGGATATCTTTAAGATTTACATCTATTGTTTTGGTGATGTTAAAGATTTTAGATAAATATAATCCATACACTCGTTATAAAAAGGATGTAGTTCTAAAATTAAAAAAAGACTACTCAATAGACTTTTACCATTTGGCGAAAAAAAATCAGGTAAAAAATGGCTTTGAATTAACGCTAGATGAAATGTTTACAGAATTTGGTTTACCTGAATCTTATAGAGATTTGAGGAACTTAAAACGAAGAGTTTTGAATAGTTCATTAGATGAAATTAATAAATTTACCGATATAACAGTTGACTATAATCCAATTAAAAAAGGGCGTTCAGTAATTGGCTTTAAATTTATAGTAAAAGAAAAACCAAAGCCCAAATTAGTAGAGCGTCAGCGAGATCAAAACACCATAGACATGTTTTTCAATCTATCCGATGCTCAAATTAACAAGTACAGCACTATTTTATCTCAACTCTCTGAACTATCAGACCTAAGTAACTTTCCTGATTATCCTGCTTTTGCCCTTTGGATCGGTGGCATCTTACGAGATCCGAAAAGTGTAAGGGAGGAAACCGCAAAACGAATTTTTAAAGCTCTGCATAGCAAAACGGATTTTAAACCATGAGAACTAAAGTTGAATTAGCCGCAATGAGTTGTGAAGAACTCAAAGACTATGAGCAAAGTTTACTAGCTCTGTGGACACCAAGAATGGCTCTTGAAAGTGACATTGAAAGGTTCTGCACTCAACGCAGAGAATTATTGGAGGTTTTTAATCAATTAAAAAATCCTGATGCTCCTGAACATGAACGTTTAAAAAATTCTATTTTATCGCTCAAATATAAGATTAAAAAATTAGAAGATAAATTGGATAATCTTATTCAAGATAATCGCTGAAATTATATAGATTTAATTATTCAGATTATTTAAGTAAAACTGTGAAACATTGCCTAATATTTAGGCGTAGAACATGAAAAATCAAGTAAAAAACCCCTGTTCACAGTCAGGGGTTTTTCGAAATGGATTATATTGTTGAATTATAAGAAGTAAAAATTAGCATTTCGTATAAGGTGTATTATGTTAATTTTAGAATTTCTTAAAATTAATTGTCTATAACAAAAAAATTTCATTCCAAATATTAATCATAATTTTTATTAATTTATGAGAAAATGCAGAAAATATAGTAAGTAATTTATACCTAATTATTTTTATAAAATTTTAAGTTTGTAGGAGCATAAATTTTGGAAGTTTACAGACACTCAAGTTATGAGTTCCAAGTTGTTGACAAAATTGGAGCTGGAGGATTTGGTGAAGTATACGAAGTGGCATTACCTACATGTGATTTTAGATATGCACTAAAACGATTTGCTCCACAAAAAAATATTGCTGAAGCTTCTCTATTTTCTGAAGGTGAACTATTAGAAAGATTCCGTCAGGAAATGAGATATCAGACAAATTGTACTCACAAAAATATAGTTTCTATTTGTGTAGTCCATCAAGGCGATGCTCCATTTTTTGTAATGGATCTTGCTGATTCTGACTTGAATAAGCTAATTAAAAAAGACCTTCTTTCTAATGAGGAAAAGATTAAAGTTATTCTAGATGTTCTGGATGGTTTGGAATATCTTCATAATAAAGGACTAGTTCATAGAGATATAAAACCAGAAAATATATTACTTTTTAATGGAGTATATAAAATTTCAGATTTTGGACTAATTAAAAATTTAGCTCCTAATGCACATCCTAACGATGTTATGAGTGCAATTGGTCTATGTCTTGGAACAACACGATACATGGCTCCTGAAGTTGAAGAAGCTGCGCATTATTCGCATCTTTCTGACATTTTTGCACTAGGCGTGGTCATGTCACAATTACACATAACAGAGCTAGCTAGCATCGCAAATAAGTGTACTTCCCAAACGGTTAGGTTCCGATATCAATCGATTGCTGAAATCAGAAACGATATTCTAAGAGTGATAAAATGAAAATTACATTAAGTTGCGTTTCATCTTTTTCAGAAGCAAGAGATAAATTTTCGCCTGAAAGAAGTAAACAGAATGAAGATTCACTAATTGTGCCTCTTAAAAAAAGTAATGGCTTTTTATTTGGGGTTGCTGATGGTTTAGGCTCATATCATGGTGCAAAAGAAGCATCCTATTTCGTTTGTAACTATATTGAAAACCTTCAACAAATTAGTCACGAATACTTAGAACATTCTTTAAAAGAAGAACTCAAAATCAATTTTCAAAATTTTATTCAAAGTCAAAATTCTGAATACATTAAGGCCTCTACAACTCTCTCATTTTGTTTTTTAGATGATAGTGGTTTGAGCATTTGGCATATTGGCGATTGTAGAGTTTATATCAAGCAAGATACTAAATTAATTCAACTTACGAATGATCATACTCAATATCAAAAGTTACTTGATAAAAAAATATATAGTAAAAAGGAGTTAAACGAAAAAAAGATAAGTCAAAGTACTTTAACAAATGCGATTTCATCTTTCATTGATTTAGATAATGACTATACATTTATCCCCTATGACTCTTTAAAAGATGAATATGGAGAAGAAATGTCAGTATTTATAATGTCTGATGGTGCATATCATTTTTGGGATCAAAGAAAAAATTTCAGTAAAGTCACAATGAGCGACACTATTAAATTTACTAATGCTCTAAAAAGAAGGATAGAGAATAAAGGTCCAATTGATGATTACACATTAATTGGAACAAAATTTTATTTAAAATAGAATCTCTTATATGAAGTAGAAAAGCCTAACATTAGTTAGGCTTTTCTACTTCATATACAATTAAAATGTTATGCAAATGCCAATAAATCATCATACGGTCTAATAGTCTGTTCGATGGTTTTACCAGCTTTTTCATAGGCAATTTTCAAATCATATTGATGTTGTAAATTAAGCCAACTTTCAGCATCTCCACCAAAGAATCGTGCTAATCGCAAAGCTGTATCAGCAGTAATACCGCGACGTTCTAATACAATATCGTTAATTCGAGCTGCAGTTACACCTAACTTTCTAGCTAGAGCAGTAGAGCTTAAATTTAGTGGGAGCATGTACTCTTCTTTAAGAATTTCACCTGGGTGAACAGCTCTCATACCATTATGATGGATCATACATATACCTCTCAAAATTAATGGTAATCGACTATCTCAACCTCACTGGGTCCATTATCCGTCCAAACAAAACAGATTCGCCATTGATCATTAATACGAATACTGTGTTGCCCTAAACGATCACGTTCTAATTTTTCTAATCGATTACCTGGAGGAGATCTCAAAAAATCTAAAGTTACTGCTGCATCTAGCATCGTCAATTTTCGGGTAGCAACTTTCAAAATAGCTGAAAATTTAGAACTCTTACCCGTTTCAAATAATTGACGCGTATATTCGCACTTAAAACTTTTTATCAATTGAGATGCCCTTCATATAATATATTGTATATCGATATGCATTATATCACAAGGATACTTTGCTGTGGCTTACAAGAAAGCCACACGGGCTTAATACAAAATCTTTTATTGCAACCTAGATTTAGGTACAAATTGAAACATATAAAAAAGAGCGAAAGCTCCTTTTTTATATGTTTCAATTAATTTTTCTATAGTTAATATCATATCCAGCATCACTTAGCATATGAGCCACAGACATACGCCAGTCTTTATAACCATGGTCTGTATATACGACACCATTTACATCTCCTGGCATTTCAATATGACCTTCCTTTTTTACTAAGCAGATTACTTTTTCACGAGTATATAAACCTATTAATAAACCATGCTCAAAAACAACATTTTGCCTAGCTCTTAATTTGTACTCATCCTCCCCAATAGCTTTTCCCTGATCATCAGGTGTGTATAAAACTATCCCAAACCCAATAGAAGGATCTTTTGTGTAACGTTCTAACTTTTCTATGATTGTAAGGCTAGCATCGTGCTGTTCTCTGAGAACTATTGGCTCAATTAATTGAGCTGATAAAAAAGCTTTTACTTCATTTATCAATGCATCATCATGCCCATGGACAATGAATACTTTAGATGGGGTAACCTTCTTTTCTTTACCTAATAAATTAGGAACTTGCTTTTTAGTTCCTTTTGCATATGTTATTAATTCTTCTGTTATTTCTTTTTGTTTAAGAATCGCGGACTCTAAATCATTAGAATAAAAACCGATCATAACAACACTAGATGCCTGATTTTCAGCCCTTCGTTGAGCAGCTTGTTGCTGTTTTAAAACCTCACCAGATATCTCACTAGAAAACATGCGTAAACGTTCAATATGCTCAATAGGAATTGTACGCCCATTTATTAATATAGGGTTCCCAACCTGGTAAGGTTCAGCATATTTACAAATCAAATCTTCTAAATCTGTTAAATCTGATTTGATTTCAACTTTATCCCACGCATTTTTATGATGTTTTTCGCCTAATTCTAAAATCACATGATAATACATATTACTAATGCCATATCTTCATTTATATTTTTTAAATATATAATAAGTTTAAGAAAATTAACTACATATTTAACATAAAATTTCTTATGCGAAATTTAGGTCTTATCCCAAATAAATCCATTAAAAAGATCTTTATCTTTCTGCTTATTTTCTTCGGTCTTAT
>NZ_VPEP01000036.1:0-9368 GCF_013417035.1 Acinetobacter sp. YH16053
CCAGTGCGCTGAACCCTGGAACGTCTTAGTATAAGTTTATGATTTATATCGAATAAAAAACAGTATTTCGTATAAGGTGTATTATGTTAATTTTAGATAAACTATAGAATCCATTAGTTTTTAAACCAATAAATTAAATATTTTATGGAACTCCAGAATATTTATTCAGGCGATACTTAAGCAATAAGGGTAGGGTGATTACATAAAGTATTGCAGCTAATGCCCATACCATTCCAGGAGCTGATGCCTGAGTCATAAAATAGAGGCTAGTAACTAATACAGGACCAATTATAGCCCCCAGACTATTAAAACTGCTTAATAGCCCTTGTAATTCACCTTGTCTTTCATCACTAATACCTCTGGACATCATTGCTTGCAAAGCAGGAACGGCTACTCCACCAAGGGCAAACAATGGTAACAACGCAAAAGGCACCCATTCTTCAACAGCAATAGATAAAAGAAGTAAACCAATTGCATCGCAAGCTATTCCACATAACAACGTATTTTTCTCTCCAAACCTCTTTACCATAGGGGCGATAGCAAAAGCCTGTGCAATAGAATGGCATATTCCATAACTAGCAAGGGAAACACCTGCAATAAATATACTCCAGCCATAACGATCCTGCCCATAGATAACCCATAAAGTTGCGGGGACTTGTGAAACCAATGTGATAATTAAAAAGATACCAAGCAATGGAGCCATATTAGGTTGAGTGATCAAATAGGATAATTTCTTTAATATTGATTGCTCCTGAACCTTCTCAGTCATTTTATTGCTGTGTTTTGATTCTTTTAATAAGACTGCTGTCATTATTAAATTAATCCCATTCATAAAAGCAGCAGCAAAGAACGGTGCATGTAAGTTCCATTCACCCAAAACTCCACCTATTACCGGACCCGCTATAAACCCAATACCAAAGACAGCTCCAAGGAGACCAAACCTTTTTGCACGCTCATGGGCTGGAGTAATATCTGAAACATAAGCTGTTGCAACAGCCATGTTGGCACCTGTAATTCCCGCAAAAATACGACCAATATATAGCCACAATAGAGAAGGAGCAGCAGCCATTAGGAGATAATCAGCCGTTGCACCAGCAATTGAAATAATTAATACAGGTCGACGTCCAAATCGGTCACTCAACGCTCCAAGGATAGGTGCAAAAATGAACTGCATCAGAGCATACACAGCTAATAAAGCACCATAGTGAACACCGCCTGCTTCAGCTCCAGCCAATGACCGTAATAATTCAGGCAAGATCGGCATAATTAAACCAATCCCAACAGCATCCAGAAATATAGTGATTAAAATCACGCTCAATGATTTCTTCACAAATGCCTTCTCTAGCAATGATAGAATTAATATTCTCTCACACACTCCCTATCAGTGATAGATTTATGAGTAAAAAAGATATTGCACCTCAACGTCTGACACGTGAAATAGTCCTGCGTACCGCATTGGATATGTTGAATGAAGAAGGCATAGATTCAATAACCACACGCAAGCTAGCTCAACGATTGGGTATTAAATCTCCAACTCTATATTGGCATTTCAAGAATAAATCCTTGTTAATGGAAGCAATGGCGGAAACCATTATAAATGAACACCATTTAGTTTCTTTACCCATCGATGGGATGACATGGCAAGATTGGTTGCTCGCTAATTCTGTAAGCTTTCGTCGAGCACTACTAGCTTACCGTGATGGTGCTCGTCTACATGCAAGAACTAGCCCCAGTCAAGGACATTTCAACACGATTGAGGCCCAAGTTGCGCTGTTATCTCATGCTGGGTTTTCTCCTGTTGAAGCAGTTGCATTACTTATGACATTAGGAAGGTTTATTGTTGGGTGGGTCCTTGAGGAGCAGCAAGAAGAAATAAGATCAGACCCACCATTCGAAGCCGATCCAACTATATATCCACTCATGCTCCAAGGAGTGAATACCTTACAAAATATGAATGCGGATGACATTTTTGAAAATGGGATTCGTATGGTGATTATCGGTGCTGAAAGACAACTTGATATTAAAATGCAAACTTAACTCTATACTGCTTTAAGCAACTGTTCTATTTAGTAATAAAGCTTTTATCCTTAATTATTTAACATAATAGAGCTTATACGAAACGCAATTTAAAATATTATTGTTTTTCATATAGTTATAAAATTTTGACTGACTTCAAAAACAGTAAAAAGCCGACTTAGAAACAAGTCGGCTTTTTTATGAGCAGGTTTGATACCTTTTGCCAAGAACATAGGTTATTAAATAATCAATTGATAAAATATATTCTTATTATTTCATTTACTCATAAAATATATTCATTATAATGTTGTGTATTCGATCGAATACAATAAAGAGGAACTTTCATGACCGAGATTAAACGTCTCCCTGAATTTGATGAATGGCTAGATAGCATTAAAGACAGTATGACCCGTCTTAAACTGAATCGAAGATTAGATAAGGTTCAGCGTGGTAATTGGGGCGATGTAAAGCATCTTCAAGAAGGTGTTTGGGAAATGCGAGAGTTCTTCGGACCAGGTTGGCGCATGTATTACATCAAACATGGTGATGTAATCATTGTGATGCTTGGAGGTGGTGATAAATCTACACAGCAAAAGGATATAGAACGAGCTGTTGATTTATCAAAATCTTTAGAGGATTGAAAAATGGTTAAAATAGCTGATCTACCTAGCTTTGACATGGCAGAAGCACTTAAGAGTGAAGAAGATATTGTAATGTATCTTAATATGGTTCTTGAAGAGAATGACCCTGCTGAACTAGCTCATGCACTTGGTGTAATTGCTAAAGCTCGTGGTATGACTCAAATCGCTAAAGAAGCAGGAATTGGACGTGAAGCACTTTACAAAGCACTCCGTCAAGATTCAGCACCTCGTTTTGATACGATTAATCGTGTAGTAAATGCTTTAGGTCTAAAACTAACTGTGCAGAATGCATAACTATTAATAAAATTTTGTCTAAGTTCCATCTTATTTAACATAAAATCTCTTATGCGAAATTTCAGCTCGATGCTTTGAAAGATGGCTAAAGCCATGTTTCAAAGTCGGGCAACTTTGCGCTTGCTGTAATTTGATTTGTAATGAGAAAAACCAAGCAAAGTACCGATCAACTAGTATTTTTTAGGGTCGATCTGACACCAGTCATACGTTTTTTCTTTGACACTACTCGGTTCAAACGAGTAGCAATTTTTCCTCATTATTCTCACCAATGTTTCACCATCACTTTCTCGAATTTGTAGCGGATATTTTTTTAGTACAGCCATATCTGCTCTACGTTCATCAATTTCGTCTTTGCTTGGTATGTATAAAAAGATAGCCAAAATGAACACCATCATCACAGCAACAAACGTGCTGGCAAAAATAAAGATAAGTTTTAAGTTGAGCCTGTTTGTAGCTTCGTTTAATGCCTGAATACTGTTGTTTAATGCACCTGTATGCTTCTTATTTGTGTTTTCTAGCGATTTTTCAGCCTTGTCTAGCACTCCACTAGCGACTTGGTTGTAAAACTGCTCTAATCGCTTCTTATCGTCTGCTATGGCTTCTCGATATTCCTTCATGGATGCCAATAAAATATATAACTGGTCATCTAAATCATTTTGATTACTCATAATGACATTCCGCCTCTACTTAGTTTTTGATATGCCTTGCGGAGTGCTTGCTCGGCTCGTTGTTTATCTAATTCTTGCTGTCGTTTCATTTCCGCTTGGCGTTCCAGTTCTAGACGTTTGGTTTCTTGGTTCTTCTGCCATTGATCAAAACCTTGATCGACACGGTTTAAACCACGCTGTAAAACGCTCTCTTTCTGCTGTTTCTGTTGGTCAAGCTGTTGGGCGTTCTGCTGTTTCACATTGTCATTAAAACGGCTGATTTCAGTGTCTATGCCTTGTCTGCGTAATTGGGTGACTTTAGTGCCTTCATGGATGGTGGCTTGTAGTCCGTTATTCTGATCGGCATAGCTGCGGTGGTCTATTTTTTCCTGAAAGCCTGCTCGTTCTAATGCGTGATTGGCTAAATTTGCCCACGTTTCCCGAATCTGTTTAATTTCGTCTTGGGTTGTCCCCATACCAAGGCTTTTTCGTTTGGCGTTACTGAGTTCAATATCGGTTTTGGTGGTCAGAGTGATTTTATTGTCTGCATTTAATTCGGCTTTTCGGGTTGTGAGCATGATATGGGCGTGATGGTTTTTATCATTTCCGCCTTTACTCGGTTTATGGATGGCTAAATCTGCGATTACCTCATAGCGATCAACTAAGGACCTGGCAAAGTCTTTTGCTAAGTCCTTACGTTGATCAGCGTCTAATTCATCGGGTAGGGCAATCACCCATTCTCTAGCGGTTCGGGCATCTTTGCGGTTCTCGGTTTTTTCTGCCAAGTTCCAAAGTTCACCACGGTCAATTTCAATATCTAAATTAGACAGAATTTCAGAATGGGCTACACCGTCTTTTCTCGTAAAGTCATGGGTCAGTCCTGTGCGTTCATCTTCTAGTTTTTCCCCTGCACGATATGCAGATGATGCAACCGCAGTTCGCCCCGAACTTCGGTTCACCGTTTTAGTGGAACAATGATAAATTGCCATGCAGTCGCCTTGGGGTGCTTTTGCTTTTAAAAAATTGCGTAGCAATTTTTTGGGGTTAAGGGGTATCCCCTTACGCAAACTTTGACTTGGATGAAATCCAAGTCGTAAGTGCGCATTTCATGAAAAACACGATAGCATATAGCCCGCTTGAATTTCAATTCATAGGGCCTTATGCTTGAGTGGTTTTCTATATCCCGAAATCTGAATCATGACAAAATCTGCTGAAAATCTCGAAAAGAAAATTGAAGCCCAGTTAGAGAAGCTGAAACAGTTAAAGGCTCATAAACAAGCTATCGAAGCTAGAGAAAAATCAAAGCAAAAAGAGCAGGAGAGAAAGGACGATACTCGACGCAAAATTTTGCTCGGTTCTTATTTGATTAAAAAAATGAATGACAATGAAGCCAATAGAGAAAAAATACTCGCTGAACTCAACGAGTATTTAATAGAAGATCGAGACAGAAAATTATTTAACCTTTAAAACCTAAACTTCTTAAATGTGGAATAAACTCTTTTTGTTTTTCAGGGTCTATCAGCATGTCTTTAATTCGACTAGCTAAAGCCTCATAACTCTCATTACCAACAGCTAAATGTGATAGGCCCGGTAATTTGGCAAGCTGATTTCCAAACATATTAATTTGCCCATCAGTCATTTTGAAAAACATATCGACGGTATTCATATCTCGACTTGAGTTGATTTTTGGCTTTTCAAATTTTTCTTTAACTTTGAATCTAAACCCCACAACAGTTCTACCCTCTTTTATATTTTCATAAGTTAGATTTAAATCTGTTTGAGAGTTAATTTCTTCTAAAGAAGGCTCTAAAACACGGGTTTTTAAATTAGACATTCGATCATAAGACTTAGGCAATCCTAACTCTGTTTTTATACGATCTAAACTTAATTCAAATTTACCTAGACCCTGATATTTCTTGGCAAGATGATACAGGTCAAAGGAATAATCTTTTTTAAGTCTGAGTACCACTTCTTTTTTATATTTGGTGTAAGGGTTGAGCTTATCAAATTCTTTTAGCATTAAAAGAACTTCCTCAGGAAAGCAAATTGATATTGCTCCATTGTCGTATTTTGCTCGGATTACCCAAGAACAAGAAACTTTTTTCCCCTTTTCATCTGTATAGGTAAAGTACCTACGCAGCATATGCTTACTAGCTTCCTCCATCGACTTATATGCAGAGTGGGTTTTTATATTGCACTCTTTAGCAAAGTTTTCAGCAGTAATAGTAATGGGGTCTTTTTCGGTAGCGTTGGTAACTCTAGCGATAGGACTTGCTAAAACCAATAAACGCTTTTCATCGATAGACATGCTTTTAAAGCATTCTTGAATATTATTTTGTATGACCACCCATGAAGGTGGATAGGTTTTTTTATCTTCCATTTGAAAACTACATACTGAGCAATGTAATTTGCAAAATACCAAGCTGCTGTTTTTTTAGCTATTATTTTTGTAGCTTTTTAACAAAACTACAATAAAAATAATGTAGCTTAATGTCCTCCATTTGTAGTTTTAAATTCCTCCATTTGTAGTTTTAAAAACTGATTTAGTCCTCCATTTGTAGCTTAATATCCTCCATTTGTAGTTTTTTAAAGTTTGAAAGCCTTATGAATAAAGGGTTTGAAGGGGGTCTAAAAGCTTTTAAAAGCTTATTAAAAAGATAAAAAAGGATTTTTTATTTAATACAATTGAAAATAATTTTTTATAATTAATTCTAATTCTTCGTGTAAGGCTGTTTACGGCCGATTAAAAGAAAATAGGTATACAACCATATGTTTACATGTAAACGTTCGAAATACGCGAAACTGTGAGCATAGGGACTATATTTTTATGTATTCCTATGTTAGAGTTTGAACTGTTTGAAAATAAAGCAAAAAAAAGGCACTTGCGTCAACAAGTACCTTTTTTGAAATCTTTAATATCAAATAGCTAACAAATCAAACCAAAGGAGGTTAAAAAAGCCATAAGAATTAATGATTTACGTTTAAAATGCATAAACGATTCTATCATTGATAAACAATTTGTTCAAGTTAGCGAACAGATAAGGCTGATTAACCTCCATTTTTTACAATGGAGGAATCATCATGATTCCAGTTTTACCGGCAGTAGATACACATAAAGCACATATCTTGCACCGCTTATTAAATAGGGTGCCTGTTAAAAACAAAGATATGTGGTCGTCTATTGATTCTAGTTACTCTGCGTGTCGTATTAGCGAATTACGTAGTGATGGATGGAATATTGAAGATCACTATTTATCTGAAGATTCAAAACTGAAAAAACGTGTGCGAGTAAAAGTGTACTTCATACCATCTTTATTAATTAGTGAATTGTTGAAAGAACAGGCAATTCAAGATTTTTTAAGAAGGTTTGAATATCGACAAGCCAGTTAAATAGAAAAAAGGAAGGGTTATCCCTTCCTTTTTTTGCTTTAAAAAACAGACTTTGTAATCAGAGAGAAAAACGCATGAATTTTGATACCAGGTGATCGCTCGTAGGCACTTGCTCGGCTCTTACTAGAATGAGTTTTTTATTAAAATATTTAATCAGTACCGTGGAACAACGATCAAATATCAAACTTGGAACATGATAAATAGAGGAGTTGCCGCCCTGTTGCTCTATGATTCAAGGCAGCAATCTCTAATATAATGATCTTGAAGGGAAAAACAGTTGTATTTCGTATAAGGTCTATTATGCTAATTTTTTAATCCAAATTGGATTCGAAGTAATTAAAGCTTTACTTTTTAATATAGAAAAATTATCTGCATGCTGACTTAATAACTCTATAAGAGGTGGGATTGTAGAGCTATTTAATAAGTATGGATTAAAAATATCATTATGATTTTTAGAGAAAAACTTAACTATATCCTGATCAATATTGGCATATTTCATATACCAATTAGAAAAGAGATATGTACTGATCTTCTCAAGATAAAGAACTTCACAATTTTCATGACGCGGATCTTTTAAGATTTTGTCATGAAAAAGATGCTTTACTTTATCTTCTTGCCCCTCTAAACATTGAACAAAGTAATCATTTCCATAGTAAAGAGCCCCATAGATCTGATTTGCTCCATTAAACTTTAATGCTTCGGTTAAAATTTCATAAAGTTCACTCTTAGAATAAATTTTAGACCTGAACTTACTTACATATAATAATCGTATAGCGGTCATTGGTAATTCGTCTTAAGATATAAATAGTTAAGTATATATAATAAAAAAAATTATTATATAAAATTAGTAATTTTTAGACTGCTTTCTTAAAGCATCCTTTCTTTTATCTTATATCCTTGCACTTTACCTATTGGTAAAATACATACATTCATAATCTATATCGGAAAGTAAGTAATTAAGCATAAGAAAAAAAATCCCAGCAGGTGCAGTGCTGAGATTAGGCGCTTTCTGGGCTTAGTTATTATCGTTATCAAAAAAGTATAACTCAGTTTTTACTTAATTAATTTTCTTTTCAATTAGCTTCAATTTACTTAACTGTTGCTCTTTTTTCTGATCATTTTCGATCTTAATAACTATAGCTAAAATAAAAAGCATCATTATAAAAAATAGGAAAATCAAATGCTTTCTCATTATTTATTCCTTCTTTTAATGTTTTAGCATGCCTTTTCCCATTGCAAATAGATATGACATAAGAAACCAAAATTTAGCTCGATGCTTTGAAATATGGCTTTAGCCATATTTCAAAGTCGGGCAACTTTGCGACACTAAATATCTGATAGGTTTGGGAGGAGCAGAGCAAAGTACCAGCGGCAATTATTTAGGGTCAATCACACAATAATCGCCATTTTTCCCATAGCCACATTGTTTTGTCATCACTTTAACGCATGTTTTCCCATCACATTTTGATAGATCTAAACTGTATTTTTTCAGGTTGTTTACTTCCGATCTGCGCTGCTGGATTTCATCCATACTTGGGACAAATAAAAATAACGCCAAGAACAGCACCATTACCAACGCTACAAAGGCGCTGGCAAACACGGCAATAAATTGATAGTTAAGACGGCTAGTTGCTTTATCTAACTCCTCAATACGGCTCTTTAATGCCCCTATAGCTTGTTTATTTGTCTCCTGTAGTGACTTTTCAGCCTTATCTAGTACCCCACTAGCTACTTGGGTGTAAAATGTCTCTAATCGCTTCTTATCGTCTGCTATGGCTTCCCTGTATTCCTTCATGGAAGCCAATAAAATATATAACTGGTCGTCTAAATCATCGTTTTGGTTGCTCATCGTGACCATCCGCCTTTATTCAAATTAGGTGATGCCTTTTGCTCGGCTCGTTTCATTTCTCGCTGTTTTTCCGCTTGGCGTTCTAGCTCTAGGCGTTTGGCTTCTTGGTCTTTTTGCCATTGGTCAAAGCCTTGCTCAACACGGTTAAAGCCACGCTGTAGCGTGGTTTCTTTGTGCTGTTCTTTTTGATTCAGGTATTGGGCGTTGTGCTGTTTTACCTTGTCGTTATAACGGCTGATTTCGGTGCCGATGCCTTTTCTGCGTAATTGAGTGACCGAAGTCCCTTCATGAATCGTGGCTTGCAGTCCGTTGTTCTGATCGGCATAGCTGCGGTGGTCTATTTTTTCTCGGTAGCCTGCACGTTCCAATGCTTTATTGGCTAAGTCTGCCCATGTTTCTCGAATTTGCTTAATGTCTTCTTGGGTTGTCCCTATACCAAGGCTTTTTCGTTTGGCGTTGCTGAGTTCAATATCGGTTTTGGTGGTCAGAGTGATTTTATTGTCTGCGTCCAATTCGGCTTTTCGGGTGGTA
>NZ_VPEP01000037.1:0-9356 GCF_013417035.1 Acinetobacter sp. YH16053
CCTGATCTTTGGCAATATGTGTAGTAATTAATTATTTCTAAAATTAACATAATACACGTTATACGAAACGCCTCTTAAAATCCCTTTTTAAACAATGTCTTATTCATGTAGAAACAGCCTAAGCAGTCACTCTTAGGCTGTTTTGGCAATTTTTCATGTTCCACGATTAATAAATAAACAATGTTCCACGGCTTTGTTTAGCCAAAAAACATAATGACCGCATTTTATTTGAGCCAATTTCAGCCCTCTTGGACTGAAATAATGGCCCAAACAAAATACGGTCTTAGAGGAAAATACACATCAATAAGAAGATAACAGCCAAGCAACCAAAACTCAGAGCCAAAACACGCCATAAATCCTTCTTTTTGGCGTTATTTTGGCTTTCATGCAGTAGGTTCGATACTTCCCTCAGTTGATGTTCAGAATTGCTTAAATCGCTTTTTAGACGCTTAGATAGCATGTGTAGTTGATTTCTTTCTTGGAGGAATTTCTGCCGTTCCTGTGTGAGTTGATCAATTTTTTCTTGGTCTTGGTGAATAATGGGCGTTTCTTTTTCGGCAAGTTGTTTTTCTAGAGCCTGTTTTTCGTTTTTTAAGGTGTTAATCGTCAGTTCAAGTTGTTTAAGTTCTTGATTGGATAGTCGCTGATTTTGCTCTAGTTGTTCATATTTCCCTTTGATCTGTGAAAGTTCATTCTCAAGCTGTCTAATTTTTTCATCAGCCTGTTCATGAGGCTTTGCTAATCGTTCAGTATGTCTTTCAAGCATCAAAACTGTTTGGAATAGCTCATCGTTTTTCTGCTCTAGTTCTGCAATCTTCCACTTTGAATTGTGCAATCCTTTGTAGCGTAAAAGGTCTTCTATACGTGCATCGCCATCTAAGAACTTGTTTTCTAAAACCTGATTACGTTCTTTTAATTCCGTATTTTGAATCTGCATCTGCATTTCACGTTCGGCCATACGGTCTAAACGACGTTTCAGGTTTTGTATTTCATTATTTTGACGAGTAAGCCGGTCTATCTGCCGTTCAACTTTGTTTGTTAAGGCTGTTTTGGTCTTTAAAGTGGTTGATTCATCTTCTGCAAACTCTTTGAGATAACGACTTAACAGTGATTCTTCCAAGTCAAAGGGCATATTTAAGTCTTTTTTGAGCACTTGGATGATGGATTGATAGGTCAAACCATCTTTTTTTAGGCGTAAAACATCGTCTAGATGATTTCTCAGCCACTTTTTCTTATTGAACGAAGGTTTATTTTTGATCACTTGAAAGCCTTAATTTTGTTGACGCTCTAAAATCGGTTTTCAACCGATTTTTTTAAGACACACCATACGCACCTTACAGGATGCCACTAAAAAAATTTAGATTTTTTCAGGGTATTTCTTAAAATAAATATATGATTTAAAAATATAAAACAGTAATTTTTATGTAAATACTTCCAAAAATTGCATAACTTTTTACAAGTGATTGATTTTTTTATTTATAGAATTTTAATACGTTTTATAAGGAATCTAGTGCTAGCTGAAAATAGAAAAGCCACCCTGAAGGTGGCTCAAAATTAGTAGCCTAACTCTTTCTTAATCAAATTATGTAAATCTTCATCCGATAAAGTATTGAGCTGACTAACAGCAGCTTTAAGAATGATAGACCGATTTGCTTTAGCAACACGACATTTAACCTTCAGATCATTAATTTGCTCACTTACATCTTCTGTTAACGAAAATGTATATCTTTGAAATTTAGCATTTGATGGGGTTAGTTCCTGAACATTTTTTGATGCGCCAGAAATAAAATCATTCACTAATTTTTCATTTTTAGAAGTTTGATCTTCTCTTTTTAAACCTTTTAAAGCCATTAGAGGTCTCCTAAAAACTCTTTAGCGATTTGTTCAATTTCTTGCTTGGCTTTTTCATCAGATGACATTTCAAAAACGGATAATCCATTTTCATCAGCATCGTCATATATATTTCGATTACACGTAAAATTATTTAATGGGATGAGATCAAACGATTCACATGCTTCTTTAGCATCTAAGATGCGTTGAACTTGACTCGGTAAAGTAGGACATTGAGTAATGACTGCTCTCGTATAGAGTTCAGGATTAACAGCTTTTGCAAGACGTATTAATTTTTCGACATGTACTAATGTTTTGAGATCTCGTCTTTTAGGACGGAAAGGCAAAAGCATATGAGTGGAAACAGTCATTGCCGAACGTAAGGCTTCAGAATCCTGTCCACCAGCATCAATAATGATGTCTTGGTATCGCTTCGATAAATCCATTAGGATTTGTCGAATGTTCCCTGAAGCTTGTACTGATGGAATGCTTTTTACAGCTGAATTTTCATCTCGTTCTTTGATCCAGTCAGTTGTCGTACCTTGTGGATCTGCATCGAGTAATAAGATATCTCGATTATTTGCTTGTAAATAAACTGCTAGATTTTGGGCTAAACAACTTTTGCCAGATCCACCTTTTTCACCACCAACTAATATGATCATTTTTATTTAACTTACGTAACTTATTTAACTTAAGTATATTCTAATAATAGAGAAGATCAATGTATTCACATAGTTAACTTTTTACGTAACTTAAATAACTTATGTAACTTACGTAAGTTTATAAAAAAAGTTTTATCTTATATATACTTTTTGATTGAATTGAAAAACAAAATAGATATATTGTATAAACTACAGATATGAAAAAGCCCCGTAACTTTCAAATCTTGGCGGAAGAGAAGTTACAGGGCTTGAATTCTTAGAACATGCTTGCACATGAACTGTATTAATAATACATGGTCATTGTGCATTTGCAAATAGTGAAGATAAGCAAATGCAACAATTATCTTTTCTGCTTGATCAATTTCAAGACAGATTACCTAAAAAGCCTTACTGTGCAGATAATTTGGATTATGGTCTGATGATCATGCCTAAAGAAATTTCTATAAAATACAGATATATACAGCCAAACAGTCCTTATTATTTACATTATCTAGTATTTGATTTGGATTATGAGGCTTCATTATCAGAAATATTATATGGACTAGTAGGAGTACCATTACCAAACTTAGTAATTGCTAATCCTTACAATGGTCGTTCTCATATTTTATTCCAGTTAAAAACACCGATTTATACCACTGATGCTAGTCGTCAAAGACCAATTCTCTATGCAAATGCCATTCGACATAAACTTGGAGAGTTGTTCAAAGCAGATCCCGCATATACACATCTAGTAGCTAAAAATCCTATGTCTAGTTTTTGGAAAACTACGTGTTTACGGGAAAAACCTTATACCTTAAATGAGCTAGCAAGAAACTTAGACTTAACTTGGAATGATGCTAAAAGAGAAATTAAACAAGATGAAGCGATAGGTTTAGGACGTAATTGTTTTGTATTCCATACAGCTCGTCATTGGGCATATAAAGAAATACGGAAGTATAGAGGGAGCACATATTCTGTTTGGCTTGAGAGTGTAATTCAGCATTGCGTGAAGCTAAATCAGGGTTTGATTCAACCTATGACCTATGGAGAGGTGAAAGGCATTGCTAAGTCTATTGCGCGCTATTGTTGGAAAAAAGACCCATATTGTTATCAGGAGTTCATTGATCGCCAAAAATATAAGGGGCGATTGGGTGGCATTAAAGGTGGAAAAGTAAGATCTGCAAAATATGATGAGCTGAGGAGGCAGGCAAGGGATCTACATTCACAAGGTTTGAGCTGTAGAAAAATTGCAAGTGAACTCTGTGTATCTAAATCAGTTGTGGCTACTTGGATAAAGTGTCCAAGTGAGCCTAAATCAGATATTAGCGCTTTGGAAACTACTTTTGGTTTGTTTTCTTAGTTAAGTGTCCAAGTGAGCCTAAATCAGATATTAGCGCTTTTGGGAGTTTTTTTTGTTACCTATATATTCTTCTACTTCAAACTTTCAGTTAAAAGCAGATCATAGTTTCATTTCTAAGAATGCTTTGTTTGAATTATACGAAAGTTTTGTCTTCTATAGTTATAATGGAAGACAAGATCTTGCTTATTGTACTGAGGTACATCTTAGTGATGATCCTTATGTAACCCTATATTCTGTTCAATATGAAGAAAAATTTAGGCATCTTAGGATCAGAGATTTTGATTTCATCTATGGTCAAAGTTTTGATGAATTGAGAAAAAAATTTATAGTCTGAATTGATAAATGCCTCTTTAAAGTGGCATTTTTTTTGAACCAAATTTCGTATAAGAAACTTTATGTTAAATGGATAAGGCTGAAAAAACATAAAATCTTTTTAAATTAGATAAATTTTAGCAAAGCATTAATTTACTCGTTAATATTTGGGTTAAACTTAAAAAAGGAGTATAGCAAAATTGATGGAATCAAATGCCTTCACCAAAAATCTTTTTTCAACGTCTTGATGGCGCTGATTTTGTTAATGAATTAGCTACAGCCTCTTTTAATTATAATGAAGGTATCATTAGTGTTGCTTTTGCGCGAAAAAATGGTGCTGATATCATTTGTAATAATGTTCTAAACAATAAAAAAATAATATTTTTCATAGGAATAAATAATGGAGTAACGTCTAAGCAAGCTTTAGAATATCTTCTAGATAAGAATGTACATCAAGATATTTATTTGGTTAA
Organism: Acinetobacter sp. YH16053; assembly: GCF_013417035.1. Lineage (NCBI taxonomy): Bacteria > Pseudomonadati > Pseudomonadota > Gammaproteobacteria > Moraxellales > Moraxellaceae > Acinetobacter > Acinetobacter sp. YH16053. The sequence goes on from NZ_VPEP01000037.1 coordinate 4,617, forward strand.
TACTGGTACTCCCCAACAGATTTTTCATCCTAAAGTTTTTTGTTTCTATGAAGAAGCTTCAAAGGAAGGAGTATTGAGTGTTGGAAGCTCCAACCTAACTTCTGGAGGATTTGAAACCAATATTGAAGCCAATATTTTATTGTATATAAATCATTCTAATTGGGATTTAATACAAACAATAATGATGAATTTAAATATCATAAAGGCTGATTGTATTCATTTAAAAAGTAAGCATCAGTTAGATAATTTACTAAATAATGGTTTTCTAGAGGATGAAAGTAAGAAAATTTTTGTTCCTGTTAGAAATCATATAGTATGGAGTCCTAGCTCTCCAAATATTCCAAAAGTTAAACTAAAAACAATAGTTAAGTCACAGAAAGAACCTACTAGTACAGGTACAGTCTCACCTACTAGTACAGGTACAGTCTCACCTACTAGTACAGGTACAGTCTCACCTGCCAGTACAGGTACAGTCTCACCTACTAGTACAGGTACAGTCTCACCTGGTATCCAGACAATTTGGTTTGAAACGAAGCGAATGACTGGTGGATCAAGAAATATTTTAGATTTATCAATGAAATCTTTAGTTGAAAGAGGAGATCCGAAAGGAACTATTTTTGAATTTAATGATTCTAAGTTGATGCTAGGTACAGTGTATTTTTTTGGAGTAGATCCTTTAAGTAGTCATAAACGTAAACTAATTACATTAGAGTTTGATGGGGTTGATTATATTGGCAATGAGATACTCTTCCCTACAGGAGATAATGCAAATGGTACGTGGCGCCTTCAGATTAAAGGAGTAAGCTCTAATAATATAAAAATTACAGATGCTTTTAGAGCAAAAGAAGAAGGATATTACTTAGTCGAAAAAATAATAACCTTTACTAAGATTCGTGAAGATTACTACTCTTTATCTGTATATTCAGAATCAGAAATGGCTAATTTTAAATTATCTTCACGAATCTTAGGTAGGAATGGTTCTTCAAAAAATGCTAAGCAATTTGGATTATTTTAAAAACGGCTTAACCATTCTTGGTGCTTATTTTTTCTAGCTCCGCTAATGCCACCATTTGCACCACCAAAGTTAAGCATAATTGTATCTTCACTTAATGGAATTCCTTCAGAAATAAATAAAGGAACATTATTTATTTCTCGAAATCGCTTAACGAAAAAGTTTAAATCAAAACTGTATGCGTATCCTGTTGTATGTTGATATGGTGGATCAACATAAACAATCGAGTTTGTAGGAAATGGAATACTGAGTAATTCCATAATATCCATATTGAAACAAGTTACTCCACTCATTTTGTTTACAATAGTATTTATTCTCCGTCTTAATTCATTCGGAGATGGTTGCATAGCATTTGCAGGACTACGACGAATACTTGTTTCAGTTGGTTCCCAATAGTCTCTAAAACAAGCATTTGCCCAATTTTTTTCCTTACGATAGATTTGTTTTCCACCAAAGGAACAAGCTTGAAGGATTGGATAAAGTTCCACTTCATGTTTATCTATTGGTAGTTTAGAAAGAGTAGATAAATGCTCTTTAAAATCTTTTTGACTACTAGGTAACTCTGCTAAAAATTGATCAAAAACATCCATATTAAAAGTATTAGATCCTATAGCTGACCAAAAAGCCCCCCAAGAACTAATATCAAGCATAGAGATACGTGTTGGATCTATACCTCGATTAACTAATTCAATAGAAATTGCACCTGAACCACAACATAAATCATAGAATTGAGTATTGGAGTCAGTAGAAGAGTTTAGAATTACATCAACTATTTGAGATGCTACACGTTGTTTACCACCTTGATATGAACAAGGCACTCGTAATATTGAGCTCATCAACATTTCCTTTGAATTAGAATTCTTGCATAAACTCTTTGACCATTGATTATACCGACCCCTCCTCTATCCTCAGAGTGTTGTAAGTATTTTACTTGTGAAAGAACATCAGAAGGTACATTGGAACGTGCATTACCATTAGCAAGCATTACAATTTCAAATTGATCTGGATTATATTTATCAAGGAATGTAATAGGTACACCCATTAAGCCATCATAATCTACTGGAATATTTTGAGTGCGGTTAACCTCAATGGCATCATAATTTTCATATTTTGGATAATCATTTGAATTATATGCTTTAGTTAAAACTAAATTTTCATGACGTCTAGTGGTATCTAAATTAGTAAACCAACGAACACCTTTGACTCTAATAAAGCGGCGCCCTGTATCATCTATCCCACAATTACTTGCATTTAATGGATAGTCATCAGGAACATAAAACTTACGATCTCCTGATCTTATAGAATCACCATACCAAATTTTATTATCACGAAAGAGTGGGAATATTTCCTTGCATGTTGATGCATTCATATTTCCAAGAATAATAAACTTTTTTTTATGCTGCATTAGCAAACTAATATATTCACGGAAAAGACTGAAGGGAGGATTAGTGACTACAATATCTGCTTCTTGTAATAGAGTTTCACATTCTTTTGAACGAAAATCACCATTACCATTTAAATGTACAAGAGAGTTACTCGGTATAGCAAATAAAGATTCTAAGTCTAAAGAACCATCAGGTCTTTCTAAACTATGGTTAGGTACCTCTTTTACTACTGCTTTATAGGCACTAGTTCCCCCATTTAGAGGATATTCTTGGCCTGCTAAACTAGATTCTGAATAGCAAGTGGATATTAGACCCGCTAATTCTAAGTCATCGAAATGAAGTATAAAGAATCTAAAGAAAGCTGATTCAAATGGATCATCACAATTACAAAGTATAGTTTTTCCCTTGAAATGCCTTCTATGGTTCATCATTTCCACAAAAACATCTTCATATTGAGTGTAAAATTCATCTTTTTTAACAATAAATGCATTATTAAGAGTGGCATTTCCAGATTTCAATTGAACTATTGGACGCTCGATATTTATATCAAATGGCATCTTTCCCTCACGAACAACAGTTTTAAGAAATGTATTAATCGCTGTGGACATGCTAATACCAATTTCATCAAATATTTTGCTAGCACTTTTTTTAACATCTAGATCAATACGGATTGTAGTGGTTGGTTTGATGGACATCTTTGGGCTCCAATAGAGAAATACAATGTAGCACAATTTAGTGCTGTAATCTCTATATAGAAGCATTGGTAATACTAGGATGATTATTAAAACACCAATCTTATTATTGAGTTTTCCTACAATTAACATAATACGGATTATGCGAAACGAGAGCCTACTGCTCTCGTTTTTTCATTCTAGAACTGCTAAACTTCTTATACGCCATTGACGTACTTCAACCTATGTTATTCATTGAAACCAGTATTTTTACCAAGCAAATTAAAGAGCTTGTGAGTGATGAAGAGTATCGTCAGCTCCAGCAAGATCTCTTGGTACAGCCTGATAAGGGCGACTTAATCAAGAATGGCGGTGGAATTCGTAAAGTACGCTGTGCTCAAGGCAATAAAGGTAAAAGTGGCGGTATCCGGGTGATCTATTATTGGGTCACAGAGGATGATCAGATCTTTTTCCTGGTGGCTTATCCAAAGTCTGTGAAAGATAACCTGACAGACAAAGAGACCTCTATTTTGCGTCAATTAGTGAAGGAGCAATTTCATGGATAACAACTTATTTGATGACCTGGTTGCTTCAATCAAAGAAGCTGGTGCCATCAAACGCAATGAAATGAAAGCAAGCCGGGTAACTGAGCTTGAATTGCCAGATATTAAGGAAGTACGTGAGAAGACAGGCTTAACCCAGGCAGAGTTTGCTGCACGTTTGCATATTAGTGCCAGAACCCTACAAAACTGGGAACAAGGCCGTCGCTATCCGACTGGTCCTGCAGCGACTCTAATTCGTATTCTGGATGCTCATCCAACTCTAATTTAAAAATTTTAGATAATAAAAAACCCCGGCATCCTGCCGGGGTTTTTCATATTGGTTCGCTTGGTATAACTCCTGTCGTACCTTGCAGTCCTTATGCTTATCTCTTGTTATTCTTGTATGGAGCTTCCTGCTCTCTATGTCCCCATCATAAGAAAGTTCCAGTATTCTGAATAGCCGCAAAGGGCCGGAATTCACGTAAGCCCAGGCGTACAAAATAGCCTAAATTTTATCCACAGCAATTGGGGATAGTTTTGGAACCTAGATCCGTATGAAATGGGCGCTGACTGCTAAATTGATCGTTTTTTAATCAATTTTAATGGCAAAATGTTACATATTCGCTTAAAAACTCACCAACTTATTACAAAAGCGACTTTTTGCTGATTTCTTAGTCATGACTAAAATTTTAAGTAATTGATAATTATATTAATATACAAGTGTACTTCGTATAATCACCATTATGTTAAATAGACTTAATATTCGATGAAATTTCTTTGAATTCTAGTGCTGTCTTTTGGGTGTTGGGAATATGGCCAAACACATATTCATCCTTCGTCTGAAAAAAGAAATCAAAGCTTTGACTCATCAGTGAATCGACTTGGCTTTGCTTTTGATAAATAGGAGCAATCCGGTTGATGTAGTAATTAATCCACTCAGATTGATGATTAAACGTACCGTAGTCTCTTAAATCAGCATAGAGAAGTTGTAGATCCGCTGAAATGGCTTCAACATTGGGATTAAACATCCATACCGTGATGTTCATCGGTTCAACAGCCATGATTGTGTAGGCTTGCTCCTCATCGAACCTTTCAACTTTATAAAGTTGAGCTCCGCTGTCACTATAACT